>NZ_JBHWHV010000054.1:0-67150 GCF_042732375.1 Streptomyces sp. NPDC059785
GCAGCGCCTCGGCCAGCGCTGCGTCGGCCGCCGAGGTCTCCCCCACCGCCGGGATGGCGGTCACCACGACCGCGTCGCAGGCGTCGTCGGCGAGCGCCCCGGCCAGCGCGCGGTGGAAGTCCTCCGCCGAGGCGGCCGTGGTCAGATCGGCGGGCGGCAGCGGCCGCAGCCCCTCGGCGAGGCAGGCGTCGTAGGTGAGCAGTCCCAGGGACTCCGAGTTCCCGAGGATCGCCACCCGGGGGCCGCGCGGGAGGGGCTGGCGGGCCAGCAGCAGGCCCGCGTCGACCAGCTCGGTGATCGTGTCGACGCGGATGACGCCGGCCTGGCGCAGCAGCGCGGAGACGGTCGCGTGCGGCAGCCGCGTGGCCCGGATCGCGTGTCCCTGGGGGGCCGCTCCGTGCCGTGCGCCCTGGACGACGACGACCGGCTTGACCGCCGCGGTCCGCCGCGCGAGCCGGGTGAACTTGCGCGGGTTGCCGATGGACTCCAGGTACATCAGGGCGACGTCGGTGTCCGGGTCCTCGTACCAGTACTGGAGTACGTCGTTGCCCGAGACGTCCGCGCGGTTGCCGGAGGAGACGAACGTGGACACGCCCGTGACGCCCGTGACGCCGCCGCCGCGGCGGTGCAGCCGGGAGAGCAGCGCGATGCCGATCGCGCCGGACTGGGCGAACAGGCCGGTGCGGCCGGTGCGCGGCATCTGAGGCGCGAGGGAGGCGTTGAGCCGCACGGTGGGCGAGGTGTTGATGACCCCGAACGCGTTCGGCCCGATGATGCGCATGCCGTACGTGCGGGCCTGGCGGACCAGGGCCCGCTGGCGCTCGCGTCCCTCGGGGCCGCTCTCCGCGTACCCGGCGGAGACGACCACGAGTCCTTGCACCCCGTGGGCGCCGCACTCCGCGACGGTCTCGGGCACCTGCTCGGCGGGGACGGCGACGACCGCGAGGTCGACGGGCTCGGCGATGTCGCGGACCGAGCGGTGCGCGGGGACGCCGTCGAGCTCCTTGTCCGCCAGCGCCCGGTTCACCGCGTACAGGCGGCCCGTGAAGCCGGCGTCGCGCAGGTTGTCCAGGACGCTGCGGCCCACCCCGCCGGGTGTGCGGCCCGCGCCGATGACGGCGACCGAGCCGGGGGCGAGCAGCCGCTGCACGGAACGGGCCTCGGCGCGCTGCTCGCGGGCCCACTGCACGGCGCGCGAGCGGTCGGTCGGCTCCAGGTCGAACTCGAGCCGTACGACGCCGTCCTCGAAGCTGCGCTTCTGGGTGTACCCGGCGTCCGTGAAGACCTTGATCATTTTGGTGTTGGCGGGCAGGACCTCGGCGGCGAAGCGGCGGATGCCGCGCTCCCGGGCGACGGCCGCGATGTGTTCGAGCAGGGCGGAGGCCACCCCGCGGCCCTGATGCGCGTCCTGCACGAGGAAGGCGACCTCGGCCTCGTCGGCGGGCGCGGAGGCGGGCAGGCCCTGGGCGTTGATCCGGTCGTAGCGCACGGTCGCGACGAACTCGCCGCCGATGGTGGCCGCGAGGCCGACCCGGTCGACGAAGTCGTGGTGCGTGAAGCGGCGCACGTCCTTGGCGGACAGCCGCGGGTAGGGCGCGAAGAATCGGTAGTACTTGGACTCGTCCGAGACCTGCTCGTAGAAGCTGACCAGGCGGTCCGCGTCGTCGACGGTGATCGGCCTGACGCGCGCGGTGCCGCCGTCGCGCAGCACCACGTCGGCCTCCCAGTGGGCGGGATACTCGTGCCGGTCCGACGAGGTCTGCATGGGCCCCAGAGTACGGCTCGCGTATGACAACGGCGCGGGGCAGGCTGGGGAGGCCCGGTCCCCCCGGGCGCGTACGCGGAGTGGACCCGCGCGGCCGGCGGCGGCCGGGAGCCCGCTCGGGGGCCGTCCGGGCATGCCGTACGGTATGGAACACTGGTCTAGACAACTTGAGTCACCTGAAGGGCAGCATCACATGGCTGAGCGCCGCGTCAACGTCGGCTGGGCCGAGGGCCTTCACGCCCGCCCCGCCTCCATCTTCGTCCGGGCGGCCTCGGCCTCCGGCGTCCCCGTGACCATCGCCAAGGCGGACGGCAACCCCGTCAACGCCGCGTCGATGCTCGCGGTCCTCGGCCTGGGCGCCCAGGGCGGCGAGGAGATCGTCCTCGCCTCCGACGCGGACGGGGCGGACGCCGCCCTCGACCGTCTCGCCAAGCTGGTCGCCGAGGGACTCGACGAGCTCCCCGAGACCGTCTGAGGCCGGACGCGGCACCGGCCGGGAAACACCGGCCGCACGCACGGCGAAGGGCCCGCCCGAATTACCGGGCGGGCCCTTCGCTTTTCCGCGCACCGGACGCACTTCCCGGCGAAAAGCGGACGAACGCAGAGCGGGAAAGGGCAGCAGAAATTATCCCCCGCGAATTACTTCCCCTTTGTATACGGCGCTTTTGTTAATGCCGCAGACCCGTCATGTTTACGCCAGGTTGCGAAGTCCTCACACGGTCCTGGCGGTCCGCGGCGTCGCCCCTGCCGGTGAAGCGGAGCCGGTGCGCGGCGCTCGCGCGCTCCGTGTGCAGCGCGGTCGCCGCCCGCGCCCGCTCGCTGTCCCCGCGCGCCACGGCGTCCACGATGCCGCCGTGCTCCGTCCAGGACTCCGCCGGGTCGGCGGGCGTCTCCACCGCGTACATCCAGGCGATCTTGCGCCGCAGCTGGGCGAGCGTCGCGGTCAGGGCGGGGCTCCCGGACGCCTGGGCGAGCGTCTCGTGGAACCAGTTGCCCAGGGAGCGCAGATCCTCGCTGTGGCCCCGCCTGGCCCGCTCCTGCCCCAGCCTGACCAGGCCGCGCAACACCTTGAGGTGCGCCTCGGTGCGGCGCTGGGCGGCCCGGGCGGCGGCCAGCGGCTCCAGCAGGATGCGCATCTCCAGCAGGTCGGTGCCCTCCTGCTCGGTGGGTTCGGCCACGCACGCGCCGGCGTGCCTGCGGGTCACGACGAAGCCCTCGGCCTCCAGGGTGCGCAGCGCCTCGCGCACGGGCACCCGGGAGACGCCGTAGCGGCGCGCCAGCAGTTCCTCGGTCAGGCGGCTGCCGCGCTCGTAGACACCCGCGACGATGTCATCACGGATCGCCGTGCATACCGAGTGCGCCGGAATGCGCATGAGCGGACCTCCGCCTTAATCCCCGCGAAACGCGGTCGATTGACGCTTGTTCGGCGACTCTATTGCAACGTCGCGGTATTTCCGATGGCGGGCTTGAATCCATGGATATTTTTTGGACATTCGGCGGCCGGAAACGACGAGGACCCCGGCCCAGGGGGCCGGGGTCCTGCGATGTCGTCCACGCGCGCGTGGGCGGGTGCGGGGCACCCGCGCGTGCGGCCGTGCGTCAGAGGGACACGCCGTGCGAGCGGAGGTAGGCGACGGGGTCCACGTCGGAGCCGTACTCGGCGGTCGTCCGGGCCTCGAAGTGGAGGTGGGGTCCGGTGACGTTGCCGGTGGCCCCGGAGAGGGCTATCTGCTGGCCGGCGGTGACGGTCTGCCCGACGGAGACGCCGATGGACGACAGGTGCCCGTACATCGTGTACGTGCCGTCGTGCATCTTCAGGACGACCTGGTTCCCGTACGCGCCGCCCCAGCCGGTCGTGACGACGGTGCCCGCGCCGACGGCGTGCACGGCGGTGCCGGAGGCGGCGTGGAAGTCGACGCCGGTGTGGGTGCCGGAGGACCAGAGGCTGCTGCTGCTCTGGTAGGCGGTGGAGACGTACGATCCGGTGATCGGCAGCACGAAGGTGTTCAGGCGCTTGCGCTCGGCGGCGCGGGCGGCCCTGGCCTCGGCCTCGAGCTTGCGCTCCGCCTCCGCCTCGGCCCGCTTCCTCGCGGTCTGCTCGGCCTTCTCCACGGCGGCGGCCTGCTCGGCGGCGTACTGCTGGGCGGTGGCCTGCGCGCCGACCTCCTCGGCGACCGAGTCGCCGATGGTGACGGCCTTCGTCAGCCCGGTCTGCTGGACCGACTCGCTCGCGGCGAACGCGGGGGCGGCCAGGGTTCCGATGACACCGGTGGTGGTGAGCGCCGCGACGCCCGCCGCACTCTTGGTCGTGCGGTTGATCCGGCTCGGACGACGATGCTTCCCGGTGACACGGGTGAGCGCCATGTAGGGGCTGGTCCTTTCCTTCCCTCTCGCCTACCGGGTTAGCTGACGGGTTCGGAGCAGGAAGGTCTCCTACGGGCCCCCTGTGGGGAGGGTGCCCGATTCACCCCAGGGACGTGATGCGGGTCCCCGGCTCCCCTGGCTCGCGCCGTACGGGGACTCGGCGATGACTGTCCGGTGCCGCGGGTGCGGCGCACTGCCCGACGAACAGCCGGACTGACGCTAAGCGAGGCGCCTTTCGATCAACAAACGGATCAGCGTTTTTGTAGCGCACGCCACAGGGCGGAAAGGCAACTCCCCTGCCAATACGGACAAAGCGAGGGCCCGGCCCGGGCCCCATTCCGGGCAGAACGGGGCCCTGGTGACCGATCGGTCACCAGGGCCCCCGGGGGACGGCGTCTTCCCGGCGGCTCCTACTCTGCCGTCACGACGCTCACTTCGCCGATGCCGAGCGCCCTGACGGGCTCCGCGATCTGCACGGCGTCGCCCACCAGGACGGTCACCAGGCGGTCGACCGGGAAGGCGTTCACGACGGCCGCGGTGGCCTCCACGGTGCCCGCCGCGGCCAGCTCCCGGTACAGCGCCGACTGGTAGTCGTCCGGCAGGTGCTGCTCGACCTGGTCCGCGAGCGTGCTCGCCACGGCCGCCGCCGTCTCGAACTTCAGGGGCGCGACACCCACCAGGTTCTGCACGGCGACGTCCCGCTCCGCGTCGGTCAGGCCCTCGGCCGCCAGGGTGCGCAGCACCTTCCACAGGTCGTCGAGGGCGGGACCGGTGTTGGGCGTGTCCACGGAGCCGCTGATGGCGAGCATCGCGGCGCCCGAGCCGTCCGGGGCCGAGCGCAGCACCTGGCCGAACGCCCGCACCCCGTAGGTGTATCCCTTCTCCTCGCGCAGGACGCGGTCGAGCCGCGAGGTGAGGGTGCCGCCGAGGCAGTAGGTGCCGAGCACCTGCGCGGGCCACACCCGGTCGTGCCGGTCGGCCCCGACGCGGCCGATGAGGAGCTGCGTCTGCACGGCGCCCGGACGGTCGACGATGATCACGCGGCCCCGGTCGTCGGCGGTCACCGGCGGCACCGGGCGCGGCTGGGCGGACGAGCCGGTCCAGCTCCCCAGGGTGTCGGCGAGGAGCGCGTCCAGGTCGACCCCGGTGAGGTCGCCGACGACCACGGCGGTGGCCGTGGCCGGGCGTACGTGCTTCTCGTAGAAGGCGCGCACGGCCGCCGAGTCGATGTTCTTGACGGTCTCCTCGGTGCCCTGGCGGGGGCGCGACATGCGCGAGCCGGCCGGGAACAGCTCCCGGGAGAGCTCCTTGGCGGCGCGGCGGGCCGGGTTGGCGGTCTCGTGCGGGATTTCGTCGAGGCGGTTGGTCACCAGCCTCTCGACCTCGCCGTCCTCGAACGCCGGGGCCCTGAGGGCGTCGGCGAGCAGACCGAGGGCCTTGGGCAGCCGGGAGACCGGCACTTCGAGGGAGAGCCGCACACCCGGGTGGTCGGCGTGCGAGTCGAGCGTGGCGCCGCAGCGCTCCAGCTCGGCCGCGAACTCCTCGGCGGAGTGCTTGTCGGTGCCCTCGGAGAAGGCCCGCGCCATGATCGTGGCCACGCCGTCGAGACCGACGGGCTCGGCGTCCAGGGGCGCGTCGAGAAGCACCTCGACGGCCACGACCTGCTGGCCCGGGCGGTGGCAGCGCAGCACCGTCAGGCCGTTGTCCAGGGCACCACGGCCCGGGGCCGGGAACGCCCACGGCCTGGCCTCGCCGGCCTGGGGCTCTGGGTGGAAGTCCATGCTCGCGAGCTCGGTCACTTGGCCGACTCCTCGTCCTCGTCGGTGGCCTCGGCAGCTGCCGCCTCGGCCTCTTCCGCGGCGACCGGCTCGTAGACGAGCACCGCGCGGTTGTCGGGGCGCAGCCGGGCCTCGGCGACCGCGCGCACCTCTTCGGGCGTCACTTCGAGGACGCGCTGTACGGCCGTCAGCGCGAGCTGCGGGTCACCGAACAGGACGGCGTACCGGCACAGTTCGTCGGCGCGCCCCGCGACCGTGCCGAGGCGGTCCAGCCACTCGCGCTCCAACTGGGCCTGGGCGCGCTCCATCTCCTCCGCCGTCGGGCCCTCCGCGGCGAACCGGGCGAGCTCCTCGTCGACGGCGGCCTCGATGACCGGCACCTCGACGTCGCCGGAGGTCTTCACGTCCAGCCAGCCCAGGGACGGCGCCCCGGCCAGCCGCAGCAGCCCGAACCCGGCCGCGACGGCGGTGCGGTCGCGGCGGACCAGCCGGTTGTACAGCCGGGAGGACTCGCCGCCGCCGAGGACGGTGAGCGCCAGGTCGGCGGCGTCCGACGCGCGCGTGCCGTCCTCCGGGAGCCGGTAGGCGGCCATCAGCGCGCGGGCCGGGACCTCCTCCTCGACGACCTCGCGCAGCTCCTGGCCGATGACGTCCGGCAGGGAGCCGTCACGCGGGGCGGGCTTGCCGTCGTGCCCCGGGATGGAGCCGAAGTACTTCTCGATCCAGGCGAGCGTCTGCCGCGGGTCGATGTCACCGACCACCGACAGGACGGCGTTGTTGGGCGCGTAGTACGTGCGGAAGAACGCGCGGGCGTCCTCCAGGGTGGCCGCGTCCAGGTCCGCCATCGACCCGATCGGGGTGTGGTGGTACGGGTGGCCCTCCGGGTACGCGAGCGCCGTCAGCTTCTCGAAGGCGGTCCCGTAGGGCACGTTGTCGTAGCGCTGGCGGCGCTCGTTCTTGACGACGTCGCGCTGGTTCTCCATCGACTCGTCGTCGAGCGCGGCGAGCAGCGAGCCCATGCGGTCGGCCTCCAGCCAGAGGGCGAGCTCGAGCTGGTGGGCGGGCATGGTCTCGAAGTAGTTGGTGCGCTCGAAGCTGGTGGTGCCGTTGAGCGAGCCGCCCGCGCCCTGGACCTTCTCGAAGTGGCCGTTGCCGTGCACCTGGTGAGAGCCCTGGAACATCAGGTGTTCGAAGAGGTGGGCGAGGCCGGTGCGGCCCGCCACCTCGTGGCGGGAGCCGACGTCGTACCAGAGGCACACCGCCGCGACCGGGGTCAGGTGGTCCTCGGAGAGCACCACGCGCAGGCCGTTGGCCAGGCGGTGCTCGGTCGCTGTCAGGCCGCCGGAGCCTGCCTCAGCTGTGGCCGTGTGACCCATGGGCATGTACGTCCCTTCGATCGCGGGAAACTGCCGAATCCCTGTCGGTCCTGCCACTGTATGCAAGCGCGCGGACGGCTGGCGAAGTTCCCGCACCAGCTACGCCGTGAGCGAGACCCGGGTGCCCCGCGAACAGGACTCACGTACGACCGCGGCGGGACGCGCCTACGCGCGCGCAGGTGCCTCCGGGGCGTTCCGGAGGCGGGTGCCGGGGGCTCGGTCGGGGGCGGGGACGGGTTGGTCCGGGGGCGTGGCCGCCGGACGTGGAGGGACGGGTTCCGGGAGGCGGTCCGGGGTGGGAACGGACGGGTTCCGGGAGCCGGTCCGGGGTGGGAACGGACGGGTCGTGGTCCGCGTTGTCAGTACGGCGGTCCACAATGGTGCGCGTCAGATCCCGTTCATGTTGGTGAAGGAGCCGCAGCAGCGATGGCCCGCCGCAGCACGAAAACCCCGCGACCCGACGACGACGCTGCCTTCGAGGAGCGGATCCTCGACATCGACGTCGTCGACGAGATGCAGGGCTCCTTCCTCGAGTACGCCTACTCGGTCATCTACTCCCGAGCCCTGCCGGACGCCCGCGACGGCCTCAAGCCCGTGCACCGCCGCATCGTCTACCAGATGAACGAGATGGGCCTGCGCCCCGACCGCGGCTACGTGAAGTGCGCCCGCGTCGTCGGCGAGGTCATGGGCAAGCTGCACCCGCACGGCGACGCGTCGATCTACGACGCCATGGTGCGCCTCGCCCAGCCCTTCTCCATGCGCCTGCCCCTGGTCGACGGCCACGGCAACTTCGGCTCGCTGGGCAACGACGACCCGCCGGCCGCCATGCGGTACACCGAATGCCGGATGGCCGACGCCACGTCCCTGATGACGGAGTCGATCGACGAGGACACCGTCGACTTCGCCCCGAACTACGACGGCCAGGAGCAGGAGCCCGGCGTCCTCCCCGCGGCGTACCCGAACCTGCTGGTGAACGGCGCCTCGGGCATCGCCGTCGGCATGGCGACCAACATGCCGCCGCACAACCTGGGCGAGGTCATCGCGGCCGCCCGCCACCTGATCCGCCACCCGGGCGCCGACCTCGACACGCTGATGAAGCACGTCCCGGGCCCCGACCTGCCCACGGGCGGGCAGATCGTCGGCCTCCCCGGCATCCGGGACGCGTACGAGAAGGGCCGCGGCACCTTCAAGATCCGCGCCACGGTGGCGGTGGAGAACGTGACGGCGCGCCGCAAGGGCCTCGTCGTCACCGAGCTGCCCTTCACCGTCGGCCCGGAGAAGGTGATCGCCAAGATCAAGGACCTGGTCGGCAGCAAGAAGCTCCAGGGCATCGCCGACGTCAAGGACCTCACGGACCGCGCGCACGGCCTGCGCCTGGTCATCGAGATCAAGAACGGTTTCGTGCCGGAAGCGGTCCTGGAGCAGCTCTACAAGCTGACGCCGATGGAGGAGTCCTTCGGCATCAACAACGTCGCCCTGGTGGACGGCCAGCCCCTCACCCTGGGCCTCAAGGAGCTGCTCGAGGTCTATCTGGACCACCGCTTCGACGTCGTGCGCCGCCGCAGCGAGTTCCGGCGCACCAAGAAGCGTGACCGGCTGCACCTGGTGGACGGCCTGCTGATCGCCCTCCTCGACATCGACGAGGTCATCCGGCTGATCCGCTCCAGCGAGAACTCCGCGCAGGCGAAGGAGCGCCTGATGGGCCGCTTCTCGCTCAGCGAGGTCCAGACGCAGTACATCCTGGACACGCCGCTGCGCCGGCTCACCCGGTTCGACCGCATCGAGCTGGAGAGCGAGCGCGACCGGCTGAACGGCGAGATCGACGAGCTAACCGGCATCCTCGAGTCGGACGCCGAGCTGCGCAAGCTGGTCTCCGGGGAACTGGCGGCGGTGGCCAAGAAGTTCGGCACGCCGCGGCGCACGACCCTGCTGGAGTCCTCCGGCGTCCCCGCCGCGACCGTCCCGCTCCAGGTCGCCGACGACCCCTGCCGGGTGCTCCTGTCGTCCACGGGCCTGCTCGCCCGTACGGCCAACGGGGACCCCTTCGAGAAGGGCGGCAAGCGCGCCAAGCACGACCTGATCGTCTCCGCCGTCCCCGCTACGGCGCAGGGCGAGATCGGCGCGGTCACCTCCGGCGGGCGGCTGCTGCGGATCAACGTCATCGACCTGCCCCAGCTCCCCGAGACGGCCACCGCGCCGAACCTGTCGGGGGGCGCGCCGATCTCCGAGTTCCTCACGCTGGAGGGCGACGAGAGCGTGGTCTGCCTGACGACGCTCGACGAGTCGTCGCCGGGCCTGGCCCTCGGCACGCAGCAGGGCGTCGTCAAGCGCGTGGTGCCCGACTATCCCTCGAACAAGGAGGAGCTGGAGGTCATCACGCTCAAGGACGGCGACCGGATCGTCGGCGCGGCCGAGCTGCGCACCGGCGAGGAGGACCTGGTCTTCATCACGGACGACGCCCAGTTGCTGCGCTACCAGGCCGCACAGGTCCGCCCGCAGGGCCGGCCCGCCGGTGGTGTGGCGGGCGTCAAGCTCACCGAGGGCGCCAAGGTGATCTCGTTCACGGCGGTCGACCCGGCGGTGGACGCGGTCGTGTTCACGGTGGCGGGCTCCCGCGGCACCCTGGACGACTCGGTGCAGACGACCGCGAAGCTGACGCCGTTCGACCAGTACCCGCGCAAGGGCCGTGCCACGGGCGGCGTGCGCTGCCAGCGGTTCCTGAAGGGCGAGGACTGCCTGTCGCTGGCCTGGGCGGGACCCGCCCCGGCGCGGGCCGCGCAGAAGAACGGCGCGCCGGCCGAGCTGCCCGAGGTGGACCCGCGCCGCGACGGCTCCGGGGTGTCCCTGGCGAAGACGGTGTCGGTGGTGGCGGGACCGGCGTGACCGGCAGGGCCGGCGTGACCGGGGGTCAGCCCTCCGGGTCCGGCTCGGCGCCGTCTTCCGGCTCCGCGCCGCCGGGCTCGTGTACGTCCGGCTCCTGAACGTCCGGCTCCTGAACGTAGCGGAGGACGCCCCACATGCTGTGCTCGTCGGCGTGCGGGACGTCCTCCTTGCATGCCTGGAGTCCCTTGAGGAGGGCATCGGCGTCGATGCCGGAGCCGATGAGCACGAGCTGGGTGACGCGCCCGGCGGCGCCGTGGGGGTCACGGGCGCTGCTCCAGGGCTCCGGGTAGAAGCGCAGGAACCGGCCGACGGCGTGCACGGCGTAGCGGTTGCGGGGGTCGTGGGCGCCGAAATCGACGTACCCCTTGATGCGGTACAGGCCGCCGGGCCGGCTGTCCAGGAAGTCCATCAACCGGCGCGGGTGCAGCGGCACTTCCGAGGTGAAGGAGACGGCGTCGTACGCGCTGTGCAGATGGGCGTGGGAGGCGTGCACGCCCTCGTCGGGGCCGGTGTCACCGGGTCCGGGGCCGGTCCCGCCGGGCTCGTCGCCGTGGAGGTGCAGGTCGTCGAAGGAGAGCTGCCCGATGCGCTCCCGGGACGGCCGGCAGTCGAAGAGGAACTCGGGGTCGATACGTCCGTAGGTGGCGGGGACGACGGCGGCGCCCGCGGTCAGCTCCCGGACCAGCCGGAGCACCGCGTCGCCGTCCGGCGCCCGGTCGACCTTGTTGACCACGACGAGGTCGGCGATGCCGAGGTGGCGTTCGATCTCCGGGTGCCGCTCGCGCGTGCTGTCGAACTCCGCGGCGTCCACGACCTCCACGAGCCCGCCGTACACCACTCGCGGGTTCTCGCTGGCGAGCACCATCCGCACCAGTTCCTGCGGCTCCGCGAGTCCGCTCGCCTCGATGACGACGACGTCGACACCGGCTGACGGCCGGGCCAGCCGCTCCAGGTAGACGTCGAGCTCACTGGCGTCGACGGCGCAGCACAGGCAGCCGTTGCCGAGGGACACGGTGGAGTCGCCGAGCGCCCCGGCGACCGCCATCGCGTCGATCTCGATGGCTCCGAAGTCATTGACGATCGCGCCGATCCGGCTGCCTCCGCTGCGGTGCAGCAGTTGGTTGAGCAGCGTGGTCTTGCCGGAACCGAGGAATCCGGCGAGGACCACGACGGGGATCTGATGCGGACTCGGCTGGCTCAACGTGCGCCCTTCCCGTGCCGCTGCGTGCACCGGCTCGTGTACCTGTGCCCGTGCACGGGAAGCTCCGTGTGCCTGTTTCCGCGCGCGGGACGTATGCCGACCAAGGATACGAGGGCGGAGCGGGCGCGAGACGGGCGCGAGGCGACGGAGTGCCAGGGGCGGCGCCGGGCGGCGTCAGGGGCGTCGAGGCATGTCAGAGGCGTTGAGGCGGTCAGGGCGTTGAGGGCGTCGGCTCATGCCGCCGGTACGGCGGTCGGCGCGCTCGGGCCCACGTAGCGGGCCGCCGGGCGGATGATCTTCGAGTCCTCGGCCTGTTCGAGGATGTTGGCGCTCCAGCCGACGACCCGGGCGGCGGCGAAGGTCGGCGTGAACATCTCCCGGGGCAGCCCGCACAGCTCCATGACCACACCGGCGTAGAACTCCACGTTCGTGTGCAGCTCACGGCCGGGCTTGAGCTCGGCGAGGATCGCCTCCACCTGGCGTTCGACCTGGACCGCGAAGTCGACCAGCGGGCCGCCGAACCGCTGGGCGATCTCCCGGAGCATGCGGGAGCGGGGGTCCTCGGTGCGGTAGACGGGGTGGCCGAAGCCCATGATGCGGTCACCGGCGAGGACGCGCTCGCGGATCCAGGGGTCGATGCGTTCGGGGGTGCCAATGGCGTCGAGCGTGTCCAGGGCGCGGCTGGGAGCACCACCGTGGAGAGGCCCTGACAGTGCCCCGACCGCGCCGGTCAGACAGGCGGCGACGTCCGCTCCGGTGGAGGCGATCACCCGCGCGGTGAAGGTGGACGCATTGAACCCATGGTCAATGGTTGAGATGAGATATTGCTCGACCGCACGCGCACGCTCCGCGTCCGGCTCCGAACCCGTCAACATGTACAGGTAGTTGGCCGCGTACGACAGGTCGTCACGCGGCTCGACCGGCTCCAGCCCCTGCCCCAGCCGGTACAGCGCGGTGAGCAGCGTCGGTACGGCGGCGGACGCGGCGAGGGTGTCCGCGCGGCGCCGGCCGGCGTCGATGTCGTACAGCGGCCGGAAGCCGAGGGAGGCGCCGAGCAGCGACAGCGCCGTGCGCATGGCGGCGAGCGGGCCGCTCCGGCCGCCGGCGGCGGCGAGCGCGGGCAGTGCCGCCCGTACGTCGTCGGGCAGGCGGCGCAGCGCGGCCGTCTCGCGGGTGAACACGTCCCGGCGGGCGGCGTCGGGCAGTTCGCCGAGGACCAGCAGGTGCCAGACATCCTCGAAGCAGCGGGTGCCGGCGAGTTCGACGGCGGAGTACTGGCGGTAGTGGTAGAAGCCCTCGAGTCCTCTGACGTCTCCGAGCACGGTGTCGGTGACGACGACGCCGGCGAGTCCACGGGGCACGTCGACTGTGTGGTTCGGCATTGTTTCTCCTCCTCGACTTGATCAGACTGTCCATCCTTGACTAAATTGCTGTCAATATTGATTGAATCAATGCAAATAACTGGACAGGCAAGACAGTGCACCTCGACATGGATACGGTGGCGCCATGAGGGATCAGGAAGCGTCGCCCCACGCCCGCGACACGGCACGGCGGCTCACCACCAGAGAGACCGCCGACCTGCTCGGCGTGAAGCCCGAGACCGTGTACGCGTACGTGAGCCGCGGCCTGCTCGGCAGCCGACGCGACCCGGGCGGCCGGGGCAGCACCTTCGACGCCAAGGAGGTCGAGGCGCTGGCCCGGCGCAACAGGCGCGAAGTGTCCGGCGGTTCGGGCACGGGCGGCGAACTGTCCGTCCGTACGCGCATCACGCTGATCGACAAGGACCGCTACTACTTCCGCGGCGTGGACGCGACCGAGCTGGCCGCGCGGCACTCCTACGAGGAGATCGCGGAGTGGCTGTGGACCGGACGGCTGCGCCCCGGCGTCACCTTCACCGCGCCCGAGGCGTCCGTCGCCGTGGCCCGGCGCGCCGTGCAGGCCCTTCCCGAGCACAGCGGTCCGACCGACCGGCTGCGGGTCGCGGCGATCGCCGCCGCCACCGCGGACCCGCTGCGCTTCGACCTGTCCGAGGACGTGGTCCTCGGTACCGCGCGCGCCCTCATCCCCACCCTCGTCCACGCCCTGCCGCCGCTGCGCCACGACCACCGCGACGAGGGCCCGCTGGCCCGCCGCCTGTGGGCGCGGCTCACCGGCCGGCTGCCCGACGAGAAGTCGCTGCGGGTGCTCGACCTGGCGCTCGGGCTGCTGGTGGACCACGACCTCGCCGCGTCGACCCTGGCGGTCCGCGTCGCCGCCTCGGCCCGTGCCCACGCCTACGCGGCGGTGTCCGCGGGCCTCGGCGTCATCGAGGGGCCGCTGCACGGAGCGGCCAGCGGGCTGGCCCACCGGCTGCTCCTGGACGTCCTCGACAGCGGCGACGCGGTTCCCGTGATCGCCGAGGAGCTGCGGGCCGGCCGCCGCATCCCGGGGCTCGGGCACCGTCTCTACCCCGGCGAGGATCCACGCGCGCGTGCCCTGTTCGCCGCCCTGGAGGACCTCCCGGAAGCCGCTTCCGCCCTGGCCGCCGCCCGGGACATCGTGGCCACGGCCGCCCGGCGCACGTCCCTGCACGCCAACGTGGACCTGGCTCTGGCCGTCCTCACCGTCGCCTCCGGCATGCCCGCCAGCGCCGGCGAGACCGTCTTCGCCGTCGCCCGTACGGCCGGCTGGATCGCACACGCCCTGGAGGAGTACGACGAGCGGCCGCTGCGGATGCGGCCGAGCGGCGTCTACGTGGGAAACAGGCCGCCGCAGCCGCTGCCGGAGTGAGCGGCCGTCCCTCAGCGACCGCCCTCCTCCCCCTCGGCCGGGCGCCCGCACCGCTCCCACCTGCCGGTTTCCTCGCGGTCTTGGCCCGGTGCCCGCCCCGGGAGGCCGAGGCTCGCGAGTCAGGTTAGGCTCACCTATGTGAGTACGTGCACGGCCGCGTCGCAAGGGCTCGACGAGCCTCTCGCGGGGACCGCGGCCACCGCGAGGACATGGCTGCTGATCGAGCAGCCCGGGCCGTGGGGCGTCAAGGCGCTCACCTCGAGCCGTCTCGACCCGGCGATCGGCCGCGCGCTCGAAGCCGCCGCGGCGGGCACCGGCGTACGCGTCGCCCTCATCCGGCGTTCCGGCCGCCACGCCGACCGCGGCGCCACGGCCCGACGGCAGGTGTACGCGGCCCACACCGTTCCCGGAAACGTATGGCTGCACGGCGCTACGACGGCCGACCCCGAGCGCCTGCTCGACCTCGACTTCCACGCGCTCGGCATGGGCGACCGGCACACCTTTGACAGCGTGCTCCAGGGCGCGCCGCACACCGGCGACCCGCTCGCCCTCGTCTGCACCAACGGCAGACGCGACCGTTGCTGCGCCCTGCTGGGCCGCCCGCTCGCCGCGGAGCTGGCCGCCTCCGACGTGGAGGGTGTCTGGGAGGTCACCCACCTGGGCGGCCACCGCTTCTCACCCACGCTGCTCGTCCTCCCGTTCGGCTACGCCTACGGGCGGGCCGAGGCCCATCACGTCAAGGAGGTCCTCCAGGGCGTGCGCGAGGGCCGTGTCGTCGCCGAGGGCTGCCGCGGCCGCTCGGCCTGGCAGCGCCCCGCGCAGGCGGCCGAACTGGCGGTCCGCACGGTTGCGCGGGAGTACGCGGCCGACAGGCTGACCGTGGTCCGCACCGACGGCGCAGCCCCGCGCTGGGAGGTCACGGTCGCCCACACCGACGGCCGTCTCTGGCGGGTCGCCGTGGCCCAGGGCGAGTCGCTGCCGCCCCGCCCGGAGAGCTGCGGCTCCGCCCTCGGCTCCCCGGCCCGGATGGACGTGACGGGCGTCAGGGAGCTCCAGGAGACGGCGTTGGCCGTACCGGCCTGACGCGGGTCGGGTACCGCGACTGCCGCGTGCGGTGAGGCGGAGCCGCCACGTCCGGTGAGGCGAAGCCGCCGTGTCCGTGAGGCTCGGCCGCCCCACCGCGAAGATCCGCGCCACGCGCGCGCGAGGTCGCCGCCCCGCCCCCGTACCGTCGTACACATGAGCCCCACCGCCCCTGCCCGACGGCTGCGCCCGCATCTGCCCCGGCGGATGTTCTCGCAGGTCCTGCTGATGCAGCTGGCGATCGCCGCCGGGGTCGCCGTGCTCGCGACCGGGCTGTTCCTGGCGCCGCTCAGCGCGCAGCTCGACGACCAGGCGATGCGGCGCGCGCTCGCGATCGCGCAGACCACGGCCGCCCAGCCGCAGATCGCCGAGGACCTGCGGTCCACCCGGCCGACGGCCGGCGGACCCGTGCAGCGCGAGGCGGAGCGGATCCGCAGGGCCAGCGGGGCCGAGTACGTCGTGGTGATGAACATGGATGGCGTGCGCTGGTCGCACACCGACCGGACGCAGATCGGCAAGGTCGTCTCGACGGACCCGAGCCGGGCCCTGGCCGGCCGGGACGTCATGGAGATCGACAGCGGCACCCTGGGCCGCTCGGCCCGCGGCAAGGTACCGCTGCGGGACAGCGCCGGCACCGTCGTCGGCGCCGTCTCGGTCGGCATCGAGTACGACAGCGTGCGCGCCCGGCTGATACACGCGATCCCCGGCCTCTTCGCGTACGCGGGAGGAGCCCTGGCCGTCGGCGCGCTGGCCGCCTATCTGATCTCCCGCAGAGTGCAGCGACAGACCCGTGACCTGGCCTTCTCCGATATCTCGGCGCTCCTGGCGGAGCGTGAGGCCATGCTGCACGGCATCCGCGAGGGGGTCGTCGCCCTGGACCGCGGCGGCCGGGTACGGCTCCTCAACGACGAGGCGCAGCGCCTGCTGGGGCTGGGCACCGAGGCCATCGGACGGCCGCTCGACGACGCCCTGGGGCCCGGCCGTACGACCGACGTCCTGGCGGGGCGGGTCACGGGCACCGACCTGCTCACCGTCCGCGGCCAGCGCGTCCTGCTCGCCAACCGGATGCCCACCGACGACGGCGGCGCCGTCGCCACCCTGCGGGACCGCACCGAACTGGAACAGCTCGGCCGGGAACTCGACTCCACCCGCGGTCTCATCGACGCCCTGCGCGCCCAGGACCACGAGCACGCCAACCGCATGCACACCCTCCTGGGACTGCTGGAACTGGAGATGTACGACGACGCCGTGGAGTTCGTCGGCGAGGTGGTGGGCGATCACCGGGCCACCGCCGAGCAGGTCACCGAGAAGATCCACGATCCGCTGCTCGCCGCTCTGCTGGTGGGCAAGGCCACGGTCGCGGCGGAGCGCGGGGTCGCGCTGTGGATCGCGGACGGGACGCTGCTGCCGGACCGGCTGATCGATCCCAGGGGGCTGGTCACCGTCGTCGGCAATCTCGTCGACAACGCGCTGGACGCGGTCGCGGGCACACCGCACGCGCGCGTGGAGGTCGAGTTGCGTGCCGAGGGACGTACCGCCGTGCTGCGGATCCGGGACACCGGGCCCGGCGTTCCGGCCGATCGCCGTGAGCTGGTCTTCACCGAGGGCTGGTCCACCAAGGAGCCCCCGGCACACGGGAAGCGCGGTATCGGTCTCGCGATGGTCCGCCGGCTCGCCGAACGACAGGGCGGCAGCGCGCGGGTGACGGAGGCGGCGGGCGGCGGCGCGGAGTTCGCCGTGGTGCTGCCGGAGGCGCTGGCAGCGGACATTGACAAGTCAACAGGCACTGTGGACACCACAGGCACCGCAGACACAAAGGGCATCGCAGACACCGGAGAGAAGTCCTGATGATCGAGGTACTGGTCGTGGACGACGACACCCGGGTGGCCCGGGTCAATGCCGCCTACGTGGGCAAGGTGGCCGGCTTCCAGGTCGCTGGCGAGGCCCACACCGCCGCCGAGGCGCTGCACCGGATGGAGACGCTGCCACGTCTCGACCTGGTGCTCATGGACCACTATCTGCCGGACGACACGGGGCTCTCGGTCGTCCGGGAGATGCGCCAACGCGGCCGGCGGACCGACGTCATCATGGTGACCGCGGCACGGGACGTCGCGACCGTGCAGGAGGCCATGCGGCAGGGCGCGTTGCAGTACCTCGTCAAGCCGTTCGCCTTCGCGGGCCTGCGCGCCAAGCTGGAGGCGTACGCGGAGCTGCGCCGGACCCTCGACGGCGGCGGCGAGGCCGAACGGGCCGAGGTGGACAGGTTGTTCGGCGCCCTCTCGACGGGCGCCGAGCCCGGCCTGCCCAAGGGGCACTCCCCCACCACGGCCGAACTCGTCCGCCGGGCCCTGGTGAGCGCCGAGGGGCCGCTGTCGGCTCAGGAGGTCGCGGAGGTCACCGGACTCAGCCGGCAGACGGCGCAGCGCTATCTGAAGCTCCTGGAGCGCACCGGCCGGGCCAGGCTGACCCTCAGGTACGGCGAGGCGGGCCGCCCGGAGCACCGCTACGTCTGGGCGACCCGCGCCTGAGCACCGGCGGGGCGGCTGGTCAGCCGGAGGTGTCCGGCGCCGCTTCGACGAACTCCGTGGTGTAGGTCCTGTCCAGGTCGACGTCGGCGTTCTTGATGTTGGGGTTGAACGCCTTGAGCACCCTCTCGACGGTCTCGGGACCGTTCTCGGGCATCACGCCGTCGTCGGTGAACATGGGCAGCGTGCTCTGGATCGCCTCGGCGTACAGCGCCTTGTCGCCCTGCTGGTAGTCGGCGGGCATCTCGGCGGCGATCTCGTCGGCGCTGTGCGAGGACATCCACCGCAGTGTCTTCACGAAGGCGTTGACGAGCTTCTGGACCGTCTTCTTGTGGTCATTGACCCAGTCCGTCTGCATGTAAAGACTTGACGACGGATAGGGGCCGCCCAGCGCCTTCTGTGACCCCTCCGGGGTGCGCATGTCGACGAGGACCTTGCCGAGCTTCTTCTCCATGATCGTCGCGACGGTCGGGTCCGTCGTCATCCCGCCGTCGATGGCCCCCTTCTCCAGGGCGGAGATGAAGGTGGGTCCGGCTCCCACGGCGACCGGTGTGAACTCGCTGACCTTCACGCCGTTCTTGACCGCCAGGTACTTGGTGAGGAAGTCGGTCGACGAGCCGAGCCCGGTGACACCGAGCTTCCGGCCCGCGAAGTCCCCGGGCGAGGTGATGTCGTCCGCCCGCCGGGTGCCGACGATCTCCACCTCCCCGGGGGCGTGCGAGAACTGCACCACGGACTCCACGTGCTTGCCCTTGGTCTGGAGGTCCAGCGTGTGGTCGTAGAAGCCGACGGCTCCCTGGACCTGCCCCGAGACGAGTGCCGTCTCGGCCTGCACACCGGCCGGCTCGCTGAGGAGTTCGACGTCCAGCCCCTCCTTCTCGAAGTAGCCGAGCCGCTGGGTGAGCATGGCTGGCAGGTAGATGACCTTGTCCAGGCCGCCGACCATGATCTTGACGTGTTCTCCCTTGCCGCTGCCCCCGCCGCCGGAGTGGGCCGTCGAACTGGCCTTGTCGGCGCAGGCGGTGAGCGAGGAGAGGGCGAGCAGACCGGCGGTGGCGAACGCCGTGAATCTGACGGACTTGCGCATGTTCGGTCACGTCCTTGCGGTAGAGGCACGTCTGACGGGGTGCTCTCGGTGGGGGCGGGGCGAGCGGGTGAGGCGTACGTCCGGGTCAGCGCTCGGCGTCCGAGGGCTTCCAGCGGAAGATGCGGCGCTCGGCGAAGGTGAGGATCCCCTCGGCCAGCAGTGCGACGACGGCGAGGATGACCATGGCGGCGTACACACCGGCCGCGTTGAAGGTGCCCTGCGACTGCGCGACGAGCAGACCGATCCCCTTGGTGGCGCCGATGTACTCGCCGACGATGGCGCCGATGAGCGCGAAGCCGAAGCTGACGTGCAGGCTGGTGAAGATCCACGAGGTGGCGGACGGGATCACCACCTGGAACGTCACCCGGCGGTCGCTCGCCCCGAGGATCCGCGCGTTGGCCACCAGGTTGCGGTCGACCTCCCGGGCGCCCTGGAAGGCGTTGAAGAAGACCGGGAAGAAGACGAGGACCACGGCCGACGCGACTTTGGAGGCGGGACCGAGCCCGAACCAGATGACAAAGATCGGCGCGAGGACGATCCGCGGTATGGAGTTGAGCACCTTGATGTATGGACCAAGAACGTCGGCGAGCAAGGTGATCCGCCCCAGAGCAATGCCCAGCACGACACCCGCCACCACACCGATGAGCCAGCCGAGCAGTGCCTCGTAGAGCGTGTACCAGATCTGCTCACCGAGGGAGCCGAGGGCGGTTCCCTGAGTCACCCAGGTCCATATCTGGTCCCAGATCTTCGACGGCATCGAGAAGTTGAACGGATCGATGACCTCGGTGCGCGAGAGCAGTTCCCACAGACCGAGCACGGCGACGAGGAGCAGCGCGCGGACGGCAGAGACGAGCACCTTGCGTCGGCGGGCGGCCCTGGCGCGGGAGCGGGCGCGCTCCGGCTTCCCCGCCCCGTCCGCCTGGGTGACCGCGTCGGCGGCCGGCGTCATGACGCCCCCGGGTACCAGTTCAGGCGACATCGGCGGCGCCTCTCTCCCGGGTGATGCGGACCTCTTCGCCGAGGGACTCCCAGATCTCGCGGTAGATCTCGATGAACCGCGGCTCCAGGCGCACCGATTCGACCTTGCGCGGCCGCGGCAGGTCGATGTCGAAGACCTGCTTGACGGTGGCGGGTCCCGCGGTCATGACGACGACCTTGTCCGCCAGTGCGATCGACTCCTCCAGGTCGTGGGTGACGAAGACGACGGAGGCGCGCGTGCCCTCCCACAGCTCCAGCAGTTCGTCCGACATCAGGGCCCTGGTCTGCACGTCGAGCGCCGAGAACGGTTCGTCCATGAGCAGGATCTCGGGGTCGTTGACGAAGGTGGCGGCGAGGGCGACCCGTTTGCGCTGGCCACCGGAGAGCTGGTGCGGATAGCGGTCCTCGAAGGCTTCGAGCCCGACCCGCCCGAGCCATTCCCGGGCCCTGCTCCTGGCCTCGGCCTTGGCCACACCGCGGAAGCGCGGGCCGGCCATCACATTGGACAGGACCGTGCGCCACGGGAAGGTGGCGTCCTGCTGGAAGACGAAGCCGATCTTGTCACCGACGCCGGTGACCGGTTCGCCGGCCACCAGCACCTCGCCTTCGGTGGGCTCCTCCAGACCGCTGACGAGGGTCAGGGTGGTCGACTTGCCACAGCCGGTGGGACCCACGACGGCCACGAACTCCCCGCGGCCCACCGTCAGATCCAGCCCGCTGACGGCCGTGTGCAGTCCCCCTGACGGAGTGGCGAAGACCTTGCTCGCGCCCCGCAGTTCGATGGCGGGGCCGGTGTCCGGTTTCATGGCCGGGACCGTAGACGTGGCACGCGCCACAGCAGCAGTCTTCTGTGCACAAGGTCTTCTTCTGCTTGCAAGAGTCTGTTGTGCTCGTTCTGCTCGCGCTACAACAACGGAGCCGAAACACGGGCGCAACGCTCGGACGGCCTTGACGGAAAGAGGCCCGATGATTGACGTCCTGGTCGTGGACGACGACTTCCGCGTCGCTGAGATCAACGCGAGATACGTGGGCAGGGTTCCCGGATTCCGGGTGGCCGCCCGCGCGCACAGCGCCTCCCAGGCACTGACCGCTCTGGAACGCGCCCCCATGGACCTGGTGCTGCTCGACCACTACCTGCCCGACCGTACGGGCCTCGAACTGGTCCACCAGATGCGCGAACGCGGCCACGGCACCGACGTCATCATGATCACCGCGGCCGGTGACGTGGAGACCGTACAGGCGGCGATGCGCGTGGGCGCCCTGCACTATCTGATCAAGCCCTTCACCTTCGCCGCCCTGCGCACCCGCCTCGACTCCTACGCCGCGCTGCGCCGCACCGTCGCCCGGGTCGGCGGCCAGGGCACGGCCGGACAGGAACAGGTCGACCGCATCTTCGGCGCGCTGCGCACGACGTCCGCACCCTCCTCCCCCGGCCTGCCGAGCGGCCACTCCGAACCGACCACGGACCTCATCTGCGGCGTACTGCACCGCGCCGAGCACCCGCTGTCGGCCCACGAGGTCGCCGCCGAGACCGGCCTCAGCCGCTCCACCGCCCAGCGCTATCTGCGCCATCTGGAACAGGCCGGCCGGCTCCGCCTCTCCCTCAAGTACGGTGAGACGGGCCGCCCCGAGCACCGGTACGCGTGGGTGGCGCCATAACCGGCGGCCCTTCGCCGGTGCCGTCAGGCCGCTCCGGCTCCGGTGAGCGACCGGACCTCGATCTCCGCGTGTTTCGCCTCGTCCGGCGGCTCCGCCGAGGTGACCGTGCCCAGCCAGCCCGCGAGGAAGCCCAGCGGGACGGAGACGAGACCGGGGTTCTCCAGCGGGTCAACCCCGGGGAGAGCGATCCGGGGCTGCCCGACACCACCGGTGACAGCACCACGAGGAGCACCGCGGGCACCAGACCGCGGTACACGGCCCACACCGCGCCGCGCGTGGTGAAGCTCCGCCAGAACAGCGAGTACAGCAGGACCGGCAGGTTCGCGGACGCGGCCACCGCGAAGGCGAGGCCGACCACGAAGGCCACGTTCAGGTCGCGCGCCGGCAGTCCGAGGCCGATCGCGACTACGCCGATGCCGACCGCGGCGACGCGCGCCGCCGCCACCTCGCCGCGCGGCTCCGCACGCTTCCGGCTGAACGACGCGTACAGGTCGTGAGCCACGGACGCCGAGGAGGCGAGCGTGATCCCGGCGACCACCGCCAGGATCGTGGCGAAGGCGATCGCCGCCACCACTGCGAACAGAACCGTTCCTCCAGTGGAAGCCGCACCGCCGCCGAGATCGAGCGCGAGGAGCGGGACGGCCGTGTTCCCGGCCTCGTTCGACGCCCGCACGGCCCGCAAGCCGACGATCGCGGCCGCCCCGAACCCCAGCACGATCGTCATCAGGTAGAAGCCGCCGATCAGCCCGATCGACCAGACCACCGAACGGCGCGCGGCCCGAGCGGTCGGCACGGTGCAGAAGCGGGACAGGATGTGCGGCAGCCCGGCCGTGCCGAGCACCAGGGCAAGGCCCAGGCTGATGAAGTCCAGCCGCGCCCGTCCAGTCCCCGCCGTACTTCAGGCCCGGCGCCAGGAACGCCTCCCCCGTGCCCGCTCCGCGCCGCCGCCGTACGCAACAACTGGTCGAAGTCGCCGTACCCCGCGTCCCGGGTCTCCGCCGCACGGTCAGGGCCTTCACCACCCCCGTCAACCCCCTCGGCCGGACTCACAGGATCCTCGCCGCTCACACCACGACGGCCGGTCGTCGACCGCATGCCCCAGGATGGGCAGAGCGGGCAGATCCCGGACTCTTCAATCGGGGCGCTTCACCCCATCAGGTGACTTCACTTCCGCGGCGGCCGCACCAGCCCCTTCCCGTAGGCGTAACGGACCGCCTGCGCACGGTCCTTGAGCCCTGCCTTGGCGAACAGATTGTTGATGTGGGTCTTCACCGTGGCCGTGGACACATGCAGCCGCCGGGCGATCTCCTGGTTGCTGAGGCCGTCGGCGATCAGCACGAGCACCTCAGCCTCCCGCGCAGTGAGCCCGTCCGGCGCCTCTTCCACCACCGCCGGTTCCGGCTCCGACAGCCGCTCCAGCAGCCGCCGTTGAATGCTCGGCGACAGCCCCGCGTCCCCGGACAACACGCTCTCCACCGCCCGTACGATCTCGTCGCCGCCCGCGTCCTTGGTGAGGTAGCCCCGGGCTCCGGCCCTGATGGCGGGGAACAGCGACTCGTCGTCCGCGTAGGTGGTCAGCACGACGACCTGCGTACCGGGGTGCTCGGCTCTGATGCGCCGGGTCGCCTCGACGCCGTCGCACCGCGGCATCCTCAGGTCCATCAGGACGACATCCGGCGCGAGCTCGCCGACGAGCGCCAGGGCCTCGTCCCCGTCGCCGGCCGCGCCCACCACCTCGATGCCGGGCAGCAGCCCCAGCAGCATCACGATGCCCTCACGGACCACGGTCTGGTCGTCCGCCACGACGACCCGTGCCGGCTTCCGCTCAGCCTCCTGCGTCATACCGGCACCTTCAGTGTCACCGCGAACCCCTCCTCCTGCGGCCCCGCCTCCAGAGAGCCGCCCAGCAACTCGGCACGCTCCCGCATACCCAGCAGACCGTATCCGGCGCCGGAGCCGGCCAGTTCCCCCGGCGGGCCGCCCGAGTCCCGCACGTCCAGCCGCACTTGATGCTCGCCGTACTCCAGCCGGAGGTGGACTCTGGCGCCCGGCGCGTGCTTGCGGGCGTTCGTCAGCGACTCCTGCGCCACTCTGCGTACCGCCTGTGACGCCTCCGCCGACATCGGTCTCCTCTCACCCGTCACGGTGACGTCCGCTCCGTCGGCCGTGGCGACGAGTTCGCTCAGGAAGTCCTCCAGGGGAGACAGTTCCCCGCGCAGCGCGGAGAGCGCCTGCCGGGTCTCGGCCAGGCCCTCCCGGGCCATCCCCCGAGCCGCCACCACACGGTCGAGGATCTTGTCCCGGTCGGCGTCCCGCTCGATCAGCAGGCGGGCCGCTTCCAGGTGTACCAACTGCGCCGAGAGGCTGTGCGCCAGCACATCGTGGATCTCGCGGGCAATTCTCGCCCGCTCGGCGAGCGCGGCGGACTCCGCCTCGGCCACCCGCGCCGCCCGCTCCTGCGCGAGCAGCCGCTGAGCACCGCCGCGGGCCTCCGCGTCCAGGCGCAGCACGTAGCCGGCCAGGGCCAGCCCGGCCGTCGTGGCCACAGTCGTGAGCCATCCGTCGTCGGCGGCCGCCGCGTACACGCTCAGCGACACGGCCGTGACGGGCAGCGCGGCCATGAGCGGCAACCGCTCGATGGCGATGACCGCGCACCCGCACCACAGGACGAAGGCCGGCGACCGGAACCCCGATGACAGGGCCACCACGGCCATGACGAACAGCAGGACCAACAGCCCCAGCGAGGGCGGCAGACGATGCTCGAGCGTGGTCCGGAAGTAGGCCACGACAGCGGCCCCGCACAGAACCACTCCCAGGATCGCGGTGGCTACGCCCCAGCCCTCCAGGTGGCTGTCGGAGAACGTCGCCCACAGGAAGAAACCGAGCGTGATCAGACGCGCCGCCAGGCCGAACGCACGCCTGGCCGGGGTCACGCCCACGCCGGACAATGCCTCGCGGCTCGGCCAGCGCGTCCAAGCGTTCTCCGTCACAGGCGGTCCTTCCACGAGCCCCGCGCCACGCGGTCACCGTACGCCGAGCTCCGTGCGTACGCCGCGCCCGGTGCCGACGCGGCGCCCGGTACGAACGCCGTGCCCGGTGCGGGCGCCCCAGCCTGCGCGGGTGCCGGGGTCTGTACGGGCGCCGGGCGCACCGACTGCGAGCGCCAGGTCAGCAGTCCGGCGCGGACGAGCAGAGTGGCGGCGAGGGTGAGCAGCAGGCCGGATGTGTCCTGGCGGACGCCGAGCAGCAGGCCTATTCCGTAGAGCCCTCCGCGCAGGCCCATGCCGGCGAACCAGACGGCGACACTCGCTTTGGTGCCCTTGCTCCACACGGTTCCGTCGGGGTCCGCCCATATCCGCGTGGTCCATGCCCAGCCGGCTCCCATGGCCAGGCCGATGAGCACTTCGATGCCGAGCAGGAAGATCGCCAGTATCCGGTGGTGGGGGTCGATGATGTCCGGCTCGCGCAGGGCCAGGAAGGCCAGGACGACGGGCAGGACCCACCAGCGCCTGTCCTCGCCGAGCCTGCTCGTGCGGAACTGGCGCGCGATCATGAGGACGACGGCGGCGGCGACGGCCAGAGCGGTGACGAGCCCGGACATGCGGACCTCCGAGGGCGACGAGGGCGGCTGTCGGCAGCGGGAGCTGTCGACGCCTTCGACGCTACGGAAAACGGCTGGTCGGCAGATCGGCGCACGGGTGGACCGGAGGTGGATCTCTCCACGGCCTGTCTCTCCACCCACGGGTGGAGACGTCCTCTACCGGGCCGGTCGGCACCGCCGGACCGACCGCTTCCGGTGCCCGCCCCCCGCCTGCCCACGCGAGTCCACCCGCCACGGCCGGCGAAATCCCCGGCGTCCACCCGGCACCGTATCCGCACTGATCGGCCCCCGTCCGAGCTCGGACGGGGGCCGATCCGCAAACCGCGAAGATCCCTACGCGTCGATCCGCGACCGGTCCAGCGTGGCCGCGGAGTTGGAGATGAACTCCTTGCGCGGCGCGACGTCGTTGCCCATCAGCAGGTCGAACACCCGCTCGGACGCTTCGAGGTCGGCGATGTTGATCCGGCGCAGGGTGCGCTGGCGCGGATCCATCGTGGTCTCGGCCAGCTGGTCCGCGTCCATCTCACCGAGGCCCTTGTAGCGCTGGATGGAGTCCTTGTAGCGCACGTTCTTGCGCTGGAGCTCGAGGAGCGTCTCGCGCAGTTCCCGGTCCGAGTACGTGTAGATGTACTTCTCCTGCCCCTTCTTGGGCTGGCTGAGCTCGATGCGGTGCAGCGGCGGCACCGCGGCGAACACCCGGCCGGCCTCGACCATGGGCCGCATGTAGCGCTGGAACAGGGTCAGCAGCAGCGTGCGGATGTGGGAGCCGTCCACGTCGGCGTCGGTCATCATGATGATTTTGCCGTAGCGGGCCGTGTCGATGTCGAAGGTCCGGCCGGACCCGGCTCCTATGACCTGGATGATCGCTCCGCACTCCGCGTTCTTGAGCATGTCCGTGACGGACGCCTTCTGAACGTTGAGGATCTTGCCGCGGATCGGGAGCAGTGCCTGGAACTCGGAGTTCCGGGCGAGCTTGGCGGTGCCGAGCGCGGAGTCTCCCTCGACGATGAAGAGCTCGCTGCGCTCCACGTCGTCGCTGCGGCAGTCCGCGAGCTTCGCGGGCAGCGACGAGGACTCCAGGGCCGTCTTGCGGCGCTGCGCGTCCTTGTGCTGACGTGCGGCGATGCGCGTCCGGGCGGCGGCGACGGCCTTCTCCATCACGACCCGCGCCTGGGCGGCGGCGTCCCGCTTGGTGGAGGTCAAGAACGCCTTGAGCTCCTTGGCGATCACGTTCGCCACGATGCGGCGGGCCGCCGACGTGCCGAGCACCTCCTTGGTCTGGCCCTCGAACTGCGGCTCGGCGAGACGCACGGTGACGACGGCGGTGAGGCCCTCCAGGGCGTCGTCCTTGACGATGTCGTCCTCGGCGACGCGCAGCAGCTTCTTGGTCCGCAGCGCCTCGTTCATGGTGGTGGCCACGGCCTGCTCGAAGCCCGCGACATGGGTGCCGCCCTTGGGGGTGGCGATGATGTTCACGAACGACTTGAGGGTCGTGTCGTAGCCCGTGCCCCAGCGCATGGCCACGTCGACGCCGAGCTCCCGGGTGACCTGGGTGGGGGTCATCTGACCGTGCTCGTCCAGGACGGGGACGGTCTCTCTGAAGGTGCCCTGCCCGGAGAAGCGCAGTACGTCGCAGATGGGCCTGTCGGAGGCCAGGTACTCGCAGAACTCGCTGATGCCGCCGTCGAAGCGGAAGGACTCCTCGCCCTTGCTGCCGCCCTCGCCGAGCCCGTACTCGTCGCGGACGACGAGGGTCAGGCCCGGTACCAGGAAGGCGGTCTGGCGGGCGCGCTGGTGCAGGTTCTCCAGGGAGAGCTTCGCGTCCTTGAGGAAGATCTGGCGGTCGGCCCAGTAGCGCACGCGCGTGCCGCTGCGCGTCTTGGGGATCTTCTTGGCCTTGCGCAGACCGCTCCCGGCCTCGAACTTCGCGTCGGCCCCGGTTCCGGCGAAGGCACCCGGCACACCGCGCCGGAAGCTGATCGCGTGGGTCTGCCCGCCGCGGTCGACCTCCACGTCCAGGCGTGCGGAGAGCGCGTTCACCACGGAGGCGCCCACGCCGTGCAGACCGCCGGAGGCCGCGTACGAGCCGCCGCCGAACTTGCCGCCGGCGTGCAGCTTGGTCATCACGACCTCGACACCGGAGAGGCCGGTCTTGGGTTCCACGTCCACGGGGATGCCGCGGCCGTTGTCCCGGACCTCCACGGAGCCGTCGTCGTGGAGGATCACCTCGATGTGGTCGCAGTAGCCGCCGAGGGCCTCGTCCACGGAGTTGTCGATGATCTCCCAGAGGCAGTGCATCAGGCCGCGGCTGTCGGTCGACCCGATGTACATGCCGGGGCGCTTGCGTACGGCTTCGAGCCCCTCAAGGACGAGCAGGTGCCGCGCGGTGTAGTTGGAACCGTCCCGGTCTGCTCCGGTCAGCAGCGCTGTGGACGGCACGGACGTTTCGGCGGTCACGCGGTTCGCTCCTCGCTGAATTTCAGATGGGGCCCCATTGGGTAAGGGCGCGGCTTCATTCGCCGCTCAGAGGGTACCGAGGCCTGGTAGAGCCGATGTAACGCCACCCTCGTTGGAAGTCAGAGTAGTCCAGAGTCGCATAAGCGTTCGATCCCTCGATGGAGTGAAGTACATATCACGTTCCCTTCGGGGCATGAACCATTTAGGCTCCGGGCACGTCCTCATGAACAACCGGCAAGCCAGCCGGGAGGACCGACACTGACAGACAACGCGAACCCGTAAGACGCGAACCACGTAATACGGCACATTCGCCGCCAACCGGCAGCAGACAGCCACCTCGGAGAAAAACTTTCGAGGAGAAGCCACGAGCGGGAACGTTTTCGGCCTGGTTGGATGTTGACCCTGGTACGACAGCTCGTCGAGCTAGAGAAGAGGCGACGTGACTACTGTTCTGACCCCCGCGAGCCCGCTGACGGCCGCTGACCGCTGCGACCGTTGCGGCGCCCAGGCATATCTGCGCGTCGTCCTCCTGAGCGGCGGAGAACTGCTCTTCTGCGCCCACCACGGTCGCAAGTTCGAGCCGGAACTCAAGAAGATCGCCGCTGAGATACAGGACGAGACGGAGCGGCTGACGGCCGTTCCGGCAAGCGCCAACGACGAAGAGCGCTGACACTTCGCGTCGACGACGAGCGAGTGCCGGCATCAGGCCGGTAGTGGGCGGCCACCCCCTCGATACAGGGAGTGGCCGCCCGCTCTCGTCAGTCACGTGTAAACACGCGCTCAGAGACCGTCGCGATCACCGAGCGCCTCGACGGCCGCCGAGACCCGGGTGTACACACCGGGGCTGTCGGGCCGTCCACAGCCGCTTCCCCAGGACACCAGGCCGATCAGCCGCCCGTGGGCGACCAGCGGGCCCCCGCTGTCCCCCTGGCAGGCGTCCCGCCCTCCGGCCACCCGTCCCGCGCACAGCATGGACGAAGCCTGGTAGGTGCCCTCCGCGGTACCCGGATATGCCTCGTCGCAGGCGCGGTCGTCAAGCACCTTTATGCGCGCCGCCCGCAGGCTGTGCGCGTAGTCCCCGCCGCCCGAGGTGTCCCCCCAGCCGTAGACCTCGGCCTCGGTCCCCGGCGCGTACGCTGAATCGCCCGCCGCGGCCGCACGGATGGCGTAGCTCTCCGGGAGCGGTGAGGCCAGTGTGACGAGCCCGAAGTCTCCGACGTTCGTATAACTGTCGTAGTCGGGGTTGACCCAGACGTCGCGTACCGCGACCTCCCTGCCCCCGCTCGACAGCAGGTCCCCCCGGCCCGCGATGACTTTCAGATCCTGAATCTGCCGGGCCGGTGCCCCCAGGACGTCCGCGCTGAGGCAGTGCGCCGCTGTGAGGACCGTCGAGCGGCCGATCACCACGCCTCCGCAGAACTGCCCCGCCCGCGTACCTCCGAACCGGTCACGGCTGGACAGTGCCACCGTCCACGGGCTCTGGGAGATCTCGACGGGGTAGCCACCGACGACAACGCTGTCGGCCGCCGAAGGGGCGGGCGACGCCAGCGGTATCACGGCCGCCGCGGCCGCAAGGGCCAGGACTCGGGAGAAGGGACGACGCATACACGCTCCTCACTCAGGGGTGGTCGTGGAAGACCCAGAGTGATCCAGTCGGAGCAGACGCGCACCCGCGCGCAGACGACGGAGCCCGGCTCCCCGAGGGGAGCCGGGCTCTTCGCGCCGTACCGGTGGGACCTAGTCGAGGTAGTCGCGCAGCACCTGCGAACGCGACGGGTGACGCAGCTTCGACATGGTCTTGGACTCGATCTGACGGATCCGCTCACGCGTGACGCCGTACACCTTGCCGATCTCGTCGAGGGTCTTCGGCTGACCGTCGGTGAGACCGAAGCGCATCGAGACGACGCCCGCCTCGCGCTCGGACAGGGTGTCGAGGACCGAGTGGAGCTGCTCCTGGAGGAGCGTGAAGCTGACCGCGTCGGCCGGCACGACGGCCTCGGAGTCCTCGATGAGGTCACCGAACTCGCTGTCGCCGTCCTCGCCCAGCGGGGTGTGCAGGGAGATCGGCTCGCGGCCGTACTTCTGGACCTCGATGACCTTCTCCGGGGTCATGTCGAGCTCCTTGGCCAGCTCCTCCGGGGTGGGCTCGCGGCCCAGGTCCTGGAGCATCTGGCGCTGCACGCGCGCGAGCTTGTTGATGACCTCGACCATGTGCACCGGGATACGGATGGTGCGGGCCTGGTCGGCCATCGCGCGGGTGATCGCCTGCCGGATCCACCAGGTGGCGTACGTGGAGAACTTGTAGCCCTTGGTGTAGTCGAACTTCTCGACCGCGCGGATCAGACCGAGGTTGCCCTCCTGGATGAGGTCCAGGAAGAGCATGCCGCGGCCGGTGTAGCGCTTGGCCAGGGAGACCACCAGACGGAGGTTGGCCTCCAGGAGGTGGTTCTTGGCGCGGCGGCCGTCCTCGGCGATGATCTCCAGCTCGCGCTTGAGCTTGGGGGCGAGCTTGTCGGCGTTGGCCAGCTTGTCCTCGGCGAACAGACCGGCCTCGATGCGCTTGGCGAGCTCGACCTCCTGCTCGGCGTTGAGCAGCGGGACCTTGCCGATCTGCTTGAGGTAGTCCTTCACCGGGTCGGCGGTGGCGCCGGCCGCGGCGACCTGCTGCGCCGGGGCGTCGTCCTCGTCCTCGTCGGACAGGACAAAACCGGCGTTCTCGGTGCCCTCGGGCTCCTCGCCGGCCTTGCCAGGTGCGGGGGTCTCCTCGGCCGCCTCGTCGTCGATCAGCTCGACGTCGTCCTTCTTGGCGGTGGTCTTCTTGGCCGCCGTCTTCTTGGCGACGGTCTTCTTGGCGACCGCTTTCTTGGCGGTCGTCTTCTTGGCGGCGACCTTCTTGGCGGACGCGTCGTCACCCGGGGCGTCGGCGGCGGTGGCCGCCGGAGCGGCCGTGGCGGTCGCCTTCTTGGCGGTCACCGTCTTCGCCGCGACGGTCTTGGTGGCGGTGCGCTTGGCCGGGCTCTTGGCTGCGACGCTCTTCCGGGTGCGCTTGGGCTCCGCGGCACTGACCATCAGCGTCACACCCTCTTCCTCGAGGATCTGGTTGAGGCTGCGCAGTACGTTCTTCCACTGAGTGGCCGGAATCTGGTCAGCTTCGAAGGCCCGACGCACGTCATCGCCGGCGATCTGCCCCTCAGCCTTTCCCCGCTCGATGAGCGCCATGACAGAGACGGACTCGGCGATCTCCGGCGGGAGCGTACGGGATGTGCTGGCCGACACGAACAACCTCTCGGAACGTTGGAAAACGGCTTCCGGCCCCGTCCAGTGTGGACCGGAGCCGACGACCGCCGACTGGGGATGGGCCGACGGCGCGGGCGGGGGCCGGGGAGATGCACAGCGCCATGAATGGCGTCCGTATTCCTTCCTCGGCTGTCACCTCTTAGGTCATCGCGTTGTTCCGAGGAGCGTTACGCCCAATCTACGTGGCCCGAGTCACACCCCGTAAGCGCTCAAAAGCGCCTTAATGCGGTCAGATGTGGTCATCCTGCGGAATCCGCGACCCGTCGACCGCCAGCCCCCGTCGGATCCGGGAGGGATCCGACGGGGCTCGGCCGGTTCTGCGGGGGCTGTGCGGCCCGGCGGGGATCAGTCCGGGCCGGCCGGCGCGGCGGGACCGCTCTTCCGGCCGCGCCGCCCCCGGCGCCCGCGTCAGTGCTCGCGCGGGGCGGGCACCACGCGCTCCACCTCGGGGTGGACGGTGAGCAGTTGACGCATGGCCGCTTCGGCCGCGGAGCCGTCGCCCGCCGCGAGGGCGTCGACGATGCGCGCGTGGTGCGCCAGGGACGCCTCGTTCGGCCGGTCACAGCCGGTGACCGGGCCGCCGGAGACCTGGAGGGCGGCCGAGACGATCCCGGAGAGGTGCTCCAGCATGCGGTTGCCCGCGACCTGGATGAGGAGGGAGTGGAACTCGGCGTCGGCCCGCGAGAAGGTCAGCGCGTCGCCCTGCCCCATGGCGTGGCTCATGATCTCGACCATGTCGGTGAGCCGTTGCTGCACCTCCTCGCGGCCGTGTCCCGCGGCCAGGCGCGCGGCGAGCGGCTCGATCGTCCAGCGCAGCTCGCTCAGCTCACGGCGCTGGTCGTCGCGCTGCGGCCCGAAGGCGCGCCACTCGATGATGTCCGGATCGAGGAGGTTCCAGTCACTGACGGGGCGCACGCGTGTGCCGACGTTGGGCCGCGCGCTCACGAGCCCCTTCGCCTCCAGGACACGGAGCGATTCGCGGACGACGGTCCGGGAGACCTCGAAACGCTGACCGATCTCCTCCGGCACGAGCGGGCGGTCCGCGCCCAGATCCCCGGAGACGATCATCTGGCCGAGCTGTTGGACGAGTTGGCCGTGCAGTCCGCGTCCGCGGCTGCCCGCGGCGCGCCGGCCCACGCGGCCCAGCTCGGGGTCCGTGCTCTCCCAGGAAGGGACACCGACGCGGTCGGCGCCGGGGGCGTCGGCATAGGGGTAGCGGTCGAGTTCGCCCGGGCCGGCCAGGCCGGAGTCTGCGGAGCGGGCGGCGGTCATCATGGTGTGCGCAAGGGTACTCACGGATCAGTTGTCGGCGTCCCGATCAACTCCCTTGAGGTCTTTGGTGAAAAGCACACGAAAGGGTGATCGCTCACTCCGTCGCAATTGACGCCTTATCGGAAAGAAATGGGCGTTCTCAGGGGAGTTGTGCGCAGCGGCGGCTCGGACCGGCGTGACCGGTCGTCATCGGACTCTGCCGCGCGAAGTCGTGAGCAGAAACGCGCAGAGCAGAGCGGTCAGCGACAACATCAGTGCCCCGCCCACGGGTTGGGCGATCAGCCGCGCCCCGGCCGCCAGGAACCGTTCACCTCCGAACGGCCACTGCATGAGCAGCAGCTCCCGCAGCCGTACGGAGAACCCGACCGCGGCCCGCACGGACGGCCCCTCGAAAAGCCTCTGTACGAGCGGTACGACGACGACCGGCACGGTCAGTACGGCGGCGAGCCCTGCCGTGGTGGACCGGAAGAGGCCGGCGGCCAGCACGCCCGCCCAGGAGCACCCGATGACGAAGCCGAGCCAACTCGCGCCGAGCGGCAGCCAGTCCGCGGGAACTCCGGCGAGCTCCCGTCCGTACACCAGATACAGGGCGGGCACGTCGCAGGCCACGGTGAGGCAGGCGAGGAGCAGGCCGGTGGCTGCGGCGACGAGGAGTTTGGCGGCGAGCAGCCCCAGGCGGCGGGGCACGGTGCCGCGGTCCGCGGCCAGGGCGGGGTGGCGGAACTCGTCGCCGAAGGCGATCGCGCCGAGCAGGCCCGCGCCCACGGCGGCGGGCGGCAGCGGGAACTCCCGCGGCCAAGCGGCCAGAAGGCGCGCCTGCGGAGTGTGGCCGATCCGCGCCAGCAGCACGGAGAGCAGTACGGAGGTGACCAGGACGACGGCCGCGGTGATGTAGCCGGTGCCGACACCGGTCGCGCGGCGCAGCTCGTAGCGCAGCGGACGGAGCGGGCTGGGTGCCGGGCGGACACCGATGGACGGCAGCAGGGGGGACAAGGAATCGGTGGCCCCGGAATCCGCCGTGTCAGGCGTCTCAGGGGCGGGCTCGGTGGCGGACGAACCTTTTGGAGCACCCATGTCACCGGTCTCGTCGGCCAGTTGATGTACAAGGATGCCGTTGCGGAAGGCCGTTTCGCCGATGTCGGCGCACGTACTGCCGTAGACCGAGAGCCGGTTGCCGTCCTCGGACACGACCTCCACCGAACGGCGGGCGGCTCGCGCTTCCTTGGTCAGCGCGGCGCTGAGCCGGGGGGCGTGCGGACTGCGGACGGCGACCCGGGGCCGCAGCCGGGTGCGGGCGAAGTCGGCCGCTTTCTGATCGGCCACGAGCCTGCCCTGATCGACGGTGACGACCCGGTCGGCGGTGCCGGCCGCCTCCTTGGGGTCGTCGGTGGTGAACAGCACGGCGCCGCCCTGGTCGGCGTGCGTGCGCAGGATCCCGTGCAGCCAGCGGGCTTCACGCACAGCGAGACCGGCCGTGGGCTGGTCGAGCACGAGCGTGTGCGGGTCGGGCAGGAGGGCACACGCGAGACCGAGACGGCGGTCCATGCCGCGGGAGAGAGCGCCCAGGCGTTCCTCGCGCAGGCCGTCGAGCCCCATGGCCTCGATGACTTCGTCGGCGCGGCGTACGGGTACGCCCGCGGCGGCGCACAGCATGCGGAGTTGGCCGCGCACCGTGCGGGCCGGGTGGCCCGGTACGTCCCCGAGCTGGACGCCGACCTCCCGGGACGGATGGGGGATGCGGTGCAGCGGGCGGCCCCTGAAGTAGGTGACTCCGCGGCCCCGTTCGAGTTCGAGCATGAGTCTCAGCGCCGTCGTCTTGCCGGCGCCCGGGGCTCCGAGGAGCGCGGTGACGTGCCCCGCCCGGGCTTCGAAGGACACGTCGTCGAGGGCGGGCGGCAGCTCCTTGCGAGGGCTGCTGGTCAGTCCGATGGCCTGGATCACGCGATGCAATTTAGCGCGACATGTCGCATTTTGCGGGCACCTTGAGCATGCCTCGGCCTCACCAATCCGCGTGCTGCCTCGGATCGCCCGGCTTCCGAGGGCCACCCTTGCGGTATCCGGCGCCCGGCGTCAGACCTCGGGACGCAGCATGGGGGGATTGAGCAGCGTGGCACCGCCCGCGCGGAAGAGCTGCGCGGGCCGCCCGCCCTGCCGGGTCGTCGTGCCCCCGGTGGGCACGAGGAAGCCCGGGGTGCCCGTCACCTTGCGGTGGAAGTTGCGCGGGTCGAGCGCCACGCCCCATACCGCCTCGTACACCCGGCGCAGCTCGCCGACGGTGAACTCGCTCGGGCAGAAGGCCGTGGCCAGCGACGAGTACTCGATCTTGGAGCGGGCCCGCTCCACACCGTCCGCCAGGATCTGCGCGTGATCGAAGGCGAGCGGCGCGGCCTGCTCCCCGTCGCGGCCGTAACCGCCCTGCTGCAACAGCTCGTCGACGGGGGCCCATCGCGCGCTGTTGGCGTCGCCGCCCGCCCGGGGCGCCGGCAGGTCCGGGGCCAGCGCGAGATGGGCGACGCTGACCACCCGCATCCGGGGGTCGCGCTTGGGGTCGCCGTAGGTCGCGAGCTGCTCCAGGTGCGCCCCGTTGTCCTGTGCGGGGGCGGACGGGTCGTGGGCGCACAGCCCGGTCTCCTCCCCGAGCTCGCGCGCCGCCGCCTGGGACAGGTCCTCGTCGGCCCGTACGAAGCCTCCTGGGAGCGCCCACCGTCCCTGGAACGGTGTCTCGCCCCTCTTCACCGCCAGCGCGCACAGGGCATGGCGGCGCACGGTCAGCACGACCAGGTCCACGGTCACGGCGAAGGGCGGAAAGGCCGACGGGTCGTAGGACATGCCGCGATCATAGTCGTCTGCCTGACGATAAACACTCCCTTCGCCGAGCGCTTCCCGGTTGATCCAGAACCCGCCGGTGCACGGACCGGCGCATCCGCGAAACTTCGCGCCGTACCGGTTCCCGCCTGGTCACATGCCCAACTGCAGTCCGTCCGCCGCCTCCTCGACCATGGCGAGACCCAGTCGGCTCACGCGCACGGAGAAGGGCTCCTCGGCCACCCGCAGACCGGTGAGCCCGATCTCTCCCAGCGGTGCGCCGCGGACAGGGCGCAAGGCGACCGTCCCCGCCGGGACATCGGGGCGGATCCCGGCCAGAGCGGTGAGCAGCCACACCGCCGCGGCCGCCGCGGTGGCCGCAGGCCGGCAGGCCGCCGGGTGCGGCAGCGGGGCGCCGCCCCGCGTGCGCTGCTCGCCCGCGTACATCTCGGGCAGCCGGAAGCCGAAGGTCTCGGCCGCCGCCAGCACGCCCCGCAGCAGCGAACCGGCCTCCTTCTCGTACCCTGCGGCGTTCAGCCCCGCGATCGCGATCGCCGTCTCCTGGATCCGGACCGCACCGCCACGGTGCCCGAACGGGTTGTACGCCGTCTCCTGGGCCCCCAGGCTCCGCAGCCCCCATCCCGAGTCCATCGCCGGGGCTCCGAACAGCCGCGCGAGCTGCTCCGTCTGTACCTTGTCGAGCAGCCCCGGCGCGAGCACTCCCCCGCTCAGCAGGCCCGGGTCGAGGAGGTGCGCGGCGCCCGCGCCGAGGTGGGACACGAGACGTCCGTCGGGTGCGCGGGCGGCGGCGGGTCTGCCGCCGCCGCGGTCCTCGGCCCAGAAGTCCTCGCGGAAGGCGCCGCGCAGCTCCTGGGCCCACTGCCGCAGTCCGGCACCGCCCGGTCTGCCGCAGGCGTCCAGCAGATCGGCGCCCAGCAGCGCGGCACGGTGGGCGTGCGCCTGGGTCTCGCAGCGCTGAGGGCCGCCCGCGGATGGATCAGGCAGGTAGAGGCCGTCTCCGGCGGCACCGCGCAGCCACTGCAGGCAGCGCTCCGCGACGGGCAGCAGTTCCTCCGTGTCCTGCTCGGGCAGCCCCCACAGCCGGGCCTCGGCAAGCAGCGCGGGAAACAGCAGAGTCGCCTCGGTGGCCGTGCAACTCGGCGGCAGATGCGGGCCCGCGTCCCGGCGCGGCCCCGGGATCATGCCGTACTGCTGTCCTGGGCGGACCAGTTGCGTACGGGCGAGTGCGCGCAGCGTGCCCCCGGCGAGGCGGGTACCGAGCGGCAGCGCCATCCGCGCCGACACGAGGGCTTCTACGGGTGCGAGGCCGCAGCGCCACGGAACTCCCGCGGCAAGGTAGGCGTCGGAGGGGTGTCCGGGGTCGCGCACCAGCAGCGCCCCGAGGTCTTCGACGCAGGTGTCCAGGAGCTTCTGGGCTCTGGTGTCGTCGCCCGCGGCGCGGGCCCGGGCGAGCGGGTTCGGCGCGCCTCGCCCCGCGCCGCGGCCGAGTCCGCCGTCCGTCCGGATGCGCAGTTCGATGCTTCTGGAACCGCCCGGGGGCAGTTCCAGGTCCCAGCGCAGCAGGCCCGCCGACGCCAGTGCGTCGACCGGCGGCGGGTCCGCGGTGACGGTCGAGTGACCGGCGGCGCAGGACCAGCGCAGGCCAGCGTCGTGGACGGTGGCGGGCAGCTCCGGTCCCGCTGTGCCCGAGGCGACCGCCCCGAGTTCGGCGAGGTCGGTGCCGAGGGAGACCTCGACGGGCAGCCGCAGGGGACGGAGCGCCGCGCTGCGCAGGGTGATCCGCTCCGTGCCGTCCGCGTGCCTGATCCGTTCGACGACGACGTCCGGGTCGGGACCGCTACCGGCCGACGCGCGCAGGGTGCCCACGAATCTGGCCCGGTCCGCGGCGGCCATCCGGGCCTGTACGGCGAGCGGCTCCCGGCCCGCCACCCGTAGCTGGCAGCGGGAGAGCAGGCGCCGTCCCGCACGGTAAAAGCCGTCCAGGCCACGGCCGGTCAGCTGCCCCTGCTCCGTGGAGATCGCCACCCCCGGGAGGGCGACGCACATCAGCGATCCGTGGGTGGGCGGGAGATCCACGATTCTGCCCGGCGCGGGCAGCGGTACGCCGCGGGCAGCCGGACCGCTTTGGCCGGGGGCGGCCGGGCCGCTCGCGCCGGGAGCGCGAACGGGCGGGCCGGGCATCTCTCTGCGGGGCGGCGGCGGGCCGAGCCCACCGGCGTACCGGGGCGTCGTCCTGTCGGTCGCCTCGGCAGGCGGGCCGGTGCCTTCGGCGGGGGTCGGCGGGCCGCCCTTGTCCGGCACCGGATTCGCGGGCCTGCCGAGGGGCTGGGGGTCGTCGTCGGGATGGAAGGACGGGTTGGGCAGCGGCATGGGACGACTTCTCCTGCGCTCGATACGCCTGGGGCGCGCTCGGCGCCCGGCAAAGGCTGCTGAGGTGGAGCAATGCGACGGGGCGCCTGACACGGGCTCCGCCACTCAGGTGAACGGGGCGGGAGTGTGCGGGGTCACGCGCGACGGCCGGTAAGCAGCCGAATGGCGGTGGTGGGCCGCCCTGCGGTGACCTCGCCATTCACGCTTCCGCACTCACACCTCCTGGTTCACGCCTCCTCGTTCGGGCGTCCTGATTCACGCCTCCTTCCCGTGCCGGGCTGGGTGGCTCGCCGAGGTGTCTGTGACCGGCCCCTGACAGCTCCGCCAGGGCTAGCCGGTTCGCTGCTGTCTGCGCGGCGGGCCGGGCGCGTCCCGGCTCCGTCCGCCGTCCGCGCCCTGCGGTGCCGCCGTCGAACGGTCGTCGAGGGCGGCGCCGGCCGGGGGGACGGTCCGGCGCACGACGACTCGCGCGCGGCGAGACCGGGACCGGCGTCCGGCGGGGACGGATTCGAGGCGGCCGTGTCAGAGGAGGGTGGGTTCGAGACCGCGTCGGAGAACGGGGTCGAGGCGGTGTCGGGTGAGCACAGGTGCGGGGCCGTATCGAGCGAGGGTGGGCTCAGGGCCGTATCGGGTGAGCACGCGGGCTCGGCCGGGGCCGAGGCGGTGGTCTCGGGGCCGACGCGGACGTGCCGTTCGGCTCGCAGACAGCGGCGGATCGACTCCGGGTCGATGCCCTCGTTGCACGCCTGGTGCAGGAGACGGGCGAAGAGGTAGTCGGGGTCCGCGCCGAGGGCCATGGCCAGCGCCTCCCGGGCCTCGATCTCGTCGCCGGACGACCAGGCGACCCAGCCGGCAAGGGTCAGCGGCGCCGCCGCGTGCTCGCCGTAGACGCCCACGCAGCGGCGGGCGAGTGCGCGCCAGAGGCGCAGCGCCGGTCCGGCTTCGTCGCCCTCCATCCACTGAGCCGCCCGGTCGCGGGTCGTACGGTCCTGGAGGGCGAGGATGAGAGCGGCGGCCTCGTCGTGCGCGAGCAGTTCGTCGTCGCGGAGATCGGCTTCGAGCGGCCCCTGGGCGGGACGGGCGTCGGTGAACCGCCTGATGACGGTGCGTGCCAGGTCGAGGGCTGTTTCGGCGACCTCGGCGCGGTGGGCCGCGTCCAGAATCCTGGGGACGATGGCCCTGTTCGCCGCATCGAGTACGGCCTGCTGCTCCAGCGCCGCCGCGGTCTCCCAAGGGCTGAGCCTGGCCCGGAACTCGCGCAGGCTGCCCCGGATCTGCAGTCCCGCGTAGGTCGCTGCGGCCGCGAGGACGGAGGTGCCCGGCAGCCCCATCGGCTCGCCCTCCGGACAGCAGCACTGCTCACTGGGGCAGCAGTACGACCAGTAACGGCCGTCGGAGATGCACAGGGCCTCCACCACGGCCACGTCCAGGTCGCCGCAGCGTGTGCGCATCAGGTGCGCGAGTGGACGCAGGCGTGCCATGACATCCCGCCCCGTCTCGCCGCTCCGCGGTTCCTGGCAGAGGTAGACGATCATGCTCTCGGGCCGGCCGCCCCTGCGCTCGCTTCCCGTGATCAGACCGCGTGCCAATTGTTCGGCCGCCGCGGGCCAGTCGTCCGTCCGGGCGGGGATGCCGAGCCGCGCGCGTCCGCCGAACCGGCCCTGCCGCTCCTTCTCGTGCACGGCGACCAGCACGATGCTGTCCTCCGGGCGGTAGCCCAGCAGATAGGGCAGCGCGTCGGCGAGCTCGGCGGGCGTGCGCAAGGTGACCTGCTGGTCGGCGCCCGCGTTCGCGAGTACGCCGTGTCCGTGTCCCATGAGGGCAAGCGGCTCGGCACCACCGCTGTGTCCCGTCAACGGCTCGGCGCCTTCGCCGTCTCCCGTAACCGGCTCGTCGCCACCGCCGTCACCGGTAACCGGCTCGTCGTCTCCGGCGTCTCCCGCTCGGCCGTTCCCGCGTTCGGCCGCCGAGTCCGCCCGCTTCACCGGTCCCGGACGCCGACGGCCGTCGTGCCTCTGTCCTCGCTCTTTTTCACGCTCCCCTCCTCGCTCGTGTCCTCGCCCATGTCCTCGCTCGCTGATGTCGCCTTCGCCGGACGGGCCGGTCGTTTCGCTGTGCTTCGTCATGCCGGGACCATCCCGCGAATCGGGCGAGTCCGCTGCGGCCTGTGGATAACCTTGATCGTGGGCACGACACAGGACAGGCACGGCGGCCCGGTTGTCCACAGTCCGACGTCGCCGTTCGCGCGATGTCCGACCCATCGGGTTGCATGGAGCCATGAGCAACGAAGACCCGCGATCCACGACCGGCGAAGACCTGCGCTCCGCCGCCGATGCCGTACTCGCCCGTCTGGTGGGCGCCCCGGCCGGCGGGGCCCGGCTGCGCGAGGACCAGTGGCGCGCCATCGAGGCACTGGTCGCCGACAAGCGCAGAGCCCTGGTCGTGCAGCGCACCGGCTGGGGCAAGTCCGCGGTGTACTTCGTCGCGACCGCGCTCCTGCGTGAGCGGGGCGCCGGACCGACGGTCATCGTGTCCCCGCTCCTCGCGCTCATGCGCAACCAGGTCGACGCGGCCGCCCGCGCCGGGATCCGCGCGCGCACGATCAACTCGTCCAACACCGAGGAGTGGGACACCGTCCAGGCCGAGGTCGCCGCGGGTGAGGTGGACGTGCTGCTGGTCAGCCCGGAGCGGCTCAACAACCCCGACTTCCGCGATCAGGTGCTGCCGAAGCTGGCCGCCGCGACCGGCCTGCTCGTCGTCGACGAGGCGCACTGCATCTCCGACTGGGGCCACGACTTCCGGCCCGACTACCGCAGACTGCGCACCATGCTGGCGGACCTCCCGGCCGGGGTCCCCGTCCTGGCCACCACGGCGACGGCCAACGCGCGCGTGACGGCCGACGTGGCCGAGCAACTGGGTACGGGCGGCGGCACCGACGCCCTGGTGCTGCGCGGACCGCTGGACCGGGAGAGCCTGAGTCTCGCCGTACTGCGGCTGCCGGACGCCGCACACCGGATGGGCTGGCTCGCCGAACACCTCGACGAGCTGCCGGGATCCGGGATCATCTACACGCTCACAGTGGCCGCCGCCGAGGAGGTCACCGCCTTCCTGCGGCAGTGCGGTCACACCGTTGCCTCGTACACGGGCAAGACGGAGAACGCGGACCGGCAGCAGGCCGAGGAGGACCTGCTCGCCAACCGCGTCAAGGCCCTGGTGGCCACGTCGGCGCTGGGCATGGGCTTCGACAAGCCCGACCTTGGCTTCGTCGTGCACCTCGGGTCGCCGTCGTCGCCCATCGCCTACTACCAGCAGGTCGGGCGCGCGGGCCGTGGTGTGGAGCACGCGGAGGTGCTGCTGCTGCCGGGCAAGGAGGACGAGGCGATCTGGCAGTACTTCGCGTCCGTCGCCTTCCCCCCGGAGGAGCAGGTCCGCCGCACCCTGGACGTCCTGTCGGCAGCCGGCCGCCCGCTCTCCCTGCCCGCCCTGGAGCCTCAGGTGGAGCTGCGCCGCTCACGCCTGGAGACGATGCTCAAGGTTCTCGACGTGGACGGGGCGGTCCGGCGCGTCCAGGGCGGCTGGATCTCCACGGGCTCCCCATGGATGTACGACAGCGAGCGTTATGCCTGGGTGGCCAAGCAGCGGGCCGCCGAGCAGCAGGCGATGCGCGACTACGTGACGACGACCGGCTGCCGCATGGAGTTCCTGCGGCGGCAACTGGACGACGAAGAGGCGGCGCCCTGCGGTCGTTGTGACAACTGCGCCGGGCCGCGGTTCACCGACTCCGTCTCCGCCGCGGCGCTGGACGGGGCCCGTGGTGAGCTGGGGCGCGCGGGGGTCGAGGTCGAGCCCCGCAAGATGTGGCCCACCGGTCTGCCGGCGGTCGGCGTCGAACTGAAGGGGCGCATCCCCGCCGGTGAGCAGTTCGCCCCCGGGCGGGCCCTGGGACGGCTCTCGGACATCGGCTGGGGGAACCGGCTGCGGCCCATGCTCGCGCCCCAGGCCCCCGACGGCCCGGTGCCCGACGACATCGCCCGAGCCGTGGTCGGCGTACTGGCCGACTGGGCGAAGGGACCCGGCGGCTGGGCCACGGGGCAGCCGGACGCACAGCCGCGCCCGGCCGGTGTCGTCACCATGGCCTCGCGCACTCGTCCCCGGCTCATCCATTCGCTGGGCGCGCGGATCGCGGAGGTCGGCCGGCTGCCACTGCTGGGCTCGGTGGAGTACACCGGCGAGGTCTCCCGGCTCTCCCGGAGTAACAGCGCGCAGCGGCTCAAGTCGCTCGACGGCGCCCTGGACGTACCGTCCGCGCTGGCCGCGGCGCTCAAGGAGGCGGGCGGCCCCGTGCTGCTGGTGGACGACCTGACGGAGACCGGCTGGACCCTCGCGGTGGCCGCGCGCCTGCTGCGGCGATCCGGGGCGGAGGGGGTGTTGCCGCTGGTCCTCGCCGTGCAGGCCTGACGCACGCGTCGCCGACAAGAACACTGGGCAGGGATATAGAAGGCCTTTCACCACAAACCCGTCAGCAGCTCCAATTGCTCGTTGCCGCAACCAAGTTCGACAGGAAGAATTGAACTCCGCTCCCCGCACGGCCCGCCCGTGATCCGGTAGGGCTCTGCTGCGGTGCGCGCTCCCCCAAGTCCGACCCCGCCCGCAGTGCGGGCGCGTAGCCGAAGGGAGGACCGTGACCTTCGGATTCGCTCCGTCCTCGACGGCATCGACATCGACGTCTGCCGACCTGTCCGCCGCTTCCGCCAACCCGCTGACCCGAATCCTCGAGCCGGCCGAGTGGGCCGCCGCGGGGATCCCGCTGCTGCGTGATCCCCGGGAGGTCGTGAGCGGGCTGCACTCCCGGCACCGGCCGAGGCCCGCGACGGCCGTCGTGGCCGTGCTGGACCCCGAGGAAAAACTCCGGGCGAGCGCTTCCTTCACCCGGCGTCCGGCACCCGCCGACGGCTGGATGTTCCGCAACACGCTGCTCGCCCAGCTCCGCCGGGTCATACCGCACGATCTGCGCCGACGTACGCCGGTCCGTACGGCCGTGCTGCTCTACTGCCGTGAGGGCGACGCGCGTTGGACGGAGGAGGACGGGGCGTGGATGTGGGGACTGCGGGACGCCTGCACGCTCCACGGACTGCGCTGCGGCGCGTACATCACGCTGACCCGCGACGGCTGGCAGGTCCTCGGTGAGCAGCGGGGCGGACGCCGCCCCAACGCCGATTCGGTGCCGGAGCCGATAGCCATGGCCGACATGCCGCCTCCGCCGCCGCGCACGGGAGGCGTCGCGTCGGAGGTGCTGCGCCGGGCGGTCGCCCGCTGACCCGATCCGGTCAGCGGTCCGGCGTCCCGGCCGGGGACTAGGAGCCGAACGGTGCCCCGACCCGGCACTCCACGCCGACGGGCGTCCCGTACCGGCGTACCGCTGTACCCGCGTATCGGATCCACGTAGCGGATCACGTATCGGATCCACGTAGCGGATTCATGTACCCGCTCCGCGTGTCCGCGGATCCGGGCACAGCGAATCGATCACCGTGCGGGTGCCGCTGTCGCGGCACCCTGAGCACCCCGGACGGGATCCGAGCCGGTCCCGGGCAGGGCCCGGAACCGGCTCAGACCCCCGCGCCCAGAACCGAGTTGATCTGCTGCGGATCACCGCAGACGATCAACAGGGCCCCGGCCCGGCCGAGAGCCAGCGGCAGGGCGGCGGCAGCGTCGGCGTCGGAGCCGCCGTTGACGGCGACCACGACCACGGGACGGATCGCGGCCCGGCCCGCGACGGAGGCGTCGGCGTAGAAGACGTCGTCGCCCGCGTCGTGCTGGGCCCAGTAGGCGGCCTCTCCGAAGGAAAGCTCGTGCGCGGCCCACGGGTGCGGTTCGCCGGTGGTGATCACCAGCACCTCACCCGGGGCGCGGCCCGATTCCAGCAGCAGGTCGACCGCCCCCTCCGCGGCGTCCATCGCACCCGCGGCCGAGGCCGGGATGAGCTGGATCTGCGGGGCGGAGTCGGCCGGAGCGGCAGCCGGAGCCGACGGTCCGGGCTTGGGCGCGGCATGCGGGGTGCGTTGGGCCGGCATCGGCCGGACAGGACCGGGACGTCCGGGACGCGGCGGGGCCGCGGGACGGGGTCCGGGTACGGGGCGGGGGGTCGGCGCGGTGCGGCCACTGGCCTGCGTGGCGCGGGGACCCTGGGCACTCTCGTGAATCTGAGGCTCCTCGGGAATGAGAGGCATGAGCTGATGTTTATCAAACGCCGGTACGAGACGCGTCGGCGGGTGGCACATGAGTGCGAACGATGACGTCAGAATTCGAAGCCGAGCTGACCTTCGATCTCCGGAACGCTTCCGTCCGCCCAACTGCGGACCTTCTTGAGGTGCCGCCACTGGGGCAGCGCATCAAGATACGCCCACGACAGCCGGTGGTACGGGGTGGGTCCCCGCTCCGCCAGTGCGGCCTTGTGCACCGGGGACGGATACCCGGCGTTGGCCGCAAAACCGAAGTCTGCATGGTCGATACCCAGTTCGGCCATCATTTTGTCGCGCTGGACCTTGGCAATCACAGATGCCGCGGCGACAGCCACGCAGGACTGGTCCCCCTTGATCACCGTACGGACCCGCCAGGGCGAGCCCAGGTAGTCGTGCTTCCCGTCGAGGATGATCGCGTCGGGGCGGACCGGCAGGCTTTCCAGCGCGCGCACCGCGGCAAGCCGCAGCGCGGCCGTCATGCCCAGCTCGTCGATCTCCTCCGGGGCGGCGTGCCCGAGTGAGTACGACGTCACCCACGTCCGCAGCTCCTCCGCGAGCACGGTACGGCGCTTGACGGTGAGCAGCTTGGAGTCGGTGAGACCTTCGGGAGGCCGGCGCAGTCCGGTGATCGCGGCGCAGACGGTGACGGGCCCGGCCCAAGCGCCGCGTCCCACCTCGTCGACACCGGCAATGATCTTCGCTCCGGTCGTGGCGCGAAGGGAGCGCTCGACGGTGTGGGTGGGCGGTTCGTACGGCATGACCCCCTTAGCCTACGCCGCCCGCAACCCCGTGCGACACCCAGGTTTCGCCTGGCGGACGCGAATCCGCGATTCGCCGCGGTTTCCCGCGCTCGCCCGCCCACCGCTCTACCGTTCTGCGCGCTCGCCTCCCAACGGCTTGTGCACACTCGGCCGCCCACCGCTCCACGCGCCCGCACGCGCGAACCTGTGCGCCACCTCTGCGGATCACTTGACGGTCCGGCCCACGGATCACCTTCGGCCCGATCCAGCGGACCAGGCAGGACCAAGCAGGATCAGGAGGGATCAGGCAGGACCAGGAGGGATCAGGCAGGACCAGGGGGGATCAGGCCGGGTCCGGCCGCAGCAGCGGGACCATCAGCTGGTCGATCATCTCCTCGAGATCCACCTCGCTCCATTCGCTGGCGCACACTTTGGAGCGGTACATCATCATTGCCGGGATCGCGTCGAACACGTACCCGTTCGCGGCATCGGATCGCACCTCTCCCCGGGAGATACCACGGCGAATGATCTCGCGCAGGAGCCGCATGGTCGGCTCGACGACTCCGCCCAGGATCACGGTCTGCAATCGTTCCGCCTGCGAGGCATCGCATTCGTGAAGCACTGCGCGAAGGGCGAATCCGGGACGCGAGTACATCGCCTCGCGGAAACGGCGGCACAGTTCCAGCAGATCCGCCCGGACCGTCCCGAGGTCGGGGGCCTCCGTCAGTTTCGGCAGTCCGACCCGGAGCGCGTCGGCGACGAGGTCCTCCTTGCTGGGCCAGCGACGGTAGACCGCCGCCTTGCCGGTCTGGGCACCCGCGGCCACCCCCTCCATGGTCAGACCGTTCCAGCCGACGGTACTGAGCTGTTCGAGGGCGGCGTCGAGGATCGCGCGTTCGAGCACGGCACCACGCCGACGAGGGGAGGCCGCCTGAGCGGAAGCGGCCGTCCAGCGCGAAGCAACCATGTGACTTTCTCCGGTGAGCAGTTGAGCTTGGAGCGACGGGGAGCGTGCCGTCGCGGGGAACGCCAGCGGACAGCGACTTCAGTGAACGCTTGCGTTCACTGTTGGGGACTCACTACCGTTGACGCGACAGTGAACGCGAGCGTTCACTAACGTACTTGTGGGGGACCCATTGTGACGACCTCTCAGTTAGTTCCAGATCAGAAGCCCGGAGCCGCGCGTCGGGAAGGACACCCCGGCATCGCGCTCACGGTCATCGCGGCCTGCCAACTCATGGTGGTACTCGACGCGACGATTGTGAACATCGCGCTCCCGCACATTCAAGACGCTCTCAAGTTCAGCACGACCGATCTGACGTGGGTGGTCAGCGCCTACACGCTCACCTTCGGCGGCCTGCTGCTTCTCGGCGGCCGGGCCGGTGACATCCTCGGCCGGCGCCGGGTCTTCATGACCGGAATCCTGCTGTTCACGCTGGCCTCGCTGCTCGGTGGTCTGGCCCAGGAGCCCTGGCAACTGCTGGCCGCGCGTGCCTTGCAGGGGATGGGAGGCGCGATCGCGTCGCCCACATCGCTGGCGCTCATCACCACCACCTTCCCCGAGGGCCCGGAACGGAACCGGGCCTTCGGTGTGTTCGCCGCGGTCTCCGCGGGCGGCGGCGCCATCGGCCTCCTGACCGGCGGCATGCTCACCGAGTGGCTCGACTGGCGCTGGGTGCTCTTCGTCAACGTGCCCATCGGAGTGCTGATAGCCGCGGTCGCACCGCTGTACATCAGCGAGTCGGAACGCCATCCGGGCCGCTTCGACATAGCGGGCGCGCTCACCTCGACGGTCGGCATGGCCTCGCTGGTGTACGGCTTCATCCGAGCCGCGGAGGAGGGCTGGCGGGACAGCCTCACCGTCGCGTCGTTCGGCACGGCGCTGGTGCTGCTGCTCGCCTTCGGCTTCATCGAGATGCGGGCGAAGGAGCCGATCACACCGCTGAGGATGTTCGCCGACCGCAACCGCTCCGGTACGTACGTGATCATGCTCAGCCTCGCCGCCGCGATGTTCGGCATGTTCTTCTACATCGTGCTCTTCGTGCAGAACGTGCTCGGGTACAGCCCGATCCGGGCCGGGGTGGCGTTCCTGCCGGTGACCGTCGCGATCGTGACGGGTGCGGGTCTGTCCCAGCGGTTCCTGCCCGTGCTCGGCCCCAAGCCGTTCATGGTCGGCGGCTCCTCGCTCGTCTTCGTCGGCCTGACCTGGCAGAGCTTCATCAGCCCCGACAGCTCGTACGTCGGCGGGGTGCTCGGCCCGATGCTGATCTTCGGCTTCGGCATGGGCCTGAACTTCGTGACGCTGACCCTGACCGCCGTCTCCGGGGTGGCGCAGCACGAGGCGGGCGCGGCCTCCGGTCTGCTCAATACGACGCAGCAGGTCGGCGGCGCGCTCGGGCTCTCCATCCTGACCACGGTCTTCGGCACCGCCAGCCGCGACGAGGCGGCGGAGCAGCTGCCGAAGTTCCTGGCCGAGGCGTCGCCCGAGCAGAAGGCGGAGTTCGCCAGGACACACCAGCTCCCCGCCCCCTGGGGTCACGAGGTCCTCTCGGAGGGCATCGCGACCGCCTTCGTACCGGCGGCGGCCATGGCCGTGCTCGCCCTGTTGACCGCCGCGGTGGTGATCAAGGTCCGCAAGCGCGACCTGGACGCCCTCGCCGGTACGGCGGGACCGGCCGCGGGCTGACGGGCGTACCGCGGGACCGGCCGGCCCGCGCCGAGCAGCCACCCGGCATCGGCGCGGGCCCGCCTTGTCCCGATCCCCCGGCGGGCCCGCCCTTCCCGCGGCGGGCAGACGGTGCTCAGCGGTGGGCGACCTCGCTGTTCGCCCGGTGGCACGTCGTCCAGTCGGCCTTCGCAGAGAGCGGCCGCTCCTCGAGAATCCGCCGGGCGCGCGCCTGGCCCCAACTCGTCGCGTACCACGGGTCGTCCGTGCTCTCCAGCGTGTCGGCGACGGTCCGCAGCGCGCAGGACCGCAACGGCTCCTCCAGCTTGTCCAGGGCCGGTACGGCGTCGGCGGACAGGTCCTGCATGTAGTCGAGGTCGAAGGTGCCCTTGTCCTGGTACCGCTGGACGCTGTTCCCGGCGATCAGCGCGTCCGGGGACAGCAGTCCGAAGGCGAGCACTCCCGCAGCGGCACTGGCGGCGACGGCACGCGGCAGCCAGCGCGCACCCCAGACTCCGGCCGCCATGATGAGCACGATGACGAGACCGAGCCAGAGCTCGACGGCGACGACCGAGATCCTCAGTCGGGTCAGTCCATAGGCCTCCACATACATGTCCATGCGGCGCACGGCGGATGCCACGACAACGAGCGCGAGCGCGCACAGAGTTCCCAGCACGCCCCGTACCAGCGTCCGGTCGCGGGGTCCGCCGCGCGGTGCCCAGCGCAGTGCGACCACGATGACGACCACGGTCAGCACGGTCGCCATGAGCAGTTGCCAGAAGCCCTGCCGCGCGTACTCGGAGTAGGTCTGGTGCGTCTGCTCCAGTACGGCGTCGTAGCCGCCGAAGAGCACCGTGAGCTGGACGGCGTTGAAGGCCGCGAAGAGCGCCGCCAGCACGACGAGCGGCAGCGCCCACTCGACCCGGCCGCGCGCCCGGCCCTCCGGTATCTCGGCCCGGTCCCAGTGCACGGGCGCGGCCGCCGTGTACGCGGCCGCCAGCGCCAGCACGAGACCCACCACCAACAGCAGCAGGCGCCACGGCCCGCCCGAGACCGAGGTGTCCGGCAGCAGGTCGCCGAGCAGGTCCGCGAAGGCCGCGTCGGCCCCCGCGAACAGCGCGCCGAAGATCAGCAGCAGCACCGCGGTCACCACCAGCGCGCGCAGCAGCGGGCCGATGCGTCCGCGCGCCCCGCCCGACCGCTCCCGCAACCCCTGCCAGCCCCACATGGGGCCGGTCACCACGGAGTTGACGACCCCGAGCGGGCTGAGCAGCACGGAGAGCCAGCTCCGCCCGCCGTTCAGGGCGAGCGAACCCAGCGCGATCGCGGCGACGACGGCGAGGAAGGACGGCCAGTCGGCGTCACGCAGCGCGGGCACCACGAGCATGGCCAGTCCGCCGATGCCCCAGACGAGGGTCCACGCGCGCGTGCGGCGTCCCGCCTCCCGGGCGGCGAAGTACGCGGCCAGCGTGACCGGTACGGCGACCAGCAGCAGGTTGATCGCCAGGCCCTCGCCCAGGAGCAGCATGCTGAGGACGCCGCTGGCGAGCACCGCCCACAGGGTGGCCGTGCGCACGGGGGCGGGCGACTCGATCCGGAGACCGGCGAGCCACGGCGCGGGGCTGGGCGCCGGCGTGGCCCAGCTGCCGGCCTGACCCGACTCGACGCCGCCTCCGCCCTCGCCTTCGCCTTCCCCCTCGCCCTTGCCTTCCCCCTCGCCCTTGCCTTCCCCCTCGCCCTTGCCTTCTCCCTCGCCCTCGCTCTCCTCGTCGTCGCGAGCCTGTTCCGGCTCAGGCACCGACTCCGGCCCTCGCTCAGGCACCGACTCCGGCCCCCGCTCAGACTTCTGACTCTTCTCCGGCTTCGACTCCTGCTCCGGCTCCGGGCCCTCTGGCTCCGGTTCTCGCGGCTCGGACGCGGACGGTTTGTCGGACACGGGACCCCCTCCAGCCGGCCATCGGACAGCCCAGGGCACGCCGTTACGGCGGAAAGGCTGGTGACCGGTGTCTCGTCGGCGCTCGCCCGGCATGATCAACAGGCGGCGTGGCGGCAAGGCTATACAGCGCCGACGCATCCCCGAACAGGGCGATCACCCTGTGACAAGCCTGTGACAGAAGAGGCCGGAGTCGCGAAAGAAGAGGTCGGAGTGGCGGCCGGAGTGGCTCCAACCCCGGCCGGAGCGGCTCTGAGCCCGGCCGGAGCGGCGCTAAGCCGCGTCCCGCACCCACTCCGGCAGCCGTTCCGTCCGCTCGTCCCAGGCGGCGGGCGGCGCTCCGGCCTTGCCCGCGGCGATCACGCCGCCCACGATCGCGCAGGTCGTGTCGATGTCGCCGCCCGCCCGGGCGGTCGCCCAGAACGCCTTCTCGTAGTCGCCGAGAGAACGGGCCGCCGACCACAGCGCGAACGGCACCGTGTCGTGCGCCGAGGTGCGCCGGCCGCAGCCCAGTACGGCCGCCACCGTCGCGGTGTCGGCGTAGTCGAGCATGTCGCGGGCGCGGCGCAGGCCCGCGCCGACGGCGCTGCGCGGGACGAGGGCGATGACGCCGTCGAGCAGCGCCTCCGCGCCGGGCGGGCCGGCCGGATCGGCCGCCAGGGCGGCGGCCGCGGCGACGGCCATGGTGCCGACGACGGCCTCGCGGTGCTGGTGCGTGGTGTACGCGGAGATCTCCGCCTGGTGGGTGGCCTGCTCGGGGTCGTCCGCGTACCAGGCACCCAAGGGGGCGATCCGCATCGCGGCGCCGTTCCCCCAGGAGCCCTGTCCCTGGAAGAGGGCGGACGCCAGCTCGCGCCAGTCGCCGCCCTCCCCGATCTGCCGCAGCAGCCGGTCGACCGCGCGGCCGTAGCCCCGGCCCGCGTCGTGGTGCTCGGCGAAGGAGCGGGCCAGATCGTCCTGGTCGATGCGGCGGCGCGCGGCCAGGACGGCCACCACGGAAGAGGCCATCTCGGTGTCGTCGGTCCACCGCCAGGGGCCGGGCGGCAGCTCACGCCGCTGGAGCAGGGGGTAGCTCGCGGGCACGAAGAACTGCGAACCGAGTGCGTCGCCCACCGCCAGCCCGCGCAGGCTCGCGAGCGCGCGGTCCAGGCGCTCGGGGTGAGAGGAGTCAGCGGTCATCGCCCTGCACTTTATCCGGTGACTCCGTACGGTTCGGGATCACGCCAGCGTTCGAAGGGCCGGTCGAGGATGTACTTGCCGTTGTCCTGCCGAACGAGCATGCGCGTCTCGCCGTTCCCCGGGTTCGACAGGGATTCGAAGTCCGCGACCGACCAGTGGAACCAGCGCATGCAGAACAGCCGCATGGTCAGCCCGTGCGTGACCAGCAGGACGTTCGGCGGATGGTCCGGGGCCTCGAAACTGCGGTAGAGGCTCTCCAGGAAGGCGCCCACCCGGTCGTACACGTCGGCACCCGATTCGCCCTGGGCGAAGCGGTAGAAGAAGTGCCCGTAGGCGTCGCGGTAGGCCTTCTGCAACCGTACGTCGTCGTGGTCCTGCCAGTTGCCCCAGTCCTGCTCGCGCAGGCGCGGCTCCTCCCGGACGCGGACCCGGTCGGGGTCGAGATGGAAGGCCCGGAGCGTTTCGTGCGTACGGCGGTAGGGAGAGACGTAAACGCTTACGCGCTCCCGGCCGAAGACCTCCCGCAGCTGCTTGCCCGTCTCCTCGGCCTGCCGCCAGCCGGTCTCGGTGAGCGCCAGGGCATGGTCGGGCTCGCGCTCGTACACGGTGTCATCGGCATTGCCCACGGACTCGCCGTGCCGGACCAGTACGATGCGCCGTGGTCGTGCCATGCCAAAACCCTAGATCGGGTGACGCCCGAACGAGCACTCGCGCGGGCTCCATACGGCGTAGATCACACAAAATCGGCACCAGGGGCCACCACCGTGCGGAACCCGGGGTGCCCTCAGACCGTCCAGGAAGGTTCCAGCTCGACTATGTCGCCGGCCAGGGCGGCGACGTCCGCCTCGGTCTGGGCGCGCAGGGCGAGCCGTTCCACCCGCTCGGCCCGGTACTTTCCGTGTTCGGCGGCCGACTGCCACATGGACAGGATCAGGAACTCGTTGCCCGGGGCCTCGCCGAAGAGGCCGCGGACCATCCCCGGGGAGCCCGCCATCGCCGGGTTCCACACCTTCTCCTGCATCAGCGCGAAGTGCTCGGCGCGCTCCTCCCGGACGCGACAATGCGCCACCCGTACGAGGTCGGCGTCGGTGAAGCGCGGCTCGAAACCGGTCTTCACATCGAACCGGTGATCGAACAGTTTGGCCTGGGCGTCCTTGAAGGTGCCCGACTGGGCGGCGGCGAGCCGGTCGTGGGCGCGGGCCATGAAGGAGTCGTAGAACGCGCGGCTCTCCCAGAACGTGAAGACATGCGCGACTCCGGGGCGGCTTCTTCCCCAGCCGCCGCCCTGCCCCCGGAAGCCCGGTTCCCCCGGAAGCCCCGCCCACTTCCGCTGCCCCCGTTCGAAACCACGACGGTCCACCACGGTGCAGCGAATCCACTTGACCAGCACCGCGCCATCGTAAGGCCACGGAGCGTGGCGCCGGTCACGCTCCGGTGGAGTACACCCGCGCGTGCGCCCCCGGGTACATGACACGATGGGCAATCTGCCTTGAACGAAGCTCAGTTGGGGCAGAAGGCAATGGACAACGGGGAGGGGAGATCTGGTGAACGGCCTCAACAAGGGCATCCGTAAGGTCGAGTTGTCGGTGAAGTGGGATCCGAGCCCTCCCGGGGAGCCGGACACCGATCTCGACATCGTTGCCGCCACCTATGAGTCGGCCGATCCTTATGGTGCGCCCGCCTATGTGGTGCACTTCGGCAGCCGCTCCCCCGACGGCACGATCTATCTCAACCGGGACAGCAAGGACGGCAAGGGCTTCGGCTGGGACGAGGTCATGACGCTGGAGCTGGACCGGCTGCACAACCGCTACGCGCGCGTGGTGGCCGGTGTGGTGATCCAGCAGCGCTCCGGCCACCGGGCGTTCGTCAGCGTCCGCAACCCCGGACTGCGGATGCGCGAGGGCTACACCGTGCTGGCCGAGGACGACTTCAGCGGGGTCCTGGGAGCCACGGCGGCGACCGTCGCGGAGTTCGAGCGCGACGACACCGGACAGTGGACGTACCACCCGGGCATCCGCGGATTCGACACGGACCTGGACGATTTCACCGGCATCATGGGCAGCCGCCAGGGCTCCTGACGCGGGAGCGCGGCACACACCTGGAGGGCGGTACGGCCGGTGGCCGTACCGCCCTCCAGGGCTTCAGATCAGCGAGTCAGCGGATCAGCTGCAGCCGCTCGTCGAGCCGCAGCCCTCGCAGATGTAGCAGGAACCGGCCCGCTGCATCTTCGTGCCGCAGGAGAAGCAGAGCGGGGCGTCCGCCTGGATGCCGAGCTGCATCTCCACCAGTTCGGCGCTGGTGTGCGCCTGCTTCGGGGCGGGCTTGGCCGCCTCGGCCTCGGCCTTCGGCGTGGCCACGGCCTTCAGCTCCTGCGCGAGGGGCGCGGACTGGGCCAGACCCTCGGCGTCGAGCTCGGCATCGTCCATGGACGGCTCGTACGAACCGGTCTCCAGGTGGCGCTGACGCTCCTCGGCGGAGTGGATGCCGAGCGCCGAGCGGGTCTCGAAGGGCAGGAAGTCCAGCGCCAGGCGGCGGAAGATGTAGTCGACGATCGACTGCGCCATCCGCACGTCCGGGTCGTCCGTCATACCGGCCGGCTCGAAGCGCATGTTGGTGAACTTCGAGACGTACGTCTCCAGGGGCACGCCGTACTGGAGGCCGACCGAGACGGCGATGGAGAAGGCGTCCATCATGCCCGCGAGGGTGGAGCCCTGCTTCGACATCTTCAGGAAGACCTCGCCGAGACCGTCGTCCGGGTAGGAGTTGGCGGTCATGTAGCCCTCGGCGCCGCCCACCGTGAAGGAGGTGGTGATGCCGGGACGCCCCTTGGGCAGCCGCTTGCGGACGGGACGGTACTCGACGACCTTCTCGACCGTCTCGCGGATGGTCGCCTCGGCCTTGGCCGTGACGGCGTCGGTCGCGGACTTCTCCTTCTCCTTGGTCTTGGCGGAGAGGGGCTGGCCGACCTTGCAGTTGTCGCGGTAGATCGCGAGCGCCTTGACGCCCATCTTCCACGCCTCGAAGTAGATCTCCTCGACCTCTTCGACGGTCGCCGACTCCGGCATGTTGACCGTCTTGGAGAGCGCACCGGAGATCCAGGGCTGGATCGCGGCCATCATGCGGACGTGGCCCATCGCGGAGATGGAGCGCTCGCCCATCGCGCAGTCGAACACCTCGTAGTGCTCCTGCTTGAGGGCCGGCGCGTCGACCACGTTGCCGTGCTCGGCGATGTGGGCGACGATCGCCTCGATCTGCTCCTCCTGGTAGCCCAGGCGGCGCAGGGCCTGCGGGACGGTGCCGTTCACGATCTGCATCGAGCCGCCGCCGACCAGCTTCTTGAACTTGACCAGCGCGAGGTCGGGCTCCAGGCCGGTGGTGTCGCAGGACATCGCGAGACCGATGGTGCCGGTCGGGGCGATGACGGACGCCTGCGCGTTGCGGAATCCGTTCTTCTCGCCGAGCCGGACCACGTCCTGCCAGGCCTCCGTGGCGGCGGCCCAGATCGGCGTGTCCAGGTCGTCCATGCGGACGGCCGTGGTGTTGGCGTCGGCGTGCTGCTTCATGACCCGCAGGTGCGGCTGCGCGTTGAGGGCGTAACCGTCGTACGGGCCGACGACCGCGGCGAGCTCGGCGGAACGCTTGTACGAGGTGCCGGTCATCAGCGAGGTGATGGCACCGGCGAGGGCGCGGCCGCCGTCCGAGTCGTAGGCGTGGCCGGTCGCCATCAGCAGGGCGCCGAGGTTGGCGTAGCCGATGCCGAGCTGGCGGAAGGCGCGGGTGTTCTCGCCGATCTTCTGGGTCGGGAAGTCCGCGAAGCAGATGGAGATGTCCATCGCGGTGATGACCAGCTCGACGACCTTGGAGAAGCGCTCGACGTCGAAGGACTGGCGACCCTTGCCGTCGTCCTTGAGGAACTTCATCAGGTTCAGCGAGGCGAGGTTGCAGGACGTGTTGTCCAGGTGCATGTACTCGCTGCACGGGTTCGAGCCGTTGATCCGGCCGGACTCCGGGCACGTGTGCCAGTGGTTGATGGTGTCGTCGTACTGGATGCCCGGGTCGGCGCAGGCCCAGGCCGCCTCGGCCATCTTGCGGAAGAGCGCCTTGGCGTCGACCTCCTCGATGACCTCGCCGGTCATCCGGGAGGTGAGGCCGAACTTGCCGCCCGCCTCGACCGCCTTCATGAAGGTGTCGTTGACGCGGACCGAGTTGTTGGCGTTCTGGTACTGGACGGACGTGATGTCGTCGCCGCCCAGGTCCATGTCGAAGCCCGCGTCACGCAGGGCGCGGATCTTCTCCTCCTCCTTGACCTTGGTCTCGATGAAGCCCTCGATGTCGGGGTGGTCGACGTCCAGGATGACCATCTTGGCCGCGCGCCGCGTGGCGCCGCCCGACTTGATCGTCCCGGCGGAGGCGTCGGCACCGCGCATGAAGGAGACGGGACCCGAGGCGTTACCGCCCGAGGAGAGGAGCTCCTTGGAGGAGCGGATGCGGGACAGGTTCAGGCCGGCGCCGGAGCCGCCCTTGAAGATCATGCCCTCTTCCTTGTACCAGTCGAGGATCGACTCCATGGAGTCGTCGACGGACAGGATGAAGCAGGCGGAGACCTGCTGGGGCTGCGGAGTGCCCACGTTGAACCACACGGGGCTGTTGAAGCTGAAGATCTGGTGCAGGAGGGCGTACGCCAGCTCGTGCTCGAAGATCTCGGCGTCGGCGGGCGAGGCGAAGTACTTGTAGTCCTCACCGGCCTTCCGGTACGTCTTCACGATGCGGTCGATGAGCTGCTTGAGGCTCACCTCTCGCTGCGGAGTACCCACCGCGCCGCGGAAGTACTTGCTGGTGACGATATTGACCGCGTTCACCGACCAGAACTCGGGGAACTCGACGCCACGCTGCTCGAAATTGACCGAGCCGTCGCGCCAGTTGGTCATGACGACGTCACGGCTCGCCCACTCGACCTCGTCGTACGGGTGCACCCCGGGGGTCGTGTGGATCCGCTCGATGCGCAGTCCCTTGCTGGCCTTGGTGCCCTTCGTGCGGGAACCTCGTGCCGGACCGCTCGCCGTCTCTGTCATGCCGCCTCCCTGTATCGGGCTAAAACGCCCTGAAGTGCCTCGTTCTTCCCGTGGCACGGTGTGTGTCTTGTACTGCGCGCTCCGCGTGCGCGGTCGCTCGCAGCAGGTCTTCGGTCGCCGCCGACCGGGGCCGGACGCTCCGTCCGGGCCCGGCCCGCCGGTCAGTCGGCGGCGGTGGCGGGTTCGGGGACCTGGACCGTCCCTCCGGATCCGCGATCACCCGCCGGACGCTCCGCGTCCGCGTCTTCTTCGTCCACGGCAGGGCGCTGCGTGTCTTCCCTGAGTTCCGCGATGGCGGCCTCGAAATCCTCGAGCGAGTCGAACGCCCGGTAGACGGACGCGAACCGCAAGTAGGCGACGAGGTCGAGCTCCTGCAACGGGCCGAGTATGGCCAGCCCCACGTCGTGCGTGGTCAGCTCGGCGCTGCCGGTGGCGCGCACCGCCTCCTCGACCCGCTGGCCGAGCTGCGCGAGCGCGTCCTCGGTGACCGGCCGCCCCTGGCACGCCTTGCGCACGCCGTTGATGACCTTGGTGCGGCTGAAGGGCTCGGTCACGCCGGACCGCTTGACCACCATCAGCGAGCACGTCTCCACGGTCGTGAAACGACGGGAGCAGTCGGGACACTGGCGGCGCCTGCGGATCGACGTGCCGTCGTCCGTCGTACGGCTGTCGACGACGCGGCTGTCGGGGTGCCTGCAGAAGGGGCAGTGCATGGCTCCAACCCTCCTTCACAGCACGACTCATAGGCCTCAAGAGCCCCTTGGGCCCCTCGAAGCAGCCCTAAGCATAGGCGATGCGCTGGAGTCCGAAAGACCGGGGGACCACAACTTCTGGGCCGCTTCTGCAATCCAACCACTACATGTGGTGCTGGCCACGGAAATCCACATCTAGCCCGCGTGTCGTGCACGAAACGGTCCACGGCGCGCGGCGTACCGCGGGGAGGCGCGCGGGGATACGGTGGGCGCCGCACCGGAAGGGGGCCGGTCACGGGCCGGCCGGGCACCTGATGGCAGACTCGGCGGCGGTCCCGCGGCACTCGGCGCGACCTCGGCGAAGGCGGCCGACGGCTTCCGCTCCGGCGGTGGAACAGCTTCCGCCCCGGCGGTGAAACGGCCTCCGCCCCGGCGGTGAAGAGTACAGCAATCAGCCTTTTTGTCCGTCGGCCACGGCCTGGGCTATACACCTGTGTCCGTGATCGCGTCAGTTAATCCGCGGTTTTTCACTCGAACGTGTGTTTGGCGCAACCTTTCGAAAGCAACTACCGTTGTCCAGCAGGGAGACCATCGAGAGGGGCCGACGTGACCACCACCGCAGACAGTGCCACCATCACTGCCCAGGACCGCTCGCAGGGCCGACTCGAGCCGGTGCACGCGATGAACGAGACCATGAGCCATGAACCCAAGCGCTCCCTGCCGGGCCGTCCCCCAGGCATCCGGGCGGACAGCTCGGGGCTCACGGACCGCCAGCGCCGGGTGATCGAGGTCATCAGGGACTCCGTGCAGCGGCGCGGCTACCCACCGTCGATGCGCGAGATCGGCCAGGCGGTCGGCCTCTCCAGCACCTCCTCGGTCGCCCACCAGCTCATGGCACTGGAGCGCAAGGGCTTCCTGCGCCGCGACCCGCACCGCCCCCGCGCGTACGAGGTCCGCGGTTCCGACCAGTCCGCCGTGCAGCCCACGGACACCGCGGGCAAGCCGGCCGCGTCGTACGTGCCGCTCGTCGGGCGGATCGCCGCCGGTGGCCCCATCCTCGCCGAGGAGTCGGTCGAGGACGTCTTCCCTCTCCCCCGGCAGCTCGTCGGTGACGGTGAGCTCTTCGTGCTCAAGGTGGTCGGCGATTCCATGATCGAGGCCGCGATCTGCGACGGGGACTGGGTGACGGTCCGCCGCCAGCCGGTCGCGGAGAACGGCGACATCGTCGCCGCCATGCTCGACGGCGAGGCCACGGTCAAGCGCTTCAAGCGCGAGGACGGCCACGTCTGGCTGCTCCCGCACAACTCCGCCTACCAGCCGATCCCCGGCGACGAAGCGACCATCCTGGGCAAGGTCGTGGCGGTGCTGCGGCGAGTGTGACGACCCGCGGCGGACAGACGCGGTGCCGCGTCGTCCGCCCCTGATCGGGCCCCGGGACCACCTGCGCCGGTTCCGGGGCCCTGTGCTGTCCGTGCTCGTCCCTGCCGACAAAACCCGCGACAGGGACGGAGCCCGCGACGGGGGGACGGCTACGCGTCCTCCGTCTTGCGTGCCGCCTCGTCGATCGCGGCCAGCGACCGGCGCACCTGGTTGCGGTCCGTCGTGTACCAGAAGTCGGGCAGGGACGCCTTGAGGTAGCTTCCGTAGCGCGCCGTCGCCAGCCGCTGGTCCAGCACGGCGACCACACCCCGGTCCCCCGAAGCCCGTACGAGGCGGCCGGCGCCCTGGGCCATCAGCAGGGCCGCGTGGGTGGCGGCGACGGCCATGAAGCCGTTGCCCCCCGCGTCCTCCACCGCCTTCTGGCGGGCGCTCATCAGCGGGTCGTCCGGTCGCGGGAAGGGGATCTTGTCCATCACGACGAGCTGGCAGCTCGGGCCCGGGACGTCGACGCCCTGCCAGAGGGAGAGCGTGCCGAACAGACAGGTCTTCGGGTCGGCCGCGAAGTTCTTGATCAGCTCGCCGAGCGTCTCCTCGCCCTGGAGCAGGATCGGGTACTCGGGGATACGTGAGCGCAGTTCCTCGGCCGCGAGCTGGGCGGCGCGCATCGAGGAGAAGAGGCCGAGGGTCCGGCCGCCGGCCGCCTGGATCAGCTCGGTGAGCTCGTCCAGCATGTCCGCGCGGTCGCCGTCGCGCGCCGGACGCGACAGATGCCGGGCGACGTAGAGGATCCCCTGCTTCGGGTAATCGAAGGGCGAGCCGACGTCGACGCCCTTCCACTGCGGCAGGTCCTCCCCCTCCGTGCCCTCGGGGGCGAGGCCCAGGGAGGCCCCGACGCCGTTGAAATCGCCGCCCAGCTTCAGCGTCGCCGAGGTGAGCACGACGGAACGGTCCGCGAACAGCTTCTCCCTGAGCAGACCCGACACGGACATGGGCGCCACCCGCAGCGAGGCGCCGAACCGGTCGTGCCGCTCGTACCAGACGACGTCCCACTCGGAGCCGTTGGTGATCCGCTCCGCCACGTCGTGCACCGACTCGACCGACGCGAGCGCCTGCTTGCGCACCACGTCCTCGTCCTGGACGGACTTGTCGCGCGTCGCCCCGATCGCCGAGATGACCGTACGGGCGGCGTCGCGCAGCGCCATCAGCGCGTACCCCAGGTCCTCCGGGATCTCTTCGAGGCGGCCGGGCAGGGCCAGCTCCATCAGCCGCTCGAAGCCCTCGGCGGCGGTCTGGAGCTGGTCGGCGGCCTTCTCGTTGACGAGCTTCGCCGCGCGGCGGACCGCTCGGTTGACCTGGCCCGGGGTGAGCTCGCCGGTCGCGACACCGGTGACCCGCGAGACCAGTTCGTGCGCCTCGTCCACGATCAGGACCTCGTGCTGCGGCAGGACCGGCGCGCCCTCGATGGCGTCGATCGCGAGCAGCGCGTGGTTGGTGACGACGACGTCCGCGAGCTTGGCGCGCTCCCGGGCCGACTCGGCGAAGCACTCGGCGCCGTACGCGCACTTCGAGGCGCCCAGGCACTCACGGGACGACACGGAGATCTGCGCCCAGGCCCGGTCGGACACGCCGGGGGTCAGGCCGTCGCGGTCCCCGGTCTCCGTCTCGTCCGCCCAGTCGCGCAGGCGCAGCAGGTCCTGGCCGAGCTTGCTGGTGGGGGCGGCGGCCTCGAACTGGTCGAAGAGCCCCTCCTCCTCGTCCTGCGGCATGCCCTCGTGCAGGCGGTGCAGGCACAGGTAGTTCGACCGGCCCTTGAGCATCGCGAACTGGGGGCGGCGGCGGAGCTGTGGATGCAGGGCGTCGACGGTCCGCGGCAGATCCCGCTCGACGAGCTGCCGCTGCAACGCGAGGGTGGCCGTCGCCACGACCACCCGCTCCCCGTGCGCGAGCGCGGGCACCAGGTAGCCCAGCGACTTACCGGTGCCGGTGCCGGCCTGGACCAGCAGATGGGAGCCGTCGTCGATCGCCTCCGCGACGGCTTCGGCCATGGTCACCTGGCCGGGGCGCTCCGTGCCGCCGACGGCGGTGACGGCAGCATGCAGGAGTTCGGGGAGTGAGGGCTTCGTCATAGCGCGACCACCCTACGGTGCGGGACTGACAAGCGGGCCCGCGCGGCGGCGGACGCGGTGGACATGACGGGAGCCATGGGCGCGGTGGGCGCGATCAAGACGGCTGCTCGGGGCCGGACGCCCTGGGCGTGGAAAGCAAGGGCTCCCCGGAGCCCGGAAGCGGCGGCGGCAGCAGCAGCAGCGGCAGCGGCAGCGGCAGCGGCAGCGCTACAGCACATCGCGCAGGCTCCGGTCCCTGACCATGAGCGCGGCTCGTTTGCCGGGCACGTCGACCTCGGCGGCGAACCGGAAGCCGGCGCTCAGGAAGGCGGCGACGGACGGGGTGTTGCGCAGATCCGGTTCCGCGACGACGCGTGCGCACGCGGGCCGTCTGTCGAGCACGAGGTCGGCGACGGCCCTGAGCAGCATGGTGCCGATCCCCCGCCCGCGGTCGGCGACACCGCCGACGAGGAGGTGGACGCCGGTGTCGTGCGGGCGGGCGGGGTAGTGGCGGGCCAGCGCGTCGAGGTCGGCGCGGTAGACCTCCCAGTAGCTCATCGGGACGCCGTCCAGCACGCCCAGGCAGGGCACGCTGCGGCCGTCCCCGGTGAGCTGGGCGCACAGGTGGCCCGCGGTCACCGACTCGGGTCCTGCCAGCTCCCAGAAGGCGGCGACGGCGGGGTCGTTCATCCACCGGGTGAGCAGCGGAAGGTCGCGCCGCGGTCGTACCCGGACGAGCTGGAAGGTGCCCGCGGGGGTGTCCACGGGCCCCCAGTCGCCCACGCGGTCGAGCAGGTCGTCGAGCAGGTCGTCGGCCCCCGGCGGGGAGAGGTCCGCCTCCCTGGCACCCGCCTCCCCGGTATCCGCCTCCCCCGCGCGCGGGACGTCGCCCCCGCCCACGTCCTCCGTGCGTTCCCCGGTGTCCTCCGCGAAGAGCGCGCGGAAGTCGTCGGGCAGGCGCAGATCCAGTGTGTCCTGCAGGTCGGTGTCGGCGTCAGTGCCGGTACGCGCGTCGGGGGAGGCCACGGCGACGCTCCTCTCAGGAGGCGGACGGTCGGACCCCTCGGCTGTGGAGGGGGTCAGGAACGGAGGGGGTTGGCGACGGTGACGTAGACGGACTGGGTGTCGACCGGGCCGACGAGTTCGTCGAGGCCGTCCAGCCGGGTCAGCATGTTGGCCTTGCAGCGCAGTACGGGTGAGTCGAGCAGCAGGGCCGGCAGGGTGGTGCGCAGCCGGTCCCGGCCAGCGGCCGCGCCGGCCAGGAAGCGGCGGAAGGCGGCGAGCAGCAGGCGTTCGTCGGCGAGGCGCTGGGAGCCGAACGCGCCGATGAGACCGAACACGTTGTTGACGGCGAGGTAGTAGGCGAACCGCTCGTCGGTGACGTCGTCGGCGACGAAGGTGTCGCTGTGTTCGCCGAGGCCGGGCAGCCGGGCGTCCAGCTCCGCGCGGCGGGACGCCCGGAAGTAGTAGCCCTGGTTGTCGCGGTAACGGCCGCCCCGGGGCCAGCCGTCGGAATCCAGCAGGAGCAGGGTGTTCTGCTGGTGCGCCTCCAGGGCGATCCCGGCCTCGCCGTCCAGCCACAGCACGGGGCGCACGACCTGTTCCAGATAGCGCAGGAACCACTCGGCGGCCACGGCGCCCGGGGAGCGGCCGGTGCGGTGGGCCAGACGCGTGACGACCTCGGCGAGGCGGGAGTCCATGGCGGGGCGGCCGGGTGTACGGGGCCGGGGCGAGACGAATCCGGCGACGCAGGAGACGTCGTCCGCCGGGCCGAACGGGTTGTGCCGGATCATCACGTCGAGACCCGGTACGGGGGCGCCGTCCGGGCCGGTGACCGCCAGCCAGGCCGGATCGCGTACGACGTCGAAGCCGGGGTGGTGGGCCTTCCACTGCCGGGACAGTCCCGAGCGCAGCAGGCGGTGGACCTCGACTCCGCGGTGCAGTTCCTTGCGGAGGTTCTCCCGGCGGGAGTTGGTGATGCGCAGGCCCAGCGACAGCTTGAGCATGGCGGGGGCGCCGGAGCGGTAGAGGGTGCGTACCGAGGAGGTGGGGAACCACGGGGAGCCGTGCGGGCCGAGGTCCCGGAGCAGCCCTTGCTCGAACAGGGCGGCGGTCTCCGGGCGGTGCCGGACCTCGTGGGCCTGCCAGGGGTGCGTCGGCAGGGCCGCGTAACCGTCGGGCAGCGGCAGCCCGGGGCCGGCGAGCCGCCCGGTCAGCAGCTCGGCGGTCACCGGCCGGCCGCGCTCGGTCCAGGCCGAGTCGGTCGCGAGCACCGAGGGCGCGACCGCCGTCCAGTGCACGGGGAAGGAGCCGCGCAGCTCGGGCGCGTATCTGCGGGCCTCGGCCTCCGACAGGCCCTCGCGGCTCTTGGGCGTCGGGTGCAGCGGGTGTCCGAGGAGCAGCGCCTGCTCGGCCGCGAGGAAGAGGTCGGGGGTGTCCTCGGGGTGCCTGCGGCGCTCGCGGACGAAGACGGCGACGTGCCGGACCGAGTCGGCGACGCGGGCGAGCAGCTCGGTGCCGTCGCTCGTGCCGGGGCCTACCTCCGGCCCGGTGCCGATGTCGGTGGTGTCCTCGCCGGTGCCGGTCGCGGCGTCCCCGCGCGGGCGGGTCTCCCGGGACAGCAGCGCCGTCAGCGTGACGGCGTCCACGGGAGGTGCCCCCTGGGGCGCGGTCATGAGGTGCGGGCGGCCGAAGCGGTGCCAGCCGGTGGCGGACCAGTGGCGGACCGGCACGGCCAGGGCCGTACCGGTGGCGGGCAGGGAGATGCGGAGGAGGCCGTCGTCGGGGGCGGTGAGGCCGGTCTCGCGCACCCAGCAGCGCAGCAGGTTCTCGACGGCCGCCGCCTGGGCCGCGGTGTACGGGTCGGCGTGTTCCAGGAGGTCGGGGTCGCCCCCGGAACCGTGGCGTCCCGGAGTCTCGGCCCCTCGCAGCGACGCGAGCGGGGTGAGGGGGACGAGCGGGGTCTCCGCCGTCGCTGGCGTCCGGCCGTCACGGGTTCCGGGCCCGTGCGCGTGGGGGTGAGGACGGCCGTCGGATGCGGGGGTGGCGGTCACGCGAGTTCCTTGCAGGTACGGGGAGGGGCCGGAAGGTACGGGGGTGGCCTTGGCGGGGCGGAGAAGAAGTCCTGAGGTACAGGTGAGAGGCCTTGGTGGCTGCTATGCGAGGGCTCTGCGCGGACCGGGCGTCACCGCCGGAGCAGACCGCGGCGACGGCGACGGCGCGGAGCCCGACCCCGGCAACGGCGCGGGGCCGGACGGCGGCGGCTGTCCGGCGACCGCGGTCACCGCGTCGGCCAGCCGGTCCAGTACGGCGTCCAGCTGCTCGTCGGTGATCGTCAGCGGGGGAAGCAGCCGGACCACATTGGCCCCGGGGCCGCCGAGTTCGACGATCAGACCGCGCCGCAGGCACTCCCGCTGGACGGCGGAGGCGAGGCCGGGCGCGGTGGGAAGCGGGCCGGTGTCGGCGGCCTCCGGGTGCACGAGTTCGACGCCGATCAGCAGGCCCCGGCCACGGACGTCCGCGATGCAGGGGACGTCGTCGGCCAGCCGGCGGAGCCGGCCGAGGAGGCGGTCGCCCAGCACGGCGGCCCGCTCGGCGAGCCGGTTCTCGCGGACGTACGCGAGGGTCGCGGTGCCCGCGGCCATGGCGAGCTGGTTCCCGCGGCAGCCGCCGGGGGGTTCGCCGGTCCGGCCGGTGCCGAGGGCTTCGTCGTGGACCAGGACGGACAGCGGGAGGCTGCCGCCGACGGCCTTGGAGAGGATCATCGCGTCGGGCGTGATGCCGCTCGGCTCCACGCCCCAGAAGGTGCCGGTGCGGCCGACACCCGTCTGTTCCTCGTCCACGACGAGGGGGACGGACCGGGCCCGGGTGAGCTCCCGCATCCGGCGCATCCAGGGGTCCGGTGCGGGGATCACACCGCCCTCGTCGTGGACCGGTTCGAGGAGCAGCCCGGCGGGGAGCGCCGCACCGGCCCCGGCGTCGTCCGGGAAGGGCTCCGCCCACCGGGAGACCGGCGCGGCCCCGCGCTCAGCGCCGGTGGGCGCGGCACCGCGCTCTCCGCCGGTCCCGGAGGGGCCGTGCTGGTCCCGCGGGTACGGCGGACGCGCGCCCCGGGAGCCGAACGCACCGGCCGTCGTCCCGTACGCCGCCTCCGCCTCCCGGGAAGCGCCGTCGCGGCAGGCGCCGGTGAAGGTGAGCAACCCGGCGCGGCCGGTCGCCGCGTGCACCAGCCGGGAGGCGGCCCGCACCGCGTCCGCCGCGGCGGGACCGCAGAACTCCACCCGGGCCCGGTCCGCGAGACCCGGCGGCAGCGTGCGCAGCAGCTCGGCGACGAAGGCGTCCCTGACGGGAGTCGCCAGGTCCAGGGCCTGAAGAGGTGCTCCGGAGTCGAGCGTTCTCCTGATCGCCTCCAGGACGACCGGGTGGTTGTGTCCGAGGGCGAGGGTCCCGGCGCCGGAGAGGCAGTCCAGATAGCGCCGTCCGTCGGCGCCCTCGATCGTCAGCCCGCGGGCCCGCACGGGCACGATGGGAAGGGCGCGCGGGTAGGGACGCGAGGCTGATTCGCGCCCCGGCCGGTGCCTCGGTGCCCCGGCGGGCGCCATACGCACTCCGCCGGTACCGCCGTCACGCCGGCCGCTTCCCGGCTCGCGCCCCCTCGGCACCACCGCTGACCCCGTCACGGCCACGACCACAGGTCCTCCCGCTGCCCGAAGGCGACTTTTCGGGCCCCGGAACGCGGATGCCAGGTCCCCCGTACGTACCAACGACCGGGCCCGCGCGGGGAAGCGGGTGAGCCGGAGATCCTTGCCCCGGCCGCGACGCCTGCCTCCGATCGGCCACAACATGGCGCCAAATGGGCAGATCTGCGGATGAATCCCAGGTCAGACGGGCCGTAGCGAAACCGTTGCCGTTCCGTGGGGCGTCACCCATAGCGACCGCATAGTCTGTTGAGCCGTTCGGGGATGCGGAACGATCATCATCGGATCCAGCCACGCATCCACGAGTCACGTCCAGAGCCACGTCCAGGGTTAAGTCCAGGGGGAGTTCAGACCATGCCATCCATACGCCCGCTCTTCGCCGTTCGCCGAGGCAGGGGCGCACGGCGCAGAACGTCCCCCGTGGTCGTCGTCGGCCTGACCGCGGCACTCGCGCTCACCGTCACGGCGTGCAACGGGGACGAGGACACCGCGAACGCCGGGGCGACCGCGTCGGCAAGCCAGAGCGGCGGCGACAAGCTGCAGATCCCGGACAACATCAAGGACAAGCTCAAAGAGCGCGGCTTCGACATCGACAAGTGGAAGAACGGCGCCTGGAAGAACTGGGACCGGGACGACTGGCTGCGCGAGGCCGACGAGTTCATCAACCCCATCATCGCGGGGCTGTGGGACCCGGACCGGATGCGCGAGGCCGACGACCCCGACGAGGACAAGGGCGTCGACGAGAACGACCTCTCCGGTGACCAGGGCGTCACCGACCCGACACCGGCCTCGGTGGCCGCGAAGGGCGTGCAGACGGCCTACCACGACAACGCGCCGGAGGCCGGCAAGCTCCTCTTCGACGCCCCCGAGGGCACGATGGTCTGCTCGGCGACCGTGGTCGAGGACCCGGCCAACCCGGGCAAGTCCAACCTGGTGTGGACGGCCGGCCACTGCGTGCACGCGGGCAAGAGCGGCGGCTGGTACCGCAACATCGCCTTCGTGCCCTCCTACAACGACGCAGGCAAGTCCGCGGCCGAGCTGGAGAACGCCACCAAGGAGGACGTGGCCCCGTACGGCGTCTGGTGGAGCGACTGGGCGCAGACCTCGGACCAGTGGATCGAGCAGGGCGGTGCGACGGGCGGTGACGGAGCGCCGTACGACTTCGCCGTGCTGCATGTGACGCCGGAGAAGGGCAGTGACGGCAAGTCGCTGGAGGAGACGGTCGGTTCGGCGCTGCCGGTGAACTTCGACGCGCCCGCCGTGGGCAAGGTGTCGAGCATCACCGCGACCGGTTACCCGGCGGCGGCGCCGTTCGACGGCCAGAAGCTCTACCAGTGCACGGACAAGCCGGGCCGGCTGTCGGTCGTGGAGTCCGACCCGACGATGTACCGCATCGGCTGCACCATGACCGGTGGTTCGTCCGGCGGCGGCTGGGTCGCGACGGGCTCGGACGGCAAGCGGGCACTGGTCTCCAACACCTCGATCGGTCCGGTCACCACGGGCTGGCTGGCCGGTCCGCACCTGGGCACGGAGGCCAAGGGCGTGTACGACTCGGTCAGTAAGAAGTTCGCCGGACAGTGACGGCCCGGCGGGCGCCGTCCGTCCGCCGGTCGCACGGGAAACGCGGTGGCTGTCACCGGACAACCGGACGACGCACGGCGGACGGGGCGGCCCAAATCTTCACCGCCCCACCGCCGTTCGTCCCCGACCCTCCGGGCATAGTGGGGGTCGCGCGAGCGGCGGCCCCGCCCGGCCGGCCCGCCGGACACCGCGGCCCACCGGCCGCTTAGGCTGTCAAGCACATGACACATTTACGTTCCAACGGGGGTTTCTGCACCATGCGTTCCTCACACCGGAGGCGTCTCCTCACCGCCGCGGCGCTCGTCGCGGCTCTGGGGCTCACCGCCACGGCCTGCAATTCGGGCGACGACGACAAGGCGAGCGGCGACGCCTCGGCCACCGCCTCCCCGGACTCCTCGGGCCAGGACGACGTCCAGGTACCCAGTGACATCGCCGGCAAGCTCAAGGAGCACGGCATCGATGTCGACGACTGGAAGGACGGCGGCTGGAAGAACTGGGACAAGGACAAGTGGCTCAGTGAGGCCAAGGACTTCGTCAACCCGGTGATCAAGGGGCTGTGGAAGCCCGAGCGGATGCAGAACGCCGAGGACCCGGACAAGACGATCTCGGCGAAGGACGCTGCGGCCGACCAGGGCGTCAGCGACCCCGAGCCGGACCCGGTGCAGGCCAAGGCCGAGAAGACGCCGTACCACGAGAACGCGGCCCCGGTCGGCAAGGTGTTCTTCGACTCCCCCGAGGGCACGATGGTCTGCTCCGGGACGGTCGTCACGGACGTGAACCACCCGGGCAAGTCCAACCTCGTGTGGACGGCGGGCCACTGTGTGCACGCCGGAGGCGGCGGCGGCTGGTACCGCAACATCGCCTTCGTGCCGTCCTACAACGACCTGGGCAAGTCCGAGTCGCAGCTGGGCAACGCCACCACGACCGAGGTCGCCCCCTACGGCACGTGGTGGGCGGACTGGGCCTCGACCTCCAACGAGTGGATCGACGGCGGCGACGAGACCGGCGGCGCGGGCGCCCCGTACGACTACGCCGTGCTGCACGTGCAGCCGGAACAGGGCTCGAAATCCCTGGAGGAGACGGTCGGCAACGCGCTCGACATCGACTTCTCCTCGCCGTCCGCGCAGAAGGTCAGCGCGATGGGCGCCTGGGGCTACCCGGCGGCATCGCCGTACAACGGGCTGCAGATGTTCAAGTGCATCGACCAGCCGGGGCGGCTCTCGCTCAGCACGAGCATGCCGACCATGTACCGCATCGGCTGCACCATGACCGGCGGTTCCTCCGGCGGCGGCTGGTTCCGCGTGGTGGACGGCAAGACCAAGCTCGTCTCGAACACGTCGATCGGCCCGACGGACAACACCTGGCTGGCCGGACCCCAGCTCGGCGAGGGCGCCGAGGCGCTCTACGAGAACATGAGCAAGAAGTACGGCGGCCAGTAGGCGCCGCCCCGCCCGCACGCACAGACCGAAGGCCCGCCCCCGGCGCCCGGGGGGGGGGCGGGGGGGGGTGGGGGGGGGGCGGTGTGGGGGCGGGGGGCGCGCCGGGGAGGCGGGCGGGGGGGGGACGGTCCGCGCGC
>NZ_JBHWHV010000055.1:0-66570 GCF_042732375.1 Streptomyces sp. NPDC059785
ACTGTGTGTCAAGTACAAGGGTTGGCCCTGGCGGGCCAACTTCGTTGGTTTTCGTGGGAGTTGGCAGGCCTGGCGGCCTGCGCTGGCAAGGGCGGTGTGTCCTGCCTGGCGGCAGGACGGGGTGTGTTGGGGTATCTCCCCTTCCTCGGGTCGGATCGGGGTGTCGGCGCCTGTCGGCGCCGATGATGTCGAATCCGTGGGATTGCGCAAAGATTTGATTCCGCTCCCCTGCCGGGGAGCTTGTCTGTTGATGGCTGGTCGGATTGCGCTTTGATGACGCTGTTGTCTCTCAGTCTCTGGGCCAGGTGGCACCTAGGTGTCCAGCTCGGGGGTGTTGGCCGGCGGTAGGGGTGAGATCAGGGTTTCCTCCTGAGGCGGTGCGGCTGATGGGCTCGTCATTGTTGTCAAGTTCCTTCTTTCAGGCCGCAGTTACTGTCTAGTGTCGGGAGGGACAACCACAAAATTACGGTGGAGGCGATGTCAGTTGGACGGGGGCGGAACGGCGGGCGGCCGACGCAGACCTTCCGCGCAGGCGCGTTTGGATGTGTGGGTGCGCAGCGGGGGTCGGTGTGTGCTGTGCAATGCGTATCTGCTGGAAGGGGTGATGTCGGCGCGGACGCTGCGCCTGGGCGAGATGGCGCATATCGTCGGGCAGGGTGTCGGTGTGCGGTCGCCTCGGAGTGAGTTCCCGCTGGATCCGGGGCTGCGGGACGAGGCCGACAACCTGATGCTGCTCTGTGCGGATCAGCACGGTGAGATCGATGCTCAGGGTGCCTTGGACGTCTTCACCGTGGAGCGGCTGCGCCGGTTGAAGCAGGAGCACGAGGACCGCATTCGGCATGTGACCGGGCTGGGGCCGGAGCGTGCCACGGCGGTAGTCCGGTTGCTGGGGTCGGTGCATGGGCAGACCGTGGAGTTGTCGCGGCAGGCGGCCGCGGAGGCTGTTACCGCGCGGGACCGGTTTCCGCTGTTCTTGGAGTCGTATGCGCGTCATGGGGTGGAGATCGATCTGCGGCAGATTCCCGGCGAGCGTCCTGTGACGTCCGAGGACGCGGTGCGTGCCGCGGCCGGGAGTCGTGCGTACTTTCAGCACGCCGTGCGGGTTATTGATGACGTGGTTGAGCACCAGCTGCGGGCGGGGATTGAGCGGGATGCCGTGCAGCATGTGAGTGTGTTCGGGTTCGCTCGGCTGCCGTTGTTGGTGTATTTGGGGTCCCGGCTGGATGACACCGTGCCGACGGATGTCTTTCAGCGGCACAGGGCTGAGGAGTCGTGGAGATGGCCGGACGAGGGTGGTGCGGGTGCGCAGTTCGCCGTGAACGTTGATCGGGATGTGCCGGCCGGGAGCGATGCCGTGGTCGTCGTGAATGTGTCGGGGACGATCGGCCGGCACGAGGTGCCCGAGGAGCTGTCCGCGCTGCGGCGCTACGTGATCAGCCCCGTCGGCGTGGCGACGGGGCCGGACATTCTGCGCAGCCGTGCCTCCTTGGGGCTCCTGGAGGACACGCTGCGGGGGTTCCTGGCGTTGCTGGAGGTGGAAGCGAAGACGGTGCGGCGGCTGCATGTGCTGCCCGCCGTGCCGATGTCGGCGGCGGTGGCGCTGGGTCGTGTCCATCATCTTCAGGTGCACCCGCAGCTGGTGATCTACGAGCGGTTGGCGGGGTGCTACGAGTCCACGCTGGAGATAGGCCGGTCGGACGGCTGATGTTCCGCTGTCTGTGGTGGCGGGTCCGTGTAGGGGATGAAGCGGTGTGCGGGACGGGTTCCGGTATGGGGCTGGGCGCATAGGTGGGTTCCCGAGATCGGGTGGCGCATCTGGGTGCCCAGCAGGTTGACGAGGGTGGCGGTGGTGGCCATGAGGTCGGCGGCGGAGCCGTGGAAGGTGGGCACGGAGCAGCCGCGGGTGGGGCGCAGCTCGTCGCCTGGTGCCGGCTCGGTCCACAGGCAGTGGTAGGGCTCCAGGTGGGGTGCGGTCAGGACGTGACGGCCACTGGTCTGGTCGATGGCGGTGGCGCTGGTGTGGGTGTCGGGGGCGACGAGGGTGAGGATGCCCAGGCTGGCGCTGAGGCTGTCTGTGGCCAGTTGGGCGAGGACGGCTGTGCGATGTGGGGCTTGGGTCAGCAGGTCCAGGAAACGTCCGACGGTGACACTGACGGTGGTGTCGATGATGAGGTCGGCGTGGTCTGCGGCCTGGAGCAGTGAGGGGTCGGGCGGCGGGTCGGCGATGTCGACGGTGAGGTCGTCTCGGATGCTGCGCAGGCGCTGGGCCAGGGCGATCGCTTTGGTGGTGCCGATGTGGTTCTCGGTGTAGTTCTGTCGTACGAGGAGTCCGCCCGTGATGCGGCCGGGGTCGCTGAGGGTGAGGTGGGCGGCTCCGGCGCGGGCTATCAGCTCGGCCGTCCACGAGCCGATGCCGCCGCAGCCCCAGATGTGGACGTGCGCGCCGTGGAAGGAGTGGACCGGGCGCTCGGCGTCGCGGCGGGTGGTGACTTCCGGGCGTTCGTCGGACAGGGAGCACCAGGTGAGGTCGACGGCGGGCAGCACGGTGGGCAGGGTGTGCGGGTCGAGGTGGCGCAGGGCGTCGCTGGGTTCGAGGCGCCCTGCGAGGAGGAAGGAGGGTGCGGTGGGGGCGGCGGGATGGGGGACGGCGAGGAGGAAGTGCTGAGCGGTCCCGGCGGGGTTGCGCCGGGCGCTGGCGGTCAGGGCGGTCAGCAGGGTGCGGGAAGGGGAGTTCGGAGCCGGGGGTGTTGTGGCGGGGGTGCGGTCGATGAGCGTGATTAGTTCGGCGAGGTTGCTGCCGGCGCCCAGGGGCAGCGAGTGGTTCAGGGGCAGGATCGGGGTTCGGTGGCTGTGGCGGTCGGTGGGGCGTCTGGTGGTCAGATCGAGGCGGTCGTCGGTGCGCGGGATGAGCCAGCCGATGCTGGCGTGGCTGTGCGGGACGGGGTCGCGTACGACGATGGTGGGGGTGCCGGGTGTGTGGTGCAGGACGCCGCCGACAGGGTGGTAGAGGGCGGTGGCGGGGTCGAAGTTTCCGGCTGCCGCATCGGTGAGCCACTGCCACAGGCGGTCTATGACGGGGGTGAGACCGGCGGCGGGGTCCCATTCGCGGGCGGGGTCGAGGTAGAGGCACAGGCGGTTGCCCTGCAGGACGTGCGGGGTGCCGGCGAACCGAAGGTGGGTGGTCTCAGCTCGGGGCGGAGTCAGTGGGGTGGGCGCCAGGACGAGGAGGAAGTCCTCGTTCTGGCGCAGGCGCAGGCCGCCCGGTGCGTGTGGCATGTCGCCGGTGCGGATGCGGATGGGCACGGTGCACGAGCCGTCGGGAGCGGTGTGCGGACGGCCGGTGAGGCGCACGTCTGCGGGGTGCTGGGCGGTGAGGGTCTTGAGCTCGGCCAGCATTCGCTTCTGCCAGTCGTTGGGGTGCGATGTTGGAGGTTTCCGCTTAGTCATCCGGCGCGCCCGGTGCGGGAGACGGTGGTGAGCAGCGGCGGCGCGGCGAATCGGGCTGCGGCCGGGGCGGTGCGGTTCTGCGGGGCGGGGAAGGCGTCGCCGAACAGGTTCCGCCACAGGCGCACGCTGCGGTCGCAGTCCGTCTCGTCGTAGGCCTCGCGGATCTGGCGGGCGTGGGTGTGGATGCGGTCGCGGAAGTAGCTGTAGGTCTCCTGGTTCCAGCGGTGGTCGAAGGTGACGCCCGAGCCGGACGGGTCGGGAATCGACGGCTTGAAGGGGCGGGCCTGCAGCCAGGTGTCGAGGTCCTCGACGATGGTGAGCAGGGCGGTGGGCACGTTGGCGTAGCAGCCGGGGCGGGTCATGGCCTGGAGGTGGCTGACGCGGTTGCCGAGCAGGGTGGTGAGGATGATCGAGCGGGTTCCGGTGAAGGAGTTCTTGTGGTCGCGCAGGAACTTCATCAGGCGGATGACCTTGCGCAGGTTACCGTTCGTGATCTTGTCCTGCTCCTGCATCCAGGCGGTGAATCCGGCCGGGTTGGTCTGCTCCCACCGGTTGTCGTCCCGGTTGACGATCACTTCCCGGCCGTCGGCCAGGTGCAGGTAGGGCACGATGTCGACGTGCATGGAGTTGGCGTAGCTCAGCTGCACGCACCGGCATTTGCGGGTGTGCGGCATGTCCCCGTAGACGCGGTGGTGGTGGAGAGCGGCGTAGACCTTGTCGTTGTAGATCTTGGGGCTGTCGGACCAGTCGGGCACCTCGGCGAGGTGGAGCATGAAGTCGGCGTCGAACTCCTTGTCGCCGCGGGGATTGATGATGGTGCGCTGCGCCCAGGATCCCTGGGGCTTCTTGCCGAGGACCAGGGGTCCGAGGTCGGGGTCGTGCCTGAGGGCCTGGTAGATGGTCTCGACGCGGGTGGCGAGCAGGTCGAGTCGGCTCTGGCTGAGGTTGACGGTGTCCCGCAGGAAGCTGCGGAAGCTGTCGGCGTGCTGCATCGGGGTTCCCTTCTGAAGCGCTGCCTGGGGTGCAGCGGGTGTCTGGGGTGTGATGGGTGCGCGTCGGGGCGCAGGAGGTCGCGTTGGCGGGCTGGACAAGCCGGTGAGCCCGCGGGCGGGTTGTGGGCATCGCGGGGTGCGCGCTGGGTGTCCCCTGCTGTGCGCCGTGGGGATGCCGTGTGATGTGCGGTTGCGTGAGGGGTGCCCGGTCTGCCGGTCGCGGGTCCGGCGGGTGCCGTCCGGATGGCTGGGGCCGGGGCCCTGGTGCTGCGCGGTGTCTGGCCAGTCGGCAGCGGGTCGGTGCTGTCCGGTCAGTGGTGCCTGGCCCTCTTCGGCAGGCACGTGTACGCGGTACAGCCCGGGCGGGTGTACGTCTGCCGGCAGCGCGCCGGGCGGAGTTCACCCGTTGCAGAGAGCTCGCTAGCTTTCTGCTGTAACAAGCAGAACACACAGAGCGACATTCACGCAAGGCCTATTTTGACGGACAGTTTCCCTGACATTGCGGCAAGTGCCTTCACCCGGCCCGAGTTGCGTGCTGTGACGCTCAACCCTGGTGATCACAAGGGGAGTTCGGGGAAGGCGGAACGCCTGGTCCTCAAAGGGCCGGTCCGGAGATGATGCCGAGGTTCATCAGACGGTAGGTCATCGCCGTCTCGCTGAGCTGGAACTGTCCGGCGAGCGCCTTCACCAGGTCCTGAACCGTCTCGAAGGCCACATGCTGAGCGGCCTGGCGGACCATCGGCTCGGGTGCCAGAAGCGCGGCGGCGAAGCGGTTGGCGTCGATCTCCTCGCGGTCGGTGGCCATGCTCGACACCGTGTTGCGGTAGTTCACGCGCACGTCCGTGTCCAGGATCAGCGGACGCCCTTCATGCAGGCGCAGGTGGCCGAGTTCATGGGCCACGGTGAAGCGGCGCCGAAGCGGCGCATGGTCCTGGTTGACGCCGATGACGCAGCTTCCGTCCTTGCGCAGCAGCATGCCCGAGACGTCGCCGTCCAGGCGCTGGGGCACCACCACCACGCCGAGCCGTTCGGCCAGCGCGAAGGGGTCGACGGGAGGAGTACGGATCTGGAACTCCCCCAGCAGGGCCCGTGCCGCGACGTCAGCCTTCGCCATGACCGCCCCTCAGTTCCGCCGCCCGGGCCCACACGGCACTGACACCGGCCGCGTGCCGCGCGGAGAGGTCCGCAGTCTCATCGGGCAGAAGAGGCGGGAGGAGTTCTGCGGGCTGCACGTTCAGCGCCGAGGCGATGCGGGCCAGCCGGTAGAGCGGCGGCATCTGGGTCCCGGCCTCGATGTTCGTGATCGACCCCCGTGACAGCCCTGCCCGCCGCCCGAGATACTCCTGGGTCACCCCTGCTCGCACCCGCGCCTGCCGGATCAGCCGGCTCACCGCCGCATTGAACTCCTGCTCCTCCACACCGCCCCCCTCCATGCATCGCCAGCCTCGCTGACAACCTACTTCCCCGCCGCGAGCCGGGCCAGGCATGGGCGAGTCCCTGCCCTGCCGTCGCACGGCGGCCGCCGCCCTGTCCTCCCGGTCACCCGGAGCCCCTGCAGGCCGGGGCCCAACGGTGCGCGCCGGGCGTCCAGGGACCCCGCGCGGGCGGCCTCCCGTGCACGGCGTACTACGGGGACGGCGTGGGCGTGCGACGGAACGGCCAGAGCGATGCCGGCGAGCGGGTCCCCGTCCGGCCGGTCGCGACTCGCGGGGCCTCCGGGTCGGCGCTCTCGCTCGTCGACATGAGAGGTCTAGTCCTCTTCCAGTCCTTCGGCGAGGTACCAGTCGCTGTCGGCCAGGGCGAAGTACAGCGCGGTCTCCCAGGCGTTGGGGTTGGGCTTCGTCCAGCTCTCCGCCTCTTCTCGCAGAGTCTCGCGCAGAGGTTTCGGGCCGATGTCGAGCAGTTGTCTGTGCAGGTGCCGTCTGCCGGCGAGGTGCCTGCCGGTCTTCAGCGCGTACCGGCTGCCCAGGTCGTATGCGGTGAAGTGGTGTTGCACGCGGGCCGTCAGCGCGGCAGACCACTCCGGGCGCGCCTGGACGTCGGAGCACACGGTGACGGGAGTCGTGGGCAGGACGTCGGCAACGAGCCAGCGTCCCTGGCCGAGCCGGTCGAAGTAGGGGTGCAGCGGCTGGGTGCCGGGCGAGTCGGAGGTGGCCGGGCCCTTGTCGTGGTTGCAGTGCATGCACGCCGGGACGAGGTTGATGGGCAGGATCGCACACAACGGGAAGTGAGCCTTGGGCAGGTAGTGGTCGAGCGTGTCGACCTCGCCTATACCGCACAGCGGGCACTTCTCCGTGCGGGGCCAGCGCCTTGATGCGGTCGTAGAGCGCACGGCCTTCCTTGCGGCTGACCATCCCCTGGTCATAAGCACGCAGAAGGGCTTTCCTGTCGGGGTCCGGGTTCTCGAGTGTGTGCCTGCGCAGGCTGGGCGCGGTCAGCAGCGCGTGCAGGTCGCCGTCCTCGGCGTGACGCCGGTAGCTGGCCTCCGCAATCTGCATGTCCGCCAGCCGCTTGCGCAGGCGCGTCTCTTCCCTGAGATCCTGCACCTTCTCCAGTGGAGTTCAAGAACGGACTCCCATGAAGCGGCAGGCGCCGAGAACCGTCCCGGAAGTGTCACTTTCGATGCCCGGAAGGAAGCGCGCGGTCTTCTTTCTCGACCCCCGGACGTCTGCGAGCGCTCTCGGGAAGCATCAGAAGCGGCTTCTGGCTCCAGGGTTGAGTTTCAATACCCCCTGGGAAAAGGGGACTCCACGGTTTCGAGGGGGGCGCGCGTTCACCAGATACACATGCTTCCTGTGTGAGATGCGCGACACGCCGAACGGGAACTGCTGCCCGGCGTCAGACGTACCGCCAAAGGACACTGCAGCTAAGAGGGCCCGTCCGGGCGGTAGGTGTAGACCACCTTCCCCTTGTCCGCGCCCCGGTAACGCTGCGTGCCCAATCCGCCTTGCGGGCACGGGGAGTTCATCGCAGGCGGATGGCGGAACGTGCGGGTAATCTGCCTAGCTATCAGTCACGCTCTGGGGTCCGAGACTCTCGCGCGCCACCCGGGTGTCCACGATGGTCGTGGGCCCACGGAAGGGCGGTGACTAACCCGATGGCAGTGAACGACGTGCCGGAGGGGCACTGCCGCTGCTGCAGCAGGCGCGACCAGACGTACCGGCTGGTCCGCTGGCTGGGACCGGTTTACACGATCTGCAAGATCGTGGCAGATCACTGGCCCTGGTGACACGCAAAGCCCCGGCCTGACGGCCGGGACCACGCAGCAGTCGGCGTGCGCTGTACCAGGAGGGCCTCACCCAGAGCTTCGCAGGCAGCGGGTGGGGCTTTCCGTACTTCCGAATGCGGTTACCGACCCGTACGCAAGCCCACAAGGGCGGATGTGACGCAGGCCACACAAGGGTCCGGCAATGCCCCCCATCTTGCTCGACTCGCGCTCAAAACGCATCCGGCGAGTGCACGTTGGGCAGCTCGGATCACTTGTCGGGTATCGGGAAGGACCCAGCTCATGGGGGATTGGCCCCTCAGAAAGACACTCTCTGTGTGACTAACATCACACCGGGTGGGTGATGGGTGGCACGCTCGAGCAAAGTGCTTTTAGGCGCTTTTGTCAGACGTCCGTCGCGTCCGATGAGCTAGAACAGCCCACTCCGGTCGCGGGCGAGGCACTCTACCCGCGCCCGCCGACAACCAGCGCCCCCGATCCGTACGTCGCCCCTAGCAAAGATCCGGAAGCCGGCTGTCCTGCCCCGGGAGGCCCGCGCACCCTGCCGCTCAAGACCATCGCGGCCGTCAACGGCGACAGCACACCCGCAGGCTGCTTACGGCGCAGCGGGAACACGGCCGAACCCAGTAAGGCGCAACGGCGCCCGCACCTGAGATGCCGCGCCCAGGCAGCGGTCAGCCGGTGGCCTCGCCTTGGCCTCGGAAGACTCAAGGTTGACGTGGTCCGGGAACGACGGCAGCCTCCGACCCGGATCACGCCGACGTCCTGCTCACGCACCAGGAGATGGCCCGGGCCCTCGGTTGCGCCGGCTGCCCCGCACCCATGCAGGACCAGGAGCGCGTTCTGGGCGAAGCACACCCCTCGCACGCTCGACACCCGTTTCCGGCGCTCCTCATGGGTCACTCCGGTGACCCATGAGGGCGATACGGCAGATGGAAGCGGTCCTTAGCGATCAGGAGCGCACACTCGGCCTGTACTCCCGCACGCGAGCACCCGCCATCAGCTCGGCAGGCTCCTGGCACAGAGCGGTCAGCCGGCCAGAGCCCAGGAGGTTCTGTCGGAGGTGCCCAGGGAGCAGGCACCCGGGCGAACGTCGGTGACGCCGAGGCCACCCGACGTGGCTACAGGCCGAGTTGGGCGAGGGCCTGGCGTCGTTGGGGGCTCAGCGCCGTCTTGCGGCGGCGCAGGTTGGTCAGCCACTGGCCCAGGCGTACGGAGTCGCCCTCGACGTCTTCGATGTGCCGTTGGGGGACGTTGAGGTGGCCCTCCCTCTCGAGGAACGACCGTGCGGCGGCAACCCCCCGTTGGAAAGCGCGTTCACGCGCGGGCAGTTGGCGCGCTGCCGGTGCGGTGGCGTCTTCCCGGCGCAGGTCGAGTCCCAGGGCGGTCAGAAGGTGGCGCTGCTCGGGGTGAAGGGCGCGGGCGTGTGCCTGCTGGGCCTTGAGCCACTCCCCCGCCTGCGAGGCCGTCTCGGTGTCCTGCAGGCCTCGGCGGGTGTCGTGGTAGGTGCGCTGCCAGGTGATCGGCCAGGGCGGGTTCCACCACCGGTCCAGGGCGGTGAGGGCCGCAGCGCGTTCCGCGGTGAGCCGGTCGGCGCGGGCGCGCTGGGTGGCCAGCCAGCGGCCCAGGGCGAAGTCGTCGTGGACGGTCTCGACGGGTGCGGCCAGGTGGCCGTGGTGGGCGGCGTAGGCGGCGGCGTGGGCGAGGCCGCGGTCGAAGGCCTGCCGGCGGGGGCGCCAGATGATGCCGAGGCGTTCGAGTGCCTGGGCGCGTGCGGGATCGAGGGTGCCGGTGGTGTGGAGGTGGCGTTGCCAGGTGAGCCAGCGGCCCAAGGGGTAGCCGGTGGGGTCTTCGTAGGTCTGGGGGACGTCGAGGTGGTGGTGGGCGTGGTGGTAGCGGCGGGCCGCGGCCAGACCGCGGCGCCATTCGGCGCTCTTGGGTGCCAGCACCCGCAGGGACAGGGCGAGGGCGACCTCGTCGGCCTGGGTGGGGCGGTCGAAGCGCAGCCAGGCTTCTGGGTCTTCGGGGGGCATGGTGGGGCGGTGGGTGCGCGGGTCGGCCAGGCGGGCTTCGAGACGGTCGTCGTGGGCGCGCAGGGCCTGGATGGTGCGCCACAGCGGGGTGTAGGCGTCGGCGCCGAGGAGGTCGTCGGGGTCTTCGCCGGGGGTGAGGTAGACGGGGACGACGAGGGTGGCCTTCTTTCCCGCGCCGGGTTGCTGGCGCAGAGCGCGGCCGACGGCCTGGACGGTGTCGACGGGGCTGTTCTTGGGGTCGGCGAAGACGACGGCGTCGATGTCGGGCACGTCGATGCCCTCCCCCAGCACGCGGGCATTGGACAGGACGGCCGGTGTGTCGGGGCTGGTGTGGGAGGTGAATTCGAGCAGGAGGCGGCGGCGGACCTGGGGGGTGTGATGGCCGCTGACCCAGTCCGCCCACAGATTCTCGGGCCGCAGCTCGGCAGGGAGAGTGGCGGCCGTCTCGGTCAGGGTCGTGGCGAAGGCGCGGGCGTCGGCGACGCGGTGGTGGAAGGTGAGGATGCGGCGCAGCCGGTGGTCGTGGATGGCGCGCAGGGCGGCGACCTGGCGGCCGGCCAGGCGCAGTCCGTCGACGCCGGCGCCGGGGCCGGTGGCCAGCCAGTCGCGCAGATCGGTGTCGGTGACGACGGGGACGAGGATCCGGTAGTCGGCGAGGAGGCCGAGGTCGATGGCGTCGGAGAGGGTGAGCCGGTAGGCGACGGGGCCGAAGAGGGTCTTGTCGTCCATGGAAGCCACCGCCTCTTCCCCGTCGGCGTCCGGGGCGTCGTCGGGATCCCAGATGCGGGGGGTCGCGGTCAGGTACAGGCGGCGGGCGGCGGGGACCTGGTCGTCGTGGTGGACGGCGGCCCAGGCCTTGCCGAGGCGGCCGGCGGTGCGGTGGGCCTCGTCGACGACCACCAGGTCCCAGGCGGGCAGGCGGTGGTCGCGGTGGGCGGCGACGACCGCGGGCAGGGAGGCGTAGGTGGCGTAGACGGTGGCGGGGCCGGGGGCTGAGGTGCTGATGAGGGAGGCGAGTTCGCCGGGGTCGGTGGTCAGGGGGACGTCGGCGCCGAGCGGGTCGTGGTCGAGGGCCTGGCGGGCAGAGCACACGGCGACGGCGGTGCCCTTGCGGCCGGCGGCGCGCCAGGAGCGGATCGTCTGGGACAGCAGGTCCAGGGTCGGCAGCAGCACCAGGACGCGGCCGCGGGGGGCGGTGCGGGTGGTGGTGCGGGCGGCGATGAGGGTCTTGCCGGTGCCGCAGGCGGCGATCACGCTCGCGCGGGGGTGCCGGCGCAGGGTGCGGGCGGCGGCCGCGACGGCGTCTTTCTGGTGCGGCCGGAGCTGGAGCTCGGCGGGGGCCATGGTGTGGGTGGCGGCTTTCGGTGATGGTGCGGGGCGGATGCATTGTGGCATCCGCCGGGTGGGTTATTCGGCTGCTTCGGTCAGGTGGGTGAGGGTGGAGCCGGTGGGGTTCTTGCGGACGTGGAGGCGGTGGGTGATGCGGCGGCGCAGTTCGGCAACGTGGCTGATGACGCCGACGGTGCGGTCGTGGGCGCGCAGGGAGTCCAGGACGTCGAGGACCGTGTGGAGGGTGTCTTCGTCGAGGGTGCCGAAGCCTTCGTCGATGAAGAGGGTGTCCAGGGGGTTGTTGCCGGCTTCGTGGGTGACGACGTCGGCCAGTCCCAGGGCGAGGGCCAGGGAGGCGAAGAAGGATTCGCCGCCGGAGAGGGTGTCGGTCTTGCGGGGGCGGCCGGTCCAGGCGTCGGTGATTTCCAGGCCCAGGCCGGAGCGGGCGCCGCGGGCGGCCTGGTCGTCGCAGTGGGCGAGGGTGTAACGGCCTTCGGACATGATGTGCAGGCGGGTGTTGGCGGCGGTGACGACTTCTTCGAGGCGGGCGGCCAGGACGTAGGCCTCCAGCTGCATGCGGACGCGGGCGCTGGGTGAGTTGCCGGTGACGAGTTCGGCCAGGTGGCGGGCGGTGCGGTGGGCGTGTTCGAGCGGCTCGAGGCGTGCGACGGTGGCGTCGAGGGCGGCGGCGAGGGCGGTGAGTTCCTCGGTGCGGGTGCGGGCGGCGCTCACGGCGGCACTCGCGGCGGCGTGCTGATCGTCGGCGGCGGCCCGGGCGGCCGTGGCGGTGTCGGGATCGGCGGGAGGCTGGGCGGCGGCCTGTTGCAGTGCGGGGTTGTCCAGGACGGCGGTCTGCGCGGCGCGGGCCTCACGCCACTTGGTGATCTCGTCCTCGACGGCGCGCAGGTCCTTGTCGCTGAGCAGGGCCTGCTGGGCGAGGTCCAGGGTGTCAAAGCCCTGGCCCTGGGCGGCAAGGGTCGCCTGGCCGGTACGGTCGCCGAGTACCCCGGCGGCCGCGGCCAGGGCGTGGGAGGCCTCGGCGGCTTCCTTGAGGCGGCCCGCGGTGCGGGTGAGTTCGCCGGTGTGGGCGGCGACGGTGGGATGGGTGCCGCGGGCCGCGGTGAGCTTGGCGGTCAGCTCGGTGATCTGCCGGGTGAGGGTGTCGTAGCTGGCGTTGCGGGCGGACAGGCCGGCCGTGGCGGTGCTGTGCTGCCGGGTCATGGTCGTGTGCTCGGTGTCGAGCGCGAGGAGTTGTTCCTGGGCGGCGCCCTGGTCGGCGGCGCTCTCCAGGGCGTCGGTCAGCTCGGCGGCGAGGGTCTTGCGCTGGGCCTGGAGGTCGGCCAGGGGGGTGTCGCCGGCTTCGCCGGTGGCGGCGGCAGCCTGTTCGCGGAGCTGCTGCAGCGCGGTCGAGGCGGCTTCCTGGGCGGCTTTGGCCCGCTCGTGGAAGGCTTCTGCGAGGTCTTCGTCGTCGCGTGTGGGCTGCCCCTCCTTGGGGGCGGCGGGGTCGGGGTGGGTGGGAGATCCGCAGACCGGGCAGGGGGTGTCGTCGGTGAGGGCGGCGGCGAGTTCGGCGGCCATGCCTTCGGTGCGCCGGCGGCGGATGCCGAGGTAGGCCTCGCCCGTCCTGCGGGTGTCGGCTGTTGCGTCCTCGAGCTGCCGCACCGCTTCGGTGATCTTGGTCAGGAGGGCGTCGCGGCGTTCGGCGGCGGTGATGCGGCCCGTGAGGGTGTCCAGGCCGGTCTGGTGGCGGCGGGCGTCGTCCTCGGCCTGGCGGGCGGCCTCCCGCCGGGCTTCGAGGGCGCGGCGCCGGGCGGGCTCCTCCTCCAGCCAGTCCTGGGCCATGCGCTGCTGGGCGGTGAAGTCCTGCCGTTCGGTGTCGATGCGCTCGCAGTCGGCGGTCAGCCGGCGCAGGGTGTCTTCCTGGGGTATCAGCGCGGTCAGGACGGCGGCTTCGGCGCGGACACACTGCTCGGTGTCTGCAAGTCGGTCGGCGTCCAGATCCGTGTGCTCGGCAGGCAGGTGATCACGGGCGGTGCGTTCGGCGCTTCGGGCCCGGGCGTGGTCGGCTGCAGCGGTGGTCGCGGCGTGCAGCAGCGGGGCCACCTGCTGGGCGCGGCGGGCCTTCTCGCGGCGCTCGTCCAGCGTCTGCTGGTGCAGGGCCTGTTCCTGCAGCAGGTCCAGCTGCCTGCGGGCGACGGCATGGGAAGTCTGCTGCTGGTGGAGTTCGCGGGCCGCGGCTTCGAGGATCTGCTGTGCGGCCAGGTTCTCCTTGGCCGTCAGGGCTTGTTGAAGGGTTTCGGTGTGGTGGGCCCGGCCGGCGCGGAGGAGGTCCTGGGCCCAGGTGCGGGCGGGCTGGGTGAGGGTGTGCGGGTCGTCGGGGGTGGGGGCGGCGTGCTGGGTGGCCAGGCCGTCTCCGGCCGCCTGGTGGATGCGTTCGGCCAGGCGCAGCACGTCGGCGCGGGCGGCATCAAGGTTCTTCTCGGTGGTGCGGCTGTGGTCGTTCAGCCAGCGTTCGGTGAAAGCAAAGCGGTGGGTGCGGAAGAGTCTGCCGAGGAGTTCGCGCCGGCCGTGGGCGTCGGCGCGCAGGAACTTGGTGAATTCGTTCTGCGGGAGGAGGACGACCTGGCAGAACTGGTCCCGGCTCATGCCCAGCAGGCCGGTGATCTCGGCGGCGGCCTCCTGGTGGGATGTGCTGGAGGCCTCCCAGCGGCCCTGGCCGTCGGCGTCGACGGCCCACTGGCTCAGGCGGGTTTCGGGCTTCTGGTCGGTTTCTCCCTGGCCGGACCTTTTGGGGCGCTTCTGGGCCGGGATGCGGTGGATGCGCAGGCGGCGGCCCGCGAGGGTGGCCTCCAGGGTGACCTCGGTCAGCAGGCCGGCGGGTGCGTGGTGGCTGCGCAGCAGCAACTCTCGGTCGCCGGGCGGTCTGCCGTAGAGGGCGAAGCAGAGGGCGGCGAAGACGGTGCTCTTGCCGGCTCCGGTGTCGCCGTGCAGGAGGAACAGGCCGTCAGCCGACAGGGCGTCGAAGTCGATGGTGTGGGTGCCGGCGAAGGGTCCGAAGGCCTGCAGGCGCAGGCTGTGCAGGCGCATGTCAGACGGTTTCCCTGTGCTGTTCGTTCAGGCGGGAGGCTTCGACGGCCCGCTGGAGCAGGGCGTGTTCGTCCGCTGTGGGGTCGGTGCCGCGCATGCTGTGGATGAAGTCGCCGGTGATGTCGAGGTCGCTGCGACCGCGGATGCGTTCGCTGTAGGTGGGGGTGCCGGCGGCCTGGGCGGGGATGCGGGCGGGTGTGTGCCTGAGGCTGGCGGTGTGGGGGAAGCGGCGGCGCAGCCGGGCCATGGCCTCGAACGGCAGGGCGGTGTCGGTGAGGGTGACCTCGAGCCAGGCATCGGTCAGCGGCTCGTAGGCGTCGCCGGTCAGGAGGTCGTCCAGGAAGCCGGTGACGCGCTCCAGGCGGCGGGGTACCGGGCAGGGCTTGTGCGTGAGCGCGGGGGCGGTGCCCGGGGTGAGGTCGACCAGGGTGATCGACTTGGTGTGGCGGGCTTCGGAGAAGGAATAGGCCAGCGGGGAGCCGCTGTAGTGGATGCGGTCGGTGACCCGCTGGGGGCCGTGGAGGTGGCCCAGGGCGACGTAGTCGATCCCGTCGAAGACGTCGGCGCCCACGTGGGCGACACCGCCCACGGCGATGTCGCGCTCGCTGACGGACTCCTCGCGCTCCTCGCGCTCTTCGGGCTGTCCGCTGCCGGAGGTGACGAAGGCGTGGGCCAGGACCACCGAGCGGGTGCCGGGAGGCTGGTTGTCGGTGAGGTCGGCGCGGATGCGGTCCAGGGCCGCGGTGAGCACCGCGCGGTGCGAGGCGGCTTCGGCCTCCAGGGCGTCGCGGACCATCGACGGCTCGAGGTAGGGGACGCCGTACACGGCTACGGGGCCGTCGGCGTCTTCCAGGAGGACGGGGGTGTCGCAGGCGGCCGGGTCGCACCGCACGTGGACGCCGGCGCGGGCCAGGAGACCGGACCCAACGCCGAGACGGTGGGCGGAGTCGTGGTTCCCGCTGATCATGACGACCGGCACACCGAGGCCGGCGAGTTCGTGCAGGGCGCGGCTGAACAGACGCACCGCGTCCAGGCTCGGGATGGCCCGGTCGTAGATGTCACCGGCCACCAGGACCGCGTCGACGTTCTCGGTACGGGCGGCCTCGACCAGATGGTCGAGGAAGGCACGCTGGGCGGGGATCAGGTCTTCGGTGTGGAACCGGCGGCCCAGATGCCAGTCCGACGTGTGCAGGAACCGCATGAGCACAGACCGTAACCCCTGGGGCAGCAGCTACGTGCGGTTTTCCAGATAAAAAGCATCTTTTCAGGGAGATTCGAGACCTGTGGGAACACCAGCCCAGGGCTCGCCGGACTCCCCGCCGACCCGACCGCACCCGCGGCGGGCGGCCAAGGGCCTGGCGGTGCGGCGGAAGGCACTCGTGCTTTCCTGGTGGCCGGCCATCCAGCACTCCGGCCCGGACGGGAAGGCTGTGGGCGGCGGCCTGGCGGTGCTGCTGGCGTTCGAGTTGCTCGCGGCTGTGTGCAGGGGAACAGACCGGGCGTCTGCCGGGATCCCACAGATCGCAGTCGAAGAACCGACCAGGAGGATGCCCGCCGTGCGGGGGTGGCCCCGGCCGAGACCGGGCCGGGTACCCCGTGCCCGGTCCATCGCGCAGAGCACGTATGAGGCGCCGCAAACGGCTCACCGACGCAGGCGGGCGCTGCGTCGATGCACCGATGCCTACGGCGCCCCGGTGAAGAGGGATGTGGACCGTTGCGCCGGGTCTCCTGCCACAACCGGTGCGCAGCGAGGAGAAACACCTGACCGTCTCCGCCCGGCGGCCGCACGCCGCTGTTCCACTGCATCGCCTGTCGAGGGGCTCCCTTAAGATCTCCTCTCAACTCGCCGTTGCACCGGCCCGATCAGCATCAGGAAACGTATGGCAACCGTCCACCCGAACCGCCGCACCGAACGGGCCGGGGCCAATGCCCTGAGGACGCTGCTCGAGGCACATGATCACCCGGTCCAGGAGATCTCCGGCGGAACAGACCACGGCGAGGACTACTTCGTCATGATCACCCGGGCGCAGAAGCGCACCGGCTACGCCTTCACCGTCCAGGTCAAGACGGGCAAGAAGTACAAGCGTGCACGCGGCTACGCGATCAACGTGGGCAGCCACGCAACGGACTGGCGCACCAGCAAGCTCCCGGTCATCGGAGTGGTGTACGACCTCGACGAGCAGCGCCTCTTCTGGGTCAACCTCACCGAGCAGCTCAACATCACGGTTGCGGCTCCCAGTTGGGTGGCCGTTCCGCGGGAGAACGAGCTGTGCGCGGCCTCGGTCGAAGCGCTCTGCGCGCACATCGAGGAGTTCACCGACAAAGGCGGAGGTCCCGGGGCGGGCGCGGCACCGCAGCCGGCGAGCAGGCCCACGCGCCGAGCTCCGGTCTTCCGCACACCGAAGCAGCTGTGGCAGCAGGCCACGGGGGCGCCGGAGGCGTGGCAGCCTCAGGTCGCAAACGGATGGGCGATCGTGCGCCACGGCTACCGGCTCCGCGTTCTGGACGCCATGTCGGGCGCTCCTAAGTGGTCGGTCGCGACCGCGTTCGACCGGGCCAATCCGGTCGGTGACGGCGCCGTTTTCGTCTCTGCCGGGGCGGGACGTCTGCGGGCGCTGGCCCTGCGGGACGGGCACCGCCGCTGGGAGCGCCCCCTTCGCGTGCGCGACGACCTCATGGCGTACTCGGACGGGACGCTCTACGCCCCCACCGAGCAGGGCGGCATATGCGCGCTGAACAGCCTCAGCGGCGACACGCGCTGGACAGCGTCCGGCCAGGCGGGCACGCTCACGGCTAGCGTCCTGGTGGACGGCGGCCGGTGTTTCGCCCTGCGGTCCGGCTGCAGCCCGCAGGAGGACGCAACGAAGCCCGCGGGCCGCGTGGTGGCGATGAGCACGACGGACGGCACGGAGCTCTGGCAGTACCGGGCCGGCGCCGAGCTGGCCTCCGCGTGGCACCTCGACGGCGACCTGCTGTACGTCATCGAACGGCCCGGCAGCGACAGCAGCACGGTGGTGGCTCTGCAGAAGCGGACCGGCCATCCGCTGTGGAGCACCCGTCTGCCGGAGCCGGTGCTGTCGGCGCCGACGGTCGCGGGAGAATCGCTGCACGTGGCCGGCAGCCGGGGCGGCCTGTACCAGATCTCACGCGCGAGCGGGACACAGCGCCACATCCCCGCAGGAACTCCCCTCACCGCATCGCCGGTTGTAGCGCATGACCTCGTCATGGTGAACCAGGGGCGCACACTCGCCGCGTACGCCACCGCCACCGGGGAGCTGTACTGGCGCAGACGGCTGCCCGGACTGGCGCTGGGGCAGCCCTTCGTCGTGGGCCACGCCGTCTATCTCGCGCACCGGGCCGGACTGGCCTCCTACAACATCACGGCATCCGGCCGGCAGCTGTGGTCCAGCGAAATGACCTGGGATGCCCCGACGCAGGGGGAGCCGGTCCTCGTGGATGACACGCTATTTTTGACGGATCGACGAGGTGTCGTGCGGGCCTTGTCCGTGTCCTGATCCCGACAGTGCGCATCACCGCCGCGGGCGCCGACCGGTGTGCCGAAGGCGCCGCAGCGCACCGGCGTCTAAGAACCAACGGAAATGTGCCGGGTTCGTCTTCCGTTCGCAGGCGTAGCGGAGAGGGCAGGGTGCACAGCCCAGCAGTCGTGACCACGTGGGCGGCCGGTGGTCTCAGCGCTCGTTGCACCCGACGCCGCGTACGCCCCGCCCATGGTCCGCCGCCTGCCCTTCCCGGCACAGCCGCCTGCCGAAAGCCGGGAGTTCAGGACGACCAGCGCAGACGGCCGGAAGACACCGCCCCCACACGCCCGTCGGCGTCCGTCAGGACAACGGCGCCGACAATGCTCCGCGTTATCACCGAACATGAGACGGGGTTGCCTCACAGTGAGCAGCGCGGCACTGCCCGTGCCCTGTGATGGGCACCGCTCGTCGGCGCTCTCGGACAGGGTGGCTGCGTCCCGACAGCAAGGGGCAGGGACCGTAAGGAGGCTGGCATGAGTGGCAGTGCCGACGGGCCGAGCAGGATTGCCTCACAGGCATGGCGGCTGGAGGAGCGTGCCTTCGTGGAGATACAGCGGGCCGATACCAAGGCAGCCGCGTTGTGCGGGGTTGCCGGTGCTTTCCTGGCCGCCGGCGTCGCTGCGCTGTCGGGCCTGGAGGACATGCCTTTGGTCAGTGCGGCGCCATTGGTGCTGATGTGCGCGCTCTTGGTATGCGCGGTGGGGGCCGCGCTGTTCGCGCTGCGTCCGGTGGTTCCGAGAACCGGACTGTGGGCCGAGCTGGCCGGCGAGGCGGCTGCCCGCCGCACGGACGGCACTGGGGGCCATGGTGGCGGGGGACCTGCGCTGGCCCGCCTGGCGGACAGGAAGCTGCGGTCGGTCCGCCTGGCTATCGACCTTGTCTTGATAGGTCTTTCCGTGGCCGGAATGGGCTTGTTGAGCGGCTTCATAGTTGATTGAGAAAATGATCTCAATGTGACGAGCCGCAGCACAGGGGGACGTGTGTATCAGCCGCATGCCGCGGTGATCGGTGACGCGTTATGGGCACGTCTGAAGACACTCGCGCCGCAGCGCGTGCGGCCTGCCCGCAGCGTGCTGTTGCGCCAGGGAGATCCGGCGACCCACGTCATCGTGCTGGACTCCGGTTCGGCGCTGATCACCCTGGCCGGAACCGGCGGAGAGCGTGCGCTTCTTGCGGTGCGCGGTGCCGGCGAGCTGCTGGGGGAGCTGGCCGTTTTGGACTCCCAGCCGCGCACCGCCACGGTCATCGCTGCCGAGACGTGCCGTATCCGTATCGTTCCGGCCGACGTCTTCCTCGCTTTCGTGGAGGAGCACAGCCTGCACTCCTGCTTGCTGCGCCACGCCATCGCCCGGGTCAGGGAGTCGGAGACGGTCCGGCTCGAACTGGCCACGGCAGACGTGCCGCTGCGACTGGCCTCGGCTCTCTCCCGCCTGGCGGAGGCCGCCTCCGCCAACGCCCCGGAGCTCGTCGTGCGCCTGACGCAGACGGAGCTGTCCGAAATGATCGGGGCCTCGCGCAACGCGGTGGGAAACGCGCTCAAACCCTGGCGCGAGCAGGGGTGGGTGGCCACAGCACCCGGCGGCGGACTCCTCATCCGCAACATGCGTGCCATCGCGTCCCAGGCCCGGGCGCAGCCGTGACCGGGAGCACGGTGGGCATGCCCACTGGTGGGCAGCGCTAGCCGTCCCCTCCGATCAGCATGGGCACCTCCCTGACCGCCTGTGCCGAAAGGACGGTGCCCTGATGGCTGCGCCGCTGCCCGAGCGAGACGTGCCTGCCGAACTCGCCCTCCTGGCGATCGACATGGAGAAGTACAGCCAGATCCCCGAGGCGGGGATGGATGCCGCGCGGTGCGATGTGGACGACATCCTGACGACCGTGCTCGCCGAGTGCGGGCTTCCCGCCCTGGACGAGCTGCCGGGGTACAAGGACAGCGGTGACGGAGCCTTTCTGCTGTTCCCGTCCTCGCTTGTGGCCCGGCTGGTGGACCCGCTGCTGGGCCGGCTCGACGCGGCCCTGCGACGCTACCGGCAGCACCAGCTGGCCGACAGCCCGCTGGTGCGGCTGCGGGTCAGCGTGCATGCCGGCCCGCTGTCCCTGCCGCACCACCGCGGCGATGCCATCAATGACGCAGCCCGCCTCCTCAACAGCCAGGCCGTCCGCGAGGCAATGGCCGCTGCCAGGGACAGCGGCGGATTCCTCGCGGCAGTGCTGTCCGAGCTCGTCTACCACCGCACCGTGCAGGCCAACCGCACGCCGGGCTTGCGTGAGCACCACTTCGTCGAGGCCGTCGCCAGGGTCAGCGACAAAGCCGGCTTCGAGCAGCCCTGCCGCATCCACGTGCCCAACCTGACCGCGCCCGCCGTACGGCCCTACCTCACCGACGCCCAGCCGCCCGCTCACACTCCTGCCGCCGCCGAGCCGGCGACAGCGCCGGCCCCGCCGGCGGACAGCCGCGGCGGCACCTTCCATTTCCACGGGCAGCTCAACGACCCCACGATCGCCGACCGCATCAAATACCTGCGCATCGACCGGCGCCAGCACTGAGGCGCGCCCGCCTCCCCTGCCCCTGTCACCTCACCCACCGCGGAGTTCCTCCATGTCCGATGCCCCATTCGGCCCTTCTGCGCCCGAGCCCGGTACACCGGCCGACGAGACCGCCTCGCAGCAGCAGCAAAACGGCGCCAGCCGCTGGCTGACGCGCCGACGGCACCCAGGCACCGACCTCCCCGGCACGCCGGCCCCGGCACCCGGCGATCACTCCCTCCCCTCCCCCGCACTGCAGCCGCCCGACGCCGTCCCGGCCGGACAGCCATCACGAGAAACCGCCAACGGCGACACGCACCTGTACGGAGACGTCGGCGTCGTCGCCAACGTCATCGAGGAACTGAACCAGCAGACCCGCAAGCAGGATCTGCTGGAAGGCACCGAGGTCGACCGGAAGCAGTTCCTCGGGCTGCCGTTCGTGCGCAGCGCGCACTGGGACAGCGTCGAGCAGCAGGCCGTGGATGTTGACGGCGGCCGGCTGCGCCAGCCCGTGACGATCATCGTGGCGCCCCGTTCCTGCGGCTCCACCACGTTCGCCCTGCGGCTGCTGGCCGAACACACCGCCGGTCACGCCCAGATGATCAAGCTGGAAGCGGACTGGAACACCCCCAGCAAGGGACGCCTGCCCCTGGAGAAGGACCACGCCTACCAGCTCGACCTCAAGCACCCCGAAAACGACCAGCCGTCGGCCGACTTCCTCGACGCCCTGTCGGAGCACGCCGCTCACCTGCGCGGCTGCCGCTCCCACCTGGTACTGACCGTGGCGCAGGACCTGTGGAGAGACCACCGCCTCAGCGACCGCCCCGGCATCCACGTGCTCCGTCTGCAGGAGGCTCCCGACGCCGAGCGTGTCGTCGCGGTGCATCTGCGAGCCCACGGTTACGACGAGCTGACCGACTCGCTGCTGTCCTTCCCCAAAGCCACGGCAGCACTGCGGGGGCTGACGGCGGTGGCCGCCGTGCAGGCCGCGCACACCGCCGTCATGGCCTGGAAGGAACACTCCCGTGCGTCGCAGCAGCCGGCGAGGCCCGACGGCCAGAACACGCCGATGAGTCTGGAGCAGCGCATCACCTTTGCGCTGACCGACTGGCGCGATGCCCTCGACGGCCTGTTCGGCGACATGACCAGCCTGCGCAGCCCCGACAGCCCCTCCCTCCCGGTCGAGGACCGCTGCCTGCTCATCGCCCTGGCGGTACGCCAGTGCGCCCCCATGCCCGACGTGGCGCGCAGTGCGGCCGCTCTGCTGCAGGCCATCGGACATGCGCCTGTCATTCCCGGCGCCGCTGCAGGATCTTCCGGGCTTATTCCCAGCGTCCTGGCCGGACGCGGCCTGCGCCGGCGCATCCAGGACGTCGGAGCCCGCGTCGACATGCAGGACACGGTGGTCTTCGACCGGCCCACCTACGGGCGCGCCGTGCTCGAATACGTCTGGGACAACTACGACGTCATGCGCACCCCCCTGCTGGCCTGGCTGCTCGCCACGGCGCAGAGCCCCGATCCGGACGACCGGGCCGTGGACGCGCTGGCACAGCTCACCGTGCGGCACGGCACGACGGACTACCTCACCACCCTCGGCGACCTCGCCCGTGCCAGCCACCCCGAGGTGCTGGGCACGGTCATGGAGAGCGCCATCCGCAACGAACACATCGGACGCCTGGCCTGGGAGGCCCTCTACCAGTGGGCCGCACAGGACGGCTACGCGCCCACCGTGATCGCTCTGTGCCGGCGCATCCTGGAGGACTCCTCCGTCACCACCGCCCACGCCAGGCGGGCCATGGTGCGCCTGCGGCGCGTCGCACACAAGGCCGGCGACCACGCCGTGCGCGGACAGGTGCTGGACGCCTTCGACGCACTGGTCCAGCAGCCCACGGCGACACAGCACCTGATGAACGAGGTCCGCAGCTGGCAGGACGGCAAGGTCTCCGCCGCCCGCAGCGGAGCTCTCGCCTTCCTCGCCCTGATGAGCGCCGAACACGAGGGCATCCCGTGGCTCGTGTCCGCGCCGCCGCCCGGAATCGACGCGCAGCAAGCCGTGCACGACCTGCTCAAGTCCCCGGAGACCACCACGGAGGTCATCGCCCGTCTGACCCTGTGGATCCGCACCAGCGCCACCGACCCCGGCGCCTACACACGCCTGCGCGACCAACTCCTGCCGGCGCTGCGCGGCCACAGGATGCTCGACGCCGGCATGCGCCTCATGCAGGAGCTGCGCGACATCTCCACCACCGAGGGCGTCAGCGCGGCCGACGACTTCTACGACCACCTCGTCGACAACCGCGTGCAGGGCGTCTTCCCGCGGCCAGGGGGCGACGCATGAGATGGCCCTGGCACCGCGCTGCACGCACCAGCACGTCCGCCCAGCCCCGCGCCCTGCCCAGCGCCACCGACAACATCGCCTTCGAAGCCGTGTACACCATCACCTGGCGGCCGAACCGGCGCACCCGGCCCCACGCGGAAGAAGCCGTACGCACCCTCGTCCACACCGCAGCCGCCCGGGCCGCGAAGCAGCTGGCCGCCACGGACCTGCCCGCCGCGCAGGACGCCGTCAACGCCGCACTGGACACGCTCCCCCGCACCTGCCCGCACTACAGGCAGCTGGCCGCCCACGCAGTCCTGGACCTGTCCCTAACGACCCGCGAGATGCTGGCCCAGCAGGCAGCGGACGAACACCGCGTACGCCGCCTGCGGTTCTTGAAGGACAACCTCTACGACCGCCCCGACCTCATCGTCGTCGACCAGCTCGAGCGCCAGGCACCCGGCGCCCTGAGCGACGGGTACGTCGCCGAACTCCAGCGCCTGGCCCGCCTGATCAACTCCTGCGACCGCTGGTGGTTCCCAGTACTGCAGCAATGGGAACAGGTCGGCCGGGGCTTCAAGGACGCCGGCATGCAACAGCAGGCCATGCTCGTCCTGCACGACGCGCTCAAAGCCCTCAACGGCGGCAGCCTGCCTTCCGGCATCACACCGCCCGAAGACTCCTCGACCGGTGCCGCGGCAACGAGGGCACAGCCATGAAGCTGGTTCTGTGGCGAGTACTGCTCGCACCGCTGACCAGCTGGCGGGCCTGGCGCATCCGACAACGCAGCACAGCACCCCTGTCCTACGACGCCGCCTGGCGCCGGGCCCGCCTGCACCGCAGCCCCGACGAAATGGTCTACCGCCTGCACGGACACCAAGCCCCCACCGCCCCACCCACCGAAGACCACGACCACAGCAGACACCGGCCGCCCGGGCCCGCTTGACGCTGGAGACGGCGACAGCTCCGGGCGAATATGAGGTTGTCCCCTGGGCGCGGGCACGGGGTTCCACGCGACGAGTGACAACGTACGTGACATGAGCATTTGCTGTTCATGTTCGGCTGACGCGAGGTAGCCGAGGGCTTGTAGCGGATTCCGGCGACAACGTTCAGGGTCGGCGTACGTTCCAGATGCGGATGGTGCCGTCAGCGCTCGCGGTGGCGAGCTTTCGGCCATCGGGGCTGAAGTCCAGGAAGAGCACCGCGTCGTTGTGTCCGGTGAGTACCGCCACCTTCCGCGGGCTGGGGCCCTCGCTCATGTGCCAGAGGTGGACGTCACCGCCGTAGAGGTCGGCGACGGCGAAAAGCGGTTCGCTTGGATGAGCGGCACCGGTTCTCGCCTGGCCGGGCTTCCACGGTTGAGGTATCCATCCGCTGCCGTCGAGCCGCCAGAGCTCTCCGCCGCAAGGCCCGACCAGGGCGAAGGAATCGTCGTGCCGGCCGGCGATCACGGCGTTCCCGAGGCCGTGATCGTCGCCGTAGACCGTCGCGATGTCCGGCCAGAGATCACGGCCTTCCGGCAGCAGCGGCTCGCGTACCGCGGACCCCGGCGGCCGATGCCGCCATGTCCTGCCTTCTGCGTCGGCAATCGCCAGGTGGGCTACTGATTGGTCCGGCATGCGCGGCGATGTCACCACCGTGGTCGACGCCTTGCATAATTGCAGGCCGGTCAACGCACGGTCATTGGCGGTCGGATTCGATCCGGGATGGTCAAGGGTGAAAGCGCTCGGGTGTTCACCTCGTCACCGGCGTCAATTAGTCATCGTCGCGAAATGCAAATTTTGCGCGATGAACGGTTTATATGGCACCTGGCGTGACGGAGGTACTACCGTGCGTTGGACGCGAGGAAACCCCGGGCGGGCTAGCAACCAACACCGGGGCTCCTCATATGTCCAGCCCAAGAGAGGCGGGTTAGTACCGCATGCTTGACCGGTTTTCCGTCGCTGCCCTGTTGAGGGCGGCAACGTGCGACGACGTTAACATTCCGCGCTTTCTCCGGGGTGAAACCCGTATCGCGAGTGCCTGGGCTGTCACGCTGCAGGCGAGCGTGTTTCTGGCCATTGTGGTGATGCCCGTGATTCTGATCCGGGGCTGGTGGACGGCTCCCGCCACCGCCACGGTGGTGGCCGCCCTGCTCATGGCCACGCGGCAGTCGCACTGCCGCTACCAGCGCTTTCGGCTGAACTGACCCGTCCGGGCAGGCGGCGGCGCGCCACCTGGCAGCGCTGTCGCCTGCCCGGACGTCCACCAGCACCGCGACACGCAGAAGCCGAGTTTCTCCCTCCCGTACGCAAGAACCCGCGCACCGGGAAGAGAAACGGCCACGGGCCACAGGAGGAAACGATGACGGGCAGCAGCCCGCGCCATGATGTCTGCCGCAACTGCCAGCAGCCGTTCGCCCAGTCCACGGGACCGGGGCGAAAGAGGGAGTACTGCAGCACCACCTGCCGGCAGCACGCGCAGCGCAAGCGGGACGGCCGGGCGGGGAAGCAACGGGCCCGCAGCGCCCTGCCGCTGGGGCGGCGGATCGCGGAGGATCTGCAGACGCTGTCGGCGGCCTTACTGGAGGCCGAGTACAACGACCAGCCGCTGGAGGAACTGCTGCGGTGCGCAGTCGAGGTGACCCGGGAGGTGGAGTGTTACACGTCGGCGGCCATCCAGGACGCCCGTAACCAAGGCGCCGACTGGAAGCGGGTGGCCGCGGCCGCACAGGTCAGCGTGACCACGGCACGCACCCAGTGGGCGGAAGCGAAGGTGCTCAAGCGCCTGGAGCGGCGGGCCCGGGAACGTGCCGCGGTGCGCCAGCCGCCGGCGCCGGGGGTGCAGCCCCGGGACGCCGCGCAGGACCGGCTGCTGTCCCAGGCGGCCGAACCGGCGTCGGCGAAGCTGGCCGCGGCGCTGTCGCACCTGCACCGCAGCAGCGGGCTGGCGATCCGGGACGTGGCCGAGCAGTTGTCCCTGTCGCCGTCGTACGTGTCGCGGATCCTGTCGGGTGAACGCATGCCGACCTGGCCGGTGGTGTGCACGCTGGTGAAGCTGTTCGGCGGGGAGCCGGCCGAGCTGAGCGCACTGTTCGAGAGCGCGCACGGACTGGTGCCCCCGGCCCAGCCGGGCATCCCCCACGCCGTGGCACAGTTGCAGGCGGCCCTGCGGGGGCTGCACCTGGCGGCCGGGCGCCCGGACCCCGCAGTGATCCACCAGATTTCGCACGGGGCGCTCAGCGCGCAGGAGATCAACGACTTCCTCAGCGGCGTGCTGATCCCGAACTGGGAGCAGGCCTCGGCGCTGGTCACCGCCCTGGGCGGGGGGCCCGCCGAGGTGCGGCCGCTGTGGGAGGCCGTCCATTACGCGTTCCTGTTCTGCCTCGACCCCGATCCCCGGCAGATGCCGCGGGAACGCCCAGCATCCGACTGACCGTCCTTCCGCGCCCGGTAAGAGGTGCCCCATGTTCTTGTCCTTGCGTCGTCACAGTGAGGCGCCCGTGCTGGCGTCCTGCCCGCCGTCCGCGCGAGATGAGTTCCCCCAGGAGACGATCAGGCTGGCCCTGCCGCTGGAGTACACGGCGTTCTGCCTGCTGCACCAGGAGCGCTACCTGCGCTACACCCAGGAACGGATGCAGGATGCATGGGTGAGCCGCAAAGTGGTCGAGGCCGCCCTGGGCAATCTCGCCACGATCTGGCCGGCTGTCATCAGCAGTTCCCGCCCCGCGGCGGTGGCCTGGCGTCTGCTGGACGCACTGATCTCCTCGGCGCTGCGCGGCCAGCGGGCCCGGGCGGCGCACCCGCTGGATCCGGTGCACCGCATCCTGCCGCCGGCCCAGGCGGACGCCGTCATTCTGCGCTGCCGGCTGCAGTTGAGCCAGGCCCAGGCCGCCGAGGTGATGGGGGTCGAGGAGCCGGCGGTCGCCTCGCAGCTGCGGATGGCGCAGCGTGCACTGCCCGGCGACCTGACAGCCGAGCCTTCGGGGCCCGGGCCGGGAGCGCGGTCGCCGGTGGGCTGTGCAAGTCGTGACGCCGGGGGCGGAAGCGGGTCGTTTCCATAGCGCACTTCCGTCAGCTGCGGGCCAATCTGTGCGGACCGGTGCGTGCGAGTGGCGGATTTTCTACCCTTGCAAGGGCTGCGGTGCAGGGTGTGCCGCAGTGCGCCGACGGGTGGGGTGCCGCATTGGAGCGCGGGCGGGTGCCGCTGGTCGACGTCGCCGACGTCGCCTCCCCCAGCCTGGCCCGGATGCACAACTTCCTTCTGGGCGGCAGGGATCACTATCCGGCCGACCGGTCCGCGTGTGAGCGGCTGCTGCAGATCGCCCCCGATGCACGGCGGGTGGCCGAGACCGGCCACCGGTTCCTGCTGCGGGCGACCAGCCGCCTGGTGCGCGAGCACCGGGTGCGGCAGTTCGTGGTCTTCGGCGCCGGGCTGCCCACCCCGGCGGGCGTGCATCAGGTCGCCCAGGAGATCGATGCCGTCTCCAGGGTGGTCTATGCCGAGGACGATCCGCTGGCCGTCACGCATGACCGGGCCGTGCGGGAGGACCGGCGGCGCACGCTGGTCGTCCAGGCCGCCCCGGGCCGGGCGGCACAGGTGCTGCCCGGCCCGGCGGCACGGAACTTGATCGACATCGGTCTGCCGGTGGCGGTGCTGTTCGTGTCGGTGCTGCACACTCTGCCGGATCCGGCCGGGGTACTGCAGGAGACGGCCTCGGTGCTGGCGCCGGGGAGTTTCCTCGCCGCCAGCCAGCTGGTCAGCCCGCCAGCCAGCTGGTCAGCGAGGACGCCCGGGTGCGGCAGCACGCCAGCGAGCTGCTCCGGGCGACGGCCGGCGGCCGTTCGGGACGGGTTCGCTCCCGCCGCGAAGTCGCAGCGTCCTTCCGCGCGCTGCCGCTGATGCCTCCGGGGCTCGTCGATGTCGCGGTCTGGCACTGCGCACGTGATGGCACAGCGGCCGGTGGCAGCGTGCTGTGGGCGGAGTCCGGCGGCGTGGCCCGCATCGGGTGATGCGCCGCAGCCGCGCCGGACGCTACGCCTCTTGTCCGTGCACGAGTTGGCGTTGCAGCAGGTCGAGACTGTCCTGCGGGGAGAGAGCCGCCTGGGCCAGATGGTCCAGGACACGCCGGCAGTGCTCGGCTTCCTCGCGCTCGTCCAGGTAATCGGCATCGCGCAGCTGCTCGAGGTAGACGATGTCCGGCAGGGCAGGGAGCTCGAAGCGCAGGTGAGTGATCGGGAAACCAGCCGCTGCGCAGGCCGGATCGTCCAGCGGCGCGATCTGCACCGTGATGTTGTCCAGCCGCGCCACCTGCGCCAGGTGATACAGCTGCTGGCGCATGACCTGCTCCCCGCCGACCGGACGCCGCAGGACGGCCTCGTCCAGCACCGCCCACAGACGGGGTGCGTCGGCACCCACCAGGACCTCCTGGCGTTCCATCCGCAGCGCCACCCGCGAGCGGATCTCCTGCACTCTGGCGAACGGGTAGCCCTGGCGCACCACTGCCCCGGCGTACCCGGCGGTCTGCAAGAGTCCGGGCACCAGCTCAAGTTCACAGGCGCGGATGATCGAGGCGGCTTCCTGCAGCCCGATGAGCTTGCCGAACCACTCCGGCAGGACCCCGTCATACGCGTGCCACCAGCCCGACTGCCGGGAGACCTGCACCACCTCGGCGAAAGTGGCCATCAGTTCGGCGTCCGTCACCCCGTAGAAGACGAGCAGGTCCGTCACGTCGCGCGGTTTGCAGGTGACCAGGCCGCGTTCCATCCGGCTGATCTTGGCTTCCGACGCACGGATGGCCTTGCCCGCCTCCTCCGCTTCGATCCCGGCTTCCCTGCGCAGTATGCGCAAGAAGCGGCCCAGGACCAGACGCAGTGCGATCGGGCTGCGTGCAGAAGCGGCAAGATAGTACTCAAGAGCTGGAGCATCCACCGAGCGGGCTGACGCGAGCATGGGGGCTCCCGGGACAGGACAGACGATGCACGCCAGTCTCCCAGGGCGCCGCCGGGCAGGAGTCCCGAAAACGTCTTTCCCCTGCGGTCATTCGGTGAAGGCGTCGAACTCGCCGTCCTTCGCCCCGGCCACGAAAGCGGCCAATTCCGCCCGGGTGCAGACCAGCACGGGGCCCTGCGGATCCCGCGAGTTGCGCACGGCCACCTGACCGTCGGTCGGTAAGGCCGGCGCCACGCAGTTCCCGTCCGCTCCACTGCGCCGGCTCTTCACCCAGACCACGTCGCCCGGATCACGGAAGGCCACGCCGCTGCCGGCCATTTCCATGTCCGCCCTTCCCACGCTGTCCGACATTCCTCTGCCGCTACCCCGTAGCAAGCTTCACGATAGGCACATGCGTTCCCCTCACCCTCCTTGCGGGTCTGCAATTTCCGATGCAATTGCACTGGCGGTGGAGCGGCGAGGATACTAACCGGTCGGGGCGCGGTTCCGCGGCCCGCAAACTGGACGTCTTTCGGGGGATGAACAGTGACAACGCACACGGCCACGACACTCAGCCAGGTCACCGGAGTCCCGATCTCCCCCTTGTCGGCGCACCGCGACCCGCTCGACACCGCGGCCCTGGCCCCGCCCACCACAGGCGACTGGGGACTGGCCCTCGGCATCAGCGCCGCCGCATTCGCCGCCCGCGCCTTCACCTGCGCACCCCGCAGCCTCGAAACCGTCCGCCGCTTCGCCCGCGACGTGGTCGACGACTGGGAACTGCACGCGATCGCCGACGACGTGATCACCGTGGTCGGCGAACTCACCACCAACGCCGTACGCCACGCCCTGCCCCAAGGCGACACCCGCTACGCCAAAGCATGGCTGGGCATCGCCCGCACCGGCGGCGCCCTGGTCTGCGCCGTCGCCGACCCCGACCCCACACCCCCCACACCCCCCGCACTCGGGCACCCCGACCCGTACGCAGAGACCGGACGAGGCCTGCTCATCGTCGAGGCCCTGGCCACCCAGTGGGGCTACACACGCACCGACCCCACCGGCAAAACCGTCTGGGCCCGCATCGCCCTGCCCCCACACCCCTGAACCAGCCCACACGGAACCGGACTGACGGCCGGCAACCGCCGACGAACCGCGCCGCCCGACGCCCCCCCCCGGGCAGTCATGAGCCCCGGACGAAATCCTGAAACACTCGACGCAAAAAGAAGGCTGGCCCTCACTCGCCGAACATTCCGGCGAACGGATCCAGCCGTCCAGTCCAGGAATCGATTCCCGCAGCCCGCAGACGCCCCTCCTCGGCCGCGTGCAGGAAACACGGCGACTCGCCCCACCAGCCGACAGAGCCCAGAGGGATCTCGCTGCAATCCTCTCGAAAAAGCCGACACAGGAACTCGACCATGCCACAGGGATACTCCGACCACGTGGCATCGTCCTGGTTCCACACCAGCACAGGCCAGGCCTCCGGCTTTCCTGTGACACGCCAGCAGAGGATGTCAGCACTGGCGTCCACCCCCCAGGCGATGATTTGTGACGGCAGCCAATCTCCGGCCGCCGTGCTTCGCCGGAAGGATTCCGCGGTCCGTGTCTCCGCCTCCATCCCCTGGTACACGGGCTCAGCGCCTTCCGCCGTACGCGGTTCCGGCAGCAAGAAGCCCAGGTAGTCACTCACCGTTCCCCCGCCGTAGAGCGCCATGAAGTCCTTGTAGTCCCGGGGGAAGGGATGCCCCCAACTGCGTTCCACGGCCTCCCAGTCGACGAGGTCACCGGCCCCGGCATGAGGAGGCATCAGGTTTCGCAAAGTCTCGATCCACAGCACGCTGTCATCTTGGCCTGGTCAGGGCATTGAGCCGGTCGGCACGGGTCGGTCAGTACAGCTGCCAATAATCGTGTCAAGCCCCCATCGACGGCAGCAGGAAGCTACTTACGACAGCGGCCCAGCCCACCATGACCGCCTTCTGGGCCGACATACCTGAGCGCGGTGCCCCCAGCCGACGGTCCGCCGAGCCGGAACCGCCCCTGCGGGCACGCGGGTGATCCGCACGGGTCCCGGGTTGTAGACGCTGCCACCAGAGCCCGTCATCTCCTCTTCGGCCAGCCAGCGGTACAGCCACTCGGAGAAGCTGACCGAAAACTCGAAAAAACACCTTCCCCGTTCTCCACGAACAGCGATCCTGCGCCCCCTGATCCTTTCGGCGCGAGGAAGATGGCCTCGCCGCGATCCGTCAACGCCAACGGAATCATCCCGTCCGGCGTACCGAACCGCTCGGGCATCCGACGTGCGCGTGCACAAAGGGCCCCAGTCAGTACGGCGGTCAAGTAGCACTCGCCGCAGGGAAACTCGTCGACGAAATGACATGAAAGCACGGAATAAAATTCAGTAATCTGAGTCACAGCACCTGCTGTAGAGGTCTCACGGACCAGCCCGAACGCCTTATACAGGGACTTCGCGCACGCCGACAGCCGTCCCGATCTGGCTCAGGCTGAACAAGGGCTCCACGCGCCACCTCACGGTGCCCCTGCGCCGCTGCCCCGGAAGCACCTGTCAGACGGTGTCACGATGTCTGACCCGTCGTTGTGTCTGGATCCTCCTTCGCGGCGGGGCCCCCGTCGGGGTGGGCGTGGATCCAGGACAGGCCGCCCAGGTCGAGGTGTTGGCGGGTCCGGGTGACGGCTACGTAGGCCAGGCGGGCTTCGCCGTCGTCGACCGGATCGGGTGGTGCAGCGGTGCCGGTCCGCCCCTCGGAAGGGGTGTCTTCCGGCCGGGCGAAGTCGTCCGCGATGAGCACGCGGGGCCATTCGCGTCCCTTGGCCTTGTGGGCGGTGGAGACAGTGACCTGAGCATGTGATTCGGGGGCGAGCTGGGCGACGGCAGCGAGGATGGCGTCGGTGCCGTGGGCGTCGACAAGGCTGACCAGGGGCTGCAGGTCGCGTCCGGCCGGGTCGTAGGCGGCGTAGTCCTGCAGGTCGCCCCAGGTGGGGAAGAGGGTCAGTTCGGGGTGGTGGGTGCGGCGACCCTCTTTCAGCTCGCGGGCGGCCAGGGCCAGGACCTGGAGGCTTGCTCCTCCCCCGGCCAGGGCGACCCGGCAGCCGGCGGCCATGCAGGTCATGACCTGGGCCATGGCGCCGACGTTGGTGCGGCACAGGACGGCATCGGGGCAGGCAAGGGGGCCCACTTCGGTGGGAATGGCGGGAGTGCCGGTGAGGCGGATCGGGGCGTCGGCCAGGCGCAGCCAGCGGTTGGCTTCGTCGGCGAGGACGGGGCCGAAGCGGAAGGACTGCGACAGGGTGAGCCGGGTGCCGTTGAAGCCGGTCATGACGTCCTTGGCGCCGCGCCACTGGTAGATGGCCTGGGCGGAGTCTCCGACCATGACGAGCTGGGCGTGGTCGCGCTGGCTGAGGAAGAGGTGTTCGACGACGGGGTTGGTGTCCTGGGCCTCGTCCAGCAGCAGGAAATCCGCATCGAGCCGCGGCCGGGTCAGGGCCCAGATTTTCAGGTAGTGGTCGTACTCGAAGCGTACGGCGCCGGCGTCGGGATCTTGCAGGTCGGCCCAGGCCTTGCGGGCGAACGGCAGAACATGGCTCGCGAGTTGGGCGTGTCGGTCGGGATCGTCCAGGCCACGCAGGCGGGGTACGTGGTGGCGGGTGATCGCCTCGTCGGCTGTGTGGCAGAAGCGGGTGACGGTGCGCAGGGCGGCGTTGGGTGACGGCACGGTCGCCGACGCGGATCGCTTTGGTGATGCCGAGGGCCTGTCCGGTCTGCCAGGCGGGGCGGCGGGGTGCGTTCAGGCGGGGGCGGTAGCGGTGGCCGACGGCGGCGTAGGCGAGGGCGTGGGCGGTCTTGCACCGGACGCTTGCCGGGAAGCGGGTGGCGGCGTTCTGGGCGATGGCCCGGTTGTAGGCGAGGTAGCGGCCGCGGCGGGTGGTGGCGGCGGCGAGCAGGGCCAGGGTGGTGGTCTTGCCGGTGCCTGCGCCGGCCTGCAGGGCGAGGTGGTGGCCGGCGTGGAAGGCGTCGGCGGCGGCGGTCCGTTCGTCGGTCGGTTTCACGGTGTGCTCCTCCCGGACAGCCGGGTGAGGGCGTGCCCGACGGCGGCGAGCAGACAGGCCGGGGTGGTGGTCTCCAGCAGGCGCTGCACCTGCCGGTCGATGCGGTCGGCCTCCTCATCGGCGTGCTGGACCAGGGCCCGGTGCAGGGCCAGTTCCGTGAAGCGCTCGGGGCTCTGGTGCGCGCGGCGCGCGCCGTCTTCGAGGGCGGCGCGGGCGGCGGGCGGGAAGGCGACGTTGAGCAGCACGTGGTGGTCGGCGTCCGGGTAGTGGGTGGTGATCACGTCGACGGGCAGCCGGTGTCCGAGCCGGTGGCGCAGTTTCTGTGCGGCCCGGTGGGGGCTCTTGGCGGGCATGAGAGTCATCAGGCGGGTGGCGTCGTGGTTGGCGGCCAGCGGCAGTCGGCCTGCTGCACGGTGCAGGGCCTGCGGGGAGAGCGGGCGGGTCAGGGAGACCTCGAGGGCGTAGTGGGGCACTGTCAGCTCGCCCGTCCCCGGGCCGCCGGTGAGTGCGGGAGGCGGGTGTGGATGTGGGCGGCGTGCGCGAGCGGGTCGAAGGGCTCCCATCCCGGCAGGGCGAGGTCGGCGACGGAACCGGCGTTGTGGGCGGGGCAGCGCTGGGCGCGCCAGCGCAGCTGCTCGCTATGGGGGAGGTGGCTCAGGTCGTAGAGGGCCATCGGAATATCGGGCAGGGCGGACTGGCCGTGCTGGGGTGAGGCAGGCAGCAGTCTCCAGCGGCCGACAGGGCTGCCGGCGGACAGGACGGGCCGGGGACAGCGGTGCCGGTGGCGGGTCCGGGCCACGCAGCGCAGCGAGTTCAGGGGGCCTGGGGCCAGGTAGCGGACGAGCAGGATCTGCACGACGGGCCGGGCAGGAGGCCGGGGGCCGGCAGATGGGGCGGTACTGGAGGGCGGAAGCGGGGCGAGGTTGCCGGTGTCGATCAGGCGGCGGGTGCGGACGGCGAGGTGGCGTCGGATCGCTTCGAGGCGGAGGCCGGGCGGGCAGGCGGGGGTACGGCGCGGGCACAGGACGGCGTGCGGGATGCGGCACCAGGCGCTGCCGTCGCCGTGCGGGTGGGCGATGCCGCCGCTCAGGTGCCAGCGGCAGGGCTCGGGGACGTGGGCGGTGGGCAGTTCGGCCGGGTGCAGGGCGATCGGCCGTCGGTCGGTGCGCTGATAGAGGTGGACGGGCTGGCCGCACTGGCGGCAGCGGCTGCTCTGGTCGGCGCGCAGCAGGCGGCTGGGGCTGGTCGCGGCCAGGTGGAGCGGGCGGGGGTGGCGGGTGACGCGGGGGCTGCCGTCCCGGTGGCGGCCGGCGGGTGTGGGGTGCATGGCGGGGACGGTGTCAGCAGACGCGCCGTGCGGGGCGGTGCGGCTGTGAGGGTGTCGCTCGGCCGGCCCAGCGGGGACGAACACATATCGCAGCACCCGGATGGGTGTTCGGTGGGGGCTCGCCGGTTCGGGTGATTCGCCGCTCCGCCGCCGGGCGGGACGGCGCGGCGGGAAGGGTCAGGTGTCCCGGCTGCCGCCGGGCGGGGTGTGGTCGTCACAGAGGGCGCCCAGCAGGTGCTCGATGGGCACGTCGAAGGCGTGGACGAGGGTGTGCCAGGTGGTGACATTGCCGGCGGCGCGGCCGTGCTCGAGGTCGATGAGGGTGCGCCGGGCCAGGCCGCTGCGGTCGGCGAGCTCGTCGAAGGTCCAGCCGCGCTCGCCCCGCAGGCGCGCCAGCGTCAGGCGCAGCGCGGTGAGGTTCGGGATCGGGCGGCGAGATCGTCACCCCACCATCCGACGGTGCAGACACCTGCCCTGTCAGTGCGGGAATCTGCACTTTCCGGACCAGGGGGTCGAGATGGCTCCCGTAGTGCAGAAACCTGCACTAACGTGCCTGCGTCCCGGGTCGCGGACCAGGCCGGCGGGGACACAGGCTCACGACGACGGACGAAGGCGAGGGCGGTCGGCCGATGAGGCTCGCTGGTGCGCATGCCGCGGTGCGGCGGATCTGGACGGTGGAAGTGCGCCCCTTCGGGGGCCGTCCGGCGCTGGCCTGCCCGTACTGCACCGCCCGCCCCGCCCTGCCCGCCCGGAGCGCGCGGTCGGCGGCACTGGCGCATCTGGCCGGCCACGCGCGCGCCGACGCGCTGCCCGGGCATCTGCGCACCTGCCAGTGCCGCCAGCGCGGCTGCTCCTGGCATCCGCGCCACCGCGGCTGCGCCGGCCCCGTGCTGCTCGCCCTCACCCGCGACGGCAGCGGCCGCCTCTGGCGGCTGGCCGACACCTGCGCCGCCTGCGCGGCGGCCACCAGCCGCACCGCCGTCGTACCGGACATGCTGCCCGGCACGAGCCGGCGGCCGCTCCAGTCCCTCTCGTCCGCACGGCCGGGCCGCAACCAGCAGCGCCCCCGAGACGAGGAGGCACAACAGCGGACGCGCGTACGGGAGATGCTGACGTATCTCGCCTCCGCGCTGCCCCGCTGCACCACGTCCGCCGCCCGGCTGCTCGCCCTGCAGTGCGCCCTGCGCTGCGACACCCGCGGCCGCGTCCGGCTGCGGGCCGGCCTGCTGCGCGGCATGCGCCTGCACCGGCGCCAGGAACTGTGGCAGGAACTGGCCCAGGACGGCTGGCTGGAGCTGCCCGACCTCCGCGCGCCGCGCCTGGACGTGCGGCTTGGCGACACCGCGGTCCTGGACCAGGCGCCCGGCCGCCACGCCCGCCGCCGCGCCGCACACTGGGCGCTGCGGCCCGCCCCCGTCACCCTGCCGGCCGCGGCACCGCCGGCCCTGCACCTGACCGCACTGGCGCTGGCCGCACACACCGCCGCCGACGGCACGACGGACCTGGACACCCTGGGCCGCCTGTGCGGACACTCACCCCAGCAGATCGGCGAACTCCTCGACCGCCTGGTCGCCCACCGCGCCCTGTCCGCCTGGCACCACCTTACAGAGACCGGCGAAGTTACCTGGCGGCTGCACCTGTAGCACGGGCGACCTGCCTTCCGGCGGAAGTGTCTCGGCATCACCCCGGCTCGGGGCTGTGATACAGCCGCCCCGCTCCGGCCGCGGACGAGCGGCCGCCTCGCTGCGTGAGCAGCGGGGACGTCGTGCCCAGGGCTACGGCGTTACAGAGCCGGACGGGTTCCGGATGGGGCGGCCGAGGAGGCGTCCGCCGATGGCGGCTCGGTCTTTGGGCAAGCCCGGTTCCTCGGTGGGATGCGTCTGCGCCAGCCGGTGCTGTCACCGCGTGAGTTTGCCGGGTGGGCTGGTCGTGGCGGTGGGATGCGGGGCGGTTTTCGGCCCCCGCCCGCCGGACGCGCACGGGACGAACGCGCCACCGGTACGCCGCCTGCGAGGTCCGCTTCCGACGATGCACAGCGTGCAGATTCCCGCAGGGATGAGAGGAACGGCCTGCGGCCGGACTCTCCCCTGGGGCCGGGGGCGGCATGCGCGCCGGACGGCGACCCGGACAGTCCGCTGACCAGTCCGGACAGACGCGGACTGTCCGGGACAGGCGCGAGGCCTTGTGTCCTGTCACGGCCCTGCCAAACATGAGGCACCACTGGCAACTCGCCGGCAAAGGAAGGATCACCAGTGGTGAGAACAGCATTCGGCAGACGGACCGCCCTCGGCCTCATAAGCCTCTTCGGTCGGCGACTGTGGCATTACCCGCTCCCGCCTCGGCAACCGACGCAGGTGCCGAAGCCATCAAGTATGTTGCACTGGGCGACTCGGTGGCGGCCGGCATCGGGGCCGGTTCACCGTCCGCGAACTCATCGAGCTGCTTCCTCAACGGAGGAAACTCGGGCCCCAGGGTGCCCAACTCAAGCCTCTCCTACCCGAATCGTGTCGCGCAGTCGCTCGGCGCGACCCTGACCGACAAATCGTTCTGCGGCGCGTCCAGCACAGCGGTGCGCAGCCAGCAGGCGACGGCTGTCACCAAGTCCACCGACCTTGTGACCGTGCAGGCCGGCTCCAACGACTTCGGCTTCTCCACGCCTCTCACCTTCTGCTACCTCTGGAATCCGCCGCGGACCGGCGCCTGCAACAGCAGGATCAACGCAGTCACCGCGCGATACCGGCAGGAACTGCCCGGCAAGCTCGAGCGGCTCTTCGACAGGATCGACACCCGGAAGGCGAAGGGCACCCAGGTCGTCGTGGTGGGCTATCCGCACGTCGTGCAGGCCGAATCCACCTTCTGGTGCCTGGCGGACGGAGCCTGGCCGGACAGCACCCATCAAGCACTGCACCGCGCCGCCGACACCCTCAACACGGCGCTCGCCGCCAGGGCAAAGGCCCACGGCTACGACTTCGTCGATCCCCGAGCCTCATTCAACACCCATGAAAGCTGCGGCGACCCCGCCTGGGTCAACGGTATCCGCCCCCTGTCCAGGCAGGTCGAATCCTTCCACCCGAACGCCACCGGCCAGGAAGCACTCGCCTGGCTCGTCTGGCAGCACGTCAAGCCCTGACAGCCCGACAAGGGTCAGCCAGCCGCCCAGGGCAAGCACGTCGGCCTGCCCCGGGCGCTCTGCGCCTCCCAGCAACCGGAACGACACATCACCATCCGTCCACCCGCCCCGGCCGCACGGCCCCGTCCGGTACGTCAGCTACCAGTCCATGCCCGCCACCACCGGCATCGGCCTGGGCCAGATCGCCGCATTCGGCGTGGACGCCACCGCACTCGGCTACGCGATCACCGGCTCGGTGCGGGACTCGGCGATCAGTACTTCCGCACGGGTGGAGCAGCCGTCCCGGTCGGCATCCACCCAGTGCTTGAAGCTGCTGCACTCGTAGCCCGCGCGCGATTCGGTGGCGAGCGGCAGCCGGGCGACGGCGGCGTGCAGGCTCAGTGGCTGGGATTGCGGCGCAGCGTGCGCCGAGGGGATCACGGCAAGCGGGCAGGCGAGGATGGCTACGGCCGTAAGGCTTCGCACAGCGGTCTGGAACATGCACCGTTCAAGCGGTTGGCGGACGGTGGACGCTGCGGTTGGTGCGCCGGTCACCCGGCCGAGTGGATCAGTCATACCGCAGGAGCGATACGGCACGGCCGTATCAGCGGGTGGTCCGAACGGGGGCGGCCAAGTGGCTGCGGCGGCGGGCCGGAGGGAAAAGGGCCTTGCGCGCGAGGCGTCCGGCGCCGGAGACGATCGGGGTGCCCACGTTGGCGCTGGCTCCCTCGGCCGTCCGCGGTCGGGTTCTGCGCCCTGGGCCGGGGCGGGGTGCTGCCGCGTCCGACGGCTGCTCGTCCGAGCCGATCGGGCCGCGGAGGCCGTGAGGTCTGGTGGTGTAACAAGCCGACCGCCAGCAGGTTGCCTACCGCATCCGGGGGTTGCGCTCCGGCTGTTCACCGGCCGGCTCCGCAAGATCTGCGGCGTCGAACTCGCGTCGACGTGCACGGTGGACGGGTTGAGCGGGGGATGTGAGACTCACGATTGGTCAAGGGGCGTTGCCCCTGTTCCGATTGTGGTGTTCAGTAGTATGTCTCATGTCCCAGCCCCGTCACGACCACTTCTACCAGGCCTTCGTATTCAGCGACTGACATGTCGGCCAGGGAGGTAAAGGCCACGGGCTGCAGGCGGATGCCGTGTCTGCGGAGCTTCTTCTCCGTTCTGCTGCGCCAGTTCCGCCAGTGGAGTTTGTCCGTCGGGCTCAGGGCGGTGTCCTGGAAGACGACAACCTGGACCCACTCCGGGGCGAGACGGTCACCTTGGAAGCGCAGGGCAATACGCTTGACGTCGGCGAATCGCGCCAGTCCGCCGCGGAGGACCTTAGGTCTGCTGCGTACCGCTTCCCGCTCGTCCTCCTTGATCCATCGGTCGAGTTCGGCGACGACGTGGGTGTGCACCACATCTGCCAGTGCCGGCCGCATGACGCGCTTGCCCAGGCGCCGGGCGAAGCGGAGGCGGTCTGCCTCGGATGCGAACCCGTCGATCGGCTGGCGGTCGTGCAGGACGCCCTTTTCGACGGGGAAGAAGACGCGCAGGTCGACGACCCAGCAGCCGACGGGTCTGGGTTGCTTCGTCAGATACACGAAGTCTCCGTATCGGCCTGCGCGGATCATGTTGGCCGCGCCGTTGTCTATGTTGGGGCCGATGTTGAAGACGGGAGCGACCTGAATGAAAGGGTTCCTGGATGTCCCGGCCTCTGCTATGTCACAAGTGGCCGATGTAATCACTGCGTACGGGTAACGCTTCGTTTTGGGCAGGGATATCACCTGCAGGCCGGCGATGTCGCTGCCGGCCCGTTGCATAGCGTCCGCGACTTTCTTGGTCGCTTTGGTCACGGGCGCGTTGAGGCTGCCCGCATAGAACAGAGGGATATTGCGGATCAAGTGACCTTGATGGAACTGATCCAAGGACTGGTCGATGCCCTCGGACCATGCGTCCTTGTCGATCAGTGTTTCCAGATTCACTCTGGCGGCTCCGCAACATCATCGGGGTCGATCTCCAGGTCGTCCGTCTCGTGCGGATCGACGGACAGCCTGAGGTCCTCTTCCACCCCAGTGGTCTCGATCGGGAAGAGAGGAGCGGACGTCTTCGTGGCGTCGGGTGCGGAAGCCTGCATCATGAGGGTGTCGAACTTCCCCTCTCTCAGGTCCTTCTTCCTGGTCTTGTCTTCGGCCAGCCAGTGCTGAAGACCGCTGATGCCCTTGGTCTCCGTCAGGTCCTGGACGAGGGCGTACAGTTCCCAGAGTCGACCGATGCTGGCGGAGCGCAGATGCTCGACGCTGCCCTTGCGCCAGTTCTGGAAAGTCCGCTTGCTGACACCGGCGGCCTGCAACACCTCTTGCTGGGTGAAGCCCAGCAGGTCCTGCAACTCCGCAACAGCCCTGAGTACCACCTGTACCGACCGAGATCTGTTGCGGGTGGTGCCCAGCCATCCCATTCCGGTCGAGCGCAGCGGGGAAGGCTGGAGTTCCTGGGACAGCGCGATCATGACGGCGTCCAGAGGCCAGAAAGTACGCGAGTACAGGGGCAGCGAAGGACCCCCGACAGCGCTGAGCCGCGCCTCGAACGCGATCAGGGTATCCCGCAGAACCGGATCGACGATCCGGGAGATCTCCACATCGGTACGCCGGGATTCGAGGGCGGGTTCGTGCTCCGCCTGCGAACGCCACACTTTTTTACCGCGTGCGGGAGGGGACGCCAAAGACATCAGTTCTCCCCCGTAGAACTTCGAGATACTGCCCAGTCAATGACTGCTGGAACACGGACACGGCCATCAGCTGTAGTCCGTCCACTACCGAGAGTACCCGCCCGGGCGTGAAATTACCGCCGTTCGCGTCGGAGATGTCAACGTCGAGCAGGTAGCTGAAGGAATTCGACACGGCACCGTCCTTGAATGCACCGTGTCTGATCACTCCGGTGACGCCGCCCTCCCAAGCCAGGTCCAGCTGCTGCTGACTTCCGGCAAGAGCCGGCCCGAGGACGGGGTGGAGCGCCGCGCCCAAGAACTCATCCGAAACCTTGCCGCGCCAGTGGTCGGCCCTCCGTGCTTCGGGATCGACGAGGCGGTTGATGTAGCGCAGGCCGATTCGCTGAACTGCGGGAGGCTCCAACACCTCGTGCACCGTGGTGATGACAGCGTCGAGGGTAGGACGCAGCGCGTGATGCCAGGAACTGTAGCCGTTGGCCTGGATGTTGACGACGGCGGGAAAGACGGACACGGTCACCGGAGGGTCCTCCCGCCCAATCAGGGTCCATCCTCTTGCCTCGTCCGCGAGCATCTCGCCTGGCTCGAGCGCCAGCTTCAGGTTGCGGCGAAAGGCGGATTCGAACCGGCCCGCGGTCCAGCCACGCGCCGCGACGGCTTCTTTGAACTCCAGCATCTGAGCGGCACCAAGCGGCTCGGCGCCGGGCGGGAGCAGCAGCTCGAAAACCACCAGTTCGATCGGCGAGCGTTTGAGATGTCCTAGATCCGGGTCCGGGAGCATCGGCCTTCTGTCTCTGCAGTGGATGACAGGTGACGTCATGTTCCCCCCGTGAAAATCGTGAGCCCGTAGTGGCACTTTAAAGGCACTTACGCACCGCGGCGAGGTCACCGAGAGCAATTTAGTGCATCCGTTGTAGTAATCGTCTGGATGCTCAACGTGTCCTCATGTGCAGCGCAGGTCATCCACGTAACCCCCGGCGCACCTGTCGTCTGCAGCACCCTGCACCGATGGGCTGGGCGGGCGTGGCGGTAATAGCTGCAGGCTGGACGACGTTCTCGCGGTTCGACGCCGACGACCGCGAGCCCAGCGGCATCGCGCTGGCACTGGCCGCCGCATGCCTTCCGTGCCTACCCAGAGGCACACTCTGTCTGCGTGGCTTGGGATCAGAAGCTCGTCGCAGCAGACCGGGTTCACCAGCGCACCCGCCCGCCTATAGCGTGTGCGCCCCGGCGGGAAGAGCCGTGGCCTGCGCCCCCCGGACAGCTGGCAGCAACAGGTAACAGCAACGCAGCAGGCACCGGGTGCCGTTCAGCCGCGCCATGAACCGTTTGCCGAGTCCGGCGGGCGGACGGCTGCCGGAGACCGCGCCGCGGCCGCGAACTGGTCCTCGGCCAGCGCCAGCTGGCGTATCTGCCCGGCCCAGTCCGGCTTGGTCACCTGCATCTCAGCCACTGTCCGGCGGTTCGCCCTCGCCGTGGCATGGTGCAGCACACCTCAGCTACGACGCCTGGTACCGAATGCCGAGCCGAGCGTAGGCGATGTCGCAATCGGCCAGCTCCGGCTCGTAGTCCACGCTGGGCGTCGGGTCCCTTCGCCCTCCTTCCTCTGGAGATGTACTTCGGCGACCGCGTGCATGGGCGACATCTGCGGGCCCGTTCGGGGCCCCGAGAGCCTCAGTGATCTCCGGCGGGACCATGTCGACCAGCGTCAGCGTCATGACCCGCTGCTGTCGCCCGGGGCAAAGCGGCAACCGCGGAGCTCTCGCTCAACGGGCTTTCGACTGCGGCGGGTTCATCGTCGGCCGTACCGCCGATGAACTCTCGATCGGGCAGTCCCACTGCCTGTTGCCCGCACAGCTTGCGGGCCTCGGCCCCGCAGCCGTCCGTACTCAAGCCGGCAGCTTTCGCACCTGCCGCAGCACAAAAGACGAGTCATCGCCTCGGCTGTGGTCTCCCGGCGATCCCGGTGCGTGCGGTCCACTGCCGTCACGGAGGGCACGTAGGTGGCGCCGGTTGCGGCGGTCTCCACCTCGGGCAAGGCAGCCTGGACAGCTCAAGAGACTGCCACGGCGGGCCAGTTCCTCTCCTGGGTGCGTCGGGCGTCATCGGGGGCGCCAGGTGCGGATCTCGAGGTGGATGATGTGGGCGTCCGGGCGGATGCGTCCGGTCTCGACGAGCCATTGGTGGACGGCGGCGGTGACGTCGCCGCCCGCGGCGTCGACGCGGCGGGCGAAGCCGGCGGCGTCGTGGCCGCCGGTCTGCGCGGAGCCGTAGGAACGTTCCTCGGTGTGGTCGGCGCGCTGGACGACGTCGCGGCGGATGCCGGGCGAGTCGGTGCGGCTGCCGGAGGGGTGCAGGTAGCCGGTCCTGGCCAGGCGGACGGTGAAGGCCAGGCGCAGCCTCTGGCGGGCGGCTTCGGCGACGAGGGGGCGCAGGCGGGCGGAGCCGGAGGCGATGGCCTGGGCGGCGACGCGGCCGGTGCCGGTGCCGGTGGGGGTGATCAGGACGGCTTTGCTGCGCACCCGGGCGCGGGTGCCGGAGGCGGTGGTGCGGCGGGTGGTGTGGCGGGCGGCGAGGGCGGTGAGTTCGGGCAGGTCGGTGATGCCGCCGGTCTCGACGGCGGTGAGGACGTGGCGCAGGGCGGGGACGAAGGCGGCGCCTTTGTTCTTCGTGTAGAACTGGGAGACGAGGGAGGGGTCGCGGTTGAGGATGCGGGCGATGTCGCGTTTGGTGTAGCCGGCCTGCTGGAGCCGGTCGGCCAGCCGGGCGGCCTCGTTCAGCCCGCTCGAGGCCGGGGAATGGTTGCGGCGGGGGCGGGGCGGCATCAGGCCTCCTGCCCGGCGGTGGTGAGGGCGGCGCGTCCGGCGTCGCGCAGGGTGAGGAGTTCGTCCTCGGTGGTGGGTGCGGTGAGCGGGCCGGTGAGGTGGCCGCGCAGGAGGTAGTCGCCGGGCTGATGGTGGTGGGGCCAGTTGTGGGGCTGGGTGAGGTAGAGGGCGTCGGTGCGGAAGGCGATCACGGTGCCGGGCGGGGTGTGCAGGGCGCCGGCGTAGGTGCCTTCGTCGCGGTGGCGTTGGGTGAGCAGGGCGGCGCGGGCGGACGACCAGATCGCGGCGGCCCATTCGGGGTGGGCGTTGGGGTCGCGGGCGAAGCCGGTGGGCTTCTGCCAGGTGATCTGCTGGTCGTCGAAGCCGATGATTTCGGCGTCCGTTGGGACGTCCCGCTCGGCGGTGCGGGGGGTGGTGCCGGTGACCATGCGGGGGCGCTGGGCGAAGGAGCCGATGCCGTACAGCAGGATGGAGCGCACCGCGCGGGAGGCGAGGTGGGCGGCGCGGGCCTGGGCCGGGTCGCCCTGGAAGTGGGCCTGTGCGGAGAGGTTGGCCCAGGTGTCTTTGAGTTTCTTGGCCCAGTCGTCCAGCGGTTTGCCGTCCTCCCACAGAATGCCGTCGAGGATCTCGATCTTCCACGGCGTCAGGGGGTTGGTCAGGGCGGTGTGGATTTCGGGGCCGCCGGCCCAGGTGGTGAAGGTGGTGCCGGGTTGGGCGGGGTAGTGCCAGGCGCGGTCGCCGGGGGCGGGGGCCGGCAGCAGGCCGACGTGGTTCCAGGTGTCGGGGACGGTGACGCGCACGTGCCAGTGCCCGCACCCGTACAGGGCGCGCATCTGCTCCTTCTCCGACCAGGCGGCGAATGTCTGGGCGGTGATGCGGCGGGGGGTGCCGACCGGGGACTTCCAGGTGTGCTTGGCGTAGGCGAAGGTGCGGTCGTATTCGACGAGTCGGGGCAGCTGCTCGGGAACGCGGGGCGGGACGACGAGTTCGTTGCGGCCCTGCCCGGCGGTGGCATGGAGCAGGCCGCGCAGCTCCTCCGACAGCACGGGGAAGCCGTCGACGTGCTGGCCGCGGACGGGGATGGTGCGGGTCCACAGGTCGCGGCCGGTCTGCGAGGGCGAGCCCATGACGACGGCATCCGGCCAGTGGCGGCGCAGGGCCTGCCACAACAGCACGAACGCGTCCCGGATCACGGTGGGGTCGTCGCCGTCGGTGTCGAACCACTCCCCCACCGACCGGATCTCCACATGCTGGTCGCCGCTCTCGCGCTGGTAGCGGCCGACGGGGTTGCGGGCGTGCACGAAGTGCCCGGCCATCCGGTCCCGGCCGCGGCCGGTGTCGGTGCGCCAGCCCGGGGTCGGGGCGTTCAGCCAGGCGGCGACCGCGTCGCGCAGATAGGGGTAGCGGTCGGCGTCCCGGTGCCAGGGGTCGCCGCCGGTGATGTAGATCCGCTCCACGCCCTCGGGCACGGTGTGGAAGACCGCGGTGAGAATCTCGGCGGCCGAGGCGGCGCCGAGGTCGAGGCGATGGGTCTGCTGGCGGTGCACCAACACGCCGGTTCCGGCGTCCAGGAAGACCGTGCTGCGGGCCTGCTGGGTGAAGTTCGGCCGCCGGGAGGCGAGACCGGTGCTGTGGGTGAGCCAGGCGTCGCCCGCGTCGCCTTCAGGAAGAGAGGGCAGGCTGCGCGGCGCCTCGGAGGCCGGGGGCGTCTGCGGGGCCGCGGAACCGGCTGGTGCGGCGGGCTGGGAACGGGTGCCGCCTGTCATGGTGGTGCCGGGTGTGTCCGGCCGCGGTGCGGGCAGCGAGGTGTCCGCCGCGGGCGCCGTCCCCCCGGAGGCCGCCGGCTGCGAGGGGGCGTCAGCCGCGGCAGCGGGCCGGTGGGCGGCCGGGGCGGCGGTCTGCGGCTCTGCGATCTCCTCTTGTGGCGCCTCCTCGCCAGCCTCCGGGGACGGCTCGGGGGGTGCCGGAAGGGCGGGGGCGTTATCGGCGGCGGCGAGGCTGTCGGGGGCGAGGGCCGGGGCCAGGGCGACGACATCGGCGACGCTCAGGCCCGCTGCCGGGGCGATCCGGTCCGCTCTGGCCTTCTCGTGCACGGCGAGGCGGGTGATCCGCCTGTCACGGTCGGCTTCCAGTTTCGCCAACTGCGCCCGGGCCTTCTTGATCTGGTCACGCACGGTGCGCAGATCCGCCAGCGCAGCGTTGTAGCGGTGTGCGTCCATCGGGAGGGTTCCTGTTCCGGGCCGGGGCGTCAGCGGGTGGTGTGGGTCGGGACGTAGGCGATCGCGCCGCCCGAGTGGGAGGCGAGGCGGGTGCCCAGCAGCAGATCGGCGAGCCGGCGGTCGCTGTCGGTGCGGGAGGTGAGCGCGGTCCGGGCGGCGGCCAGGTCGGTGACGTAACCGGCCAGGCGGGCTTCGGGGAAGGCATGGCGGCCCTCGGCGTTCTTCTGCCACACTTCCAGGCCGGTCAGCACGGCCACGACGTAGCCCGACAGGGTCACTGGCAGCACGCCTGCGGCCGCGACGCTTGCGGCGTCGCAACGCCACCAGCCGCGCAGCGCCTTGAGGAGGTCCTCGGGGGTGAGGGAGGTGGAGAAGCCGATCCAGTCGCGGTCGGTCTCCTCCACCCGCCGGGCCACATCGACCCGCAGCACGGCGGTCTCCCAAGCCTCCAGTTGGTCCAGCGGCGCGCGGTGACGCGTTCGCAGCGCGTGAACCGTGTCGAGGGGGACCATGACCCGCACCCCGCGGCGCGGCAGACCTGGCAGCAGCCCGGCGCGCACGAGGCGGCGGAACGTGGTGATCGCGCAGCCGAGTTCCTCCGCGGCCTGCCCGGTGGTCAGCAGCATCTTCCCTTACATCCAAACTCTGATATCTGATCAGGGATGTAACGTAGCGCGGGAGGTGAATTCGCGTCAATCCGGGAACGCCGCAGGTGCGGGACAGCAGCCGGATGCCGCGTCGTCGGCCGGTCCGGACCTTGTCCGGCCTGGCGCCGACCTGCGCGAGGGCTCGCGGGAGTTCGCGTCCCGCCAGTGGCTGTGGGTGGTGGTAGCTCCGTGCACAGCCGCGTCGCCGCCTGCAACGCGGCCGTCACAGTCCTGGGCCCGCGGGCCGCCGAGGAACACCTGGGCCGAGCCCGCTCCTGGTCGGTCATCGTGGCCGCGCAGACACTGGGCGCCACGACGGGGGCCGGCCCCGCCGTACGGGTACAAGCGGACCGCCCGATCCGGATCGCCGTACTCGCCACGTACCCCGCAGCCCGGCCCTCGCTGTTCCAGGGTGTCGCCGCCCTGGGCTGGCTGATCGCCGCTGCGACGTTCTGCGCGGGTTCGGCGGGCGGCATCTTCACCGTGCTGTGGGCCAGCACCCTGCAGCGCGAGGTCCCCGAATAGATACTGTCCCGTGTCAGCTCCTGCGACCTGTCCGGATCGCTCACCTTCGCCCCGCTCGTCCTGCTGGCGGCCGGGCCGGTGGTGCAGGAGGTCGGTTCGGGTACGGCCCTGGCCGGCTGCGTTCGCGTCGTCGTCCTCGCCGCGGCCGCTGCTCTGTGGTCGTCCCGGGTCTGCAGGTTGCGCTGGGCGGTTGCGCTGTCCGCGTCACCGGAGGCTGCCGACCGCCAGACCGGCGAGGAGATCCCGAGTTGACACCCGTGCCGGAAGGACTACGCGGGTGCATCGGCCGTGGCGCTGCGGCGGAATCGCGGCCTTGCTGTCGGATCACGGGGGCCAGGCGGACTGGTCTCCTTGCGGGTGGTCGTGGATCCAGGACAGGCCGCCGAGGTCGAGCCGGCGGCGGGCGCGGGTGACTGCGACGTAGGCCAGGCGGGCCTCCGCATCGTCGACGGGGCGCGGCAGGGGGCGGCCGTTGGCGTCCTGCTGGTCGCTGTCGCCGGGCGGGGTGAAGTCGTCGGCGATGCTGACCCGGGCCCATTCCCGGCCCTTGGCCTTGTGGACGGTGGAGACGGTGACCTCGGCCTGGTTCTCGGGGGCGAGGCTGGCGACGGCGGCCAGGATGGCGTCGGTTCCGTGGGTGTCGACGAGGTCGACCAGCGGCTGCAGGTCGCGGCCGGCCGGGTCGTGGGCGGCGTAGTCCTGCAGGCCTGTCCAGGAGGGGAACAGCACCAGCTCGGGGTGGGCGGTGCGGCGGCCTTCCTTGAGGTCCCGGGCAGCCAGGGCCAGGCTGCGCACGCTGTCTCCTCCCCCGACCAGGCCGACGCGGTAGCCGGCGGCCAGCCAGTTCATCACCTCGGTCATGGCGCCCACGTTGGTGCGGCACAGGACAGCGTCGGGCTGCAGGACAGGGCCGATCTCGGTGGGCACCGCGGGGGTGCCGGTCAGCCGGATCGGGGCCTCGGCGATGGCCAGCCAGCGGTTGGCTTCCCGGGCCAGCGGCGGGCCGAATCGGAAGGACCGGGACAGGGTGAGCCGGGTGCCGTCGAAGCCGGTCATGATGTCTCTGGCGCCGCGCCAGTGGTAGATGGCCTGGGCGGAGTCGCCGACCATCACCAGCTGGGCGTGCCCGCGCTGGGCGAGGAAGACCTGTTCGACGACCGGGTTGGTGTCCTGGGCCTCGTCGAGCAGCAGGAAGTCGGCATCGATCTTCGGGTCGGTCAGGGCCCAGATCTTCAGGTAGTGGTCGTGGTCGAAGCGGACCACGCCCTCGTCGGGGTGCTGCAGGTCGTCCCAGGCCCGCGCGGCGAACGGCACGATGTACTCGGCGAGTTCGCCGTGGAAGCCGTCATCTTCCAGGCCGCGCAGGCGCGGGACATGACCGTCGGTGATCTGCGGGTCGGCGGACTGGCAGAAGCGGATCACGGTGCGCAGCATGGCGTAGGAGAGGATCCGGGGCGACAGGTCGCGGTCGCCGAGGCGCAGCGGGCTGGTGATGCCCAGAGCGTGGCCGGTCTGCCAGGCCGGGCGGCGGGGGGCGTTCAGGCGCTGGGTGTAGTGGTGGCCGACGGCGGCGTAGGCGAGAGCGTGCGCGGTCTTGCACTGGACGCTGCGGGGGAAGCGGGCGCGCGCGTCCTGGGCGATGGCCCGGTTGTAGGCGAGGTAGCGGCCGCGGAGTCTGGTGGTGTCGGCGAGCAGGGACAAGGTGGTGGTCTTGCCGGTGCCGGCGCCCGCCTGGAGGGCAAGGTGGTCCCCGGCGCGGAAGGCGTCGGCCGCGGCGGTCTGTTCTTCGGTCGCGTTCAGCACGGGCCGGCTCCCGGCGTGCGGGCCAGGTCGCGTCCCCCGGCCGCCCGGAGGCGACCGTAAGGGGCGCGGGTGAGCTTCTGCCGCACGACCGGGCCGCTCCGGCCGGCCGCGTCAGCGACGTACCGGGCCGCAGCACGGTGCGCGGCCAGCTGCACGACGTTGTCCGGGCTTCGTCCCATCCGGCCGGCGGTGCGGCGGACAGCCATGGCCGGCGGCAGGACGGGTTTGAGGAGGTTCTGCCTGTGCGCCTGCGGGCGGTGCGGGGCGGTCTGGTGCGTGGGCCGCAGCGTGCCTGGGTGGCGGGGTCCGCGGGGACGGATGCGGTCCGTGTGCCGGCGGGGCGCGGCGGGGCTCCCGGTCAGGCAACGGGTCAGCAGGGTCTGCACCGGCGGGCGGACCGGTTGCGGGAGGGTGGCGGGCGGGGTGAGGACACCGGTGTCGATCAGGTGGCGGGTGCGTAGGGCGAGTCGGCGGCGTTCCGCCTTCCGGTACGGGCCGGTACGGCCGGTGGGATCGCGGTGGGGGCGGAGCACGGCGTGCGGGACCCAGGCCCAGGGGGTGCCGTCACCGTGCGGGCGGGCAGTGCTGCCCTGCGGGTGCCGGTGGCAGGAGCGCGGCACGCGGACGGTGGCCAGGTCGACGGGGTGCTGCGCGATGGGCCGCAGGTCGGGGCGCAGAGGGAGGGCACCGCGGTGACCGTATCGGCGGCACCAGCCGCTGCGACCGGCGTGCGGCCAGGGCGGGAGGCCCGGCGGACGGGGCACCGGCCCGGTGCGGGGACGGTCGGCAGGGACGGAGTGGAGGTGCATGGCGAGGACCGTGCCAGGTGGCCTGCCATAGACACGACGCGGCCGGGAGACACTCCCCCGGGCGGCCCAGCGGTGCCGAACGCATGGTCGAGCTGTCGCTCGGGAGTTCTGGGTCTGCTCACCGTTCCGGGTGATTTGCGTGCGGTATCCGGCTGCCTGATGAGCCCGGCCGGGCGAGGGTACGGCTGCGGGTGTTCCGGGCAGGGTGTGGTCGTCGCAGAGCGCGGCGAGCATCTGCTTGAGGGATGGACGCGAAGGCGTGGTCGAGGGCGTGCCGGGTGGTGATGTTGCCGGTGGTGAGGCCGTGTTCGAGGTCGATGAGGGTGTGCTGGGCCAGGCCGCTGTACTGGGCGAGTTCGTCGAGGGTCCGGCCGCGCTCGTTCCCCAGCCGTGCCGGCACTACACGCGGCGAGGCCGAGGCAGGGGTCGGGCGGCGAGATCGTCGCCTCGCCATCCGACGGTGCAGGCCCGTGCCCTGTCGGCGCAGAGATCTGCGTTATCGGTGCAGGTGCGCACGGCCGGCGGCGGCGCTGCGCAGTTACGGATCTCTGCACTACGGTGCGGCCGACTCCCGCGTCCGCGCACCCGGGATCACGATCTGCCCACGGCCGGCCCGGATCAGACCAGGAGGAAGAACAAGCCGATGCGGCTTGCCAGCACACATGCCACGGTGCCGCGCATCTGGACAGTGCAGCTGCGCCCGCAGGCGGGTGGGCCGGTCCTGGCCTGTCCGCGCTGCGCGCCCGGCCCCGCTCTGCCGGCCGCCTCCGCCCGTTCCGCAGCCCTCACTCATCTGGCCCGCCACGCTTTTACCGATGCACTCCCCGGCCACCTGCGCACCTGCCAGTGCCGGGCGCGTGGCTGCCACTGGCACCCTCGCCACCGCGGCTGCTCCGGCCCCGTCCTGCTCGCCCTCACCCGCGACTCCAGCGGCCGCATCTGGCGGCTGGCCGATGCCTGCACCGCCTGCGCGGCGGCGATGGACCACACCGCCCTCGTGCCCTGCACCCTGCTGGGCCCCGGACCCGCCCAGGCGGCCCCCGGCACGCCGGACTACGTGCGCCGGGCCGTCCGATTCGGTCCGGCGGAGCAGCAGCGTGTGCGCGAGATGCTCACCTACCTCGCTGCGGCTCTGCCCCGCTTCTCTTCCCCCGCCGCCCGCCTGCTCGCCTTGCAGTGCGCGCTGCGCACCGACAGCCGGGGACAGATCCGCATGCCCCACGGCTTTCTGCGGGGCATGCGGCTGCACGGCCACACAGAAGTGTGGTCCGAGCTGGAACACGCCGGCTGGCTGCACCGGCCCGCTCCCCGGCACCCGGCCATCCGGGCACAACTGCTCGATGCCGCCGTCCTCCACCAAGCCTCCGGACGCACCGCGCGTATCCGCGCCGCCCAATGGGCGCTGTGCCCCGTCCCGCTGGTTGCACCGCTCGCCCTGCCAACCGCCCTGCGGCTGACCGCACTCGCCCTGGCGGCCCATAGCACCGCCGCAGCGGGCGGCAGCGACCTCGACACCCTCACCCGCCAGTGCGGGCAGCCACCTCAGCCGCTGAAGGACCTACTCGACCAGCTGATCCGCACCCGGCTCCTGACCGCCTGGCACCACAACCACGACAGCGACGAGATCCGGTGGGAACTGCCCGCGAACTCCGCGCCCAGCGGCACCCCACGGTCAAGTTGACCTCCTTGCTTCCTGTGCCCGACTGCCGCAGCCACAGTGAAGACCCGGTGAGCGCTCTGCGTCGGGGTGCCGCAACGCCGTCAGCGCAAGGCTGGCGCGCGTGCTGCGGTTTCTTCGAATCGTTCGAGTCGCCGGACAGACAGTCGGCGACCAGACGACGGACGATGGTGACCGGCCAGGCGCCGAAGTCGCGTTCCTGCTGGGTGAACGTGCCGATTAGGCGGAGGGCTCGCAGAGGTCTCGCTGGTCAGGCGCTCGGCGGTCGCCCCGCCTTGCGATGCGGTGGTGAGTGTAGCGGTACACGGTGTCGCTGTACGGGTCGTCAAGGCGTCTCAAGGGAGCTGGCCCGGCCGGCTTTGCCCCGGCTGGGACATCTGATGCCGGCGTGCGCCGGTGCCGGTCCTGGTGACGCTTTCCGCAGACCGGGTACTGGAGCATCCGCAGCGAAGGCCGTCGCACGGCGGCGGAGACGGGCTGGCTGTACCTCGTGGGAATGCCGTCCTACCGGGACCGCAGAAAACAAGAGACGTACATGATTCGGTCACAGCCTCTTCGTTGTCAGTGGGACTCCGTATGCTCGCGTCCTGTCCACATGACGTGAGGAATGTTTCGACTCAACAGAGGCAACGTGGCAAAGATCGATCCCATTGCCCGTGCGGCAGAGATGTCCGCTCGCGGCCTAATTCTGAAAGCTCCGTACCCTGGTGCGGACAAACCCTGGCCGGCGATCTGCAAGACGTGTAGGAACCCCACGAAATCCAGTTACAGCAGCGTTGTCACCAAGGGGCAAGGCCCTTGCTTCACGTGCGGGCAACGCAGGAGTTCCGCGGCGGCCGCCCTCAAACGAGCCGTGCCAGCCGATGTCGCAGAGGCAAAGATCCGTGAGGCAAATGTCGAGCCGCTGGAGGACTTCCCCGGCACGCGCAGCACTTGGCGGTGCCTTTGCCTTGTCTGCTTACACGAGATCGACGTGTGGTACTCCAGCGTCGTCTACGCCGGCAACGGAGCCTGCGACTACTGCTCCGGCAGCCGGCAGATACCCGATGCCGATGCCCGCGCCGAACTCCTCACCCTCGGCCTCGAAGCCCTCGTTCCCTACCCGAGCTCGAACACGGAGTGGCGCAGCCGCTGCACCGCGTGCAAGAAGATCGTCGACCCGACCTTGGGTAATGCTCGCAAGACGAAGTTCCCCTGTCGGTACTGCGCGCGGCGCGCTACGCATCCCGGTGTAGCCGTTGAGATTATGAAGGAGGCTGGTCTGAAACCGCTCGCCCCCTTTCCCGGGAGCGTCAAAGCCGTCTGGAAGGCGCAACACATCGCCTGCGGCAAGCAGGTCGACGCCGTGCTCGACAAGGTCATCCAGCGCCGTCGGGCTTCCTGCATCCACTGTGCCCGGTATGGCTTCAAAGTAGATCTGCCCGCCTTCCTGTACTTGATGGTCCACATCGTGTTGGGTGCCGCAAAGGTCGGCATCTGCAACGAAGGCAGTGGACGGATTCGAGATCACGAGCGCAACGGCTGGAAGCAGGTTCTGAGCAGTCCGTTGCCCGGTGATCATGCCCTGCGAGCCGAGCAGCACGTCTTGGACCGGTGGCTCCTGCTCGGCCTCCCCCAGGGAGTCACCCGCCTCGACATGCCGCAGGGCGGCTGGACAGAGACCGTCGCCCTCTGCGACCGCACCTTGCCGAAGCTTCGCAAGGACTTTCACACGGCGATCGACGCCACCTTCGAGGGCGGCCTCGGTTAGCTGGCCGAAGACTGCAGCAGCGATGAAGATTCGCGCTACCTGTTCTGACCGGCACTCGGCTACGTCACCCGACCCCGGCGTCGCCGCATCAAGGCCGCTATCCCTGGCAGAGCACGGCCGTAGCGGATCGGCGCACTGCTGTGGTCAGCGGGGAGCACGCAGCCGGGTGAGGAACTGACCGATGAGGACGTCGAGATCCATTTCGGTGCTGGATTCCTGGAACAGGATGCGTTCGACATGGACGATGCCGCTGTTACGCGAGTTCCGTGGGACGTCCGTGACGATCATCGCTTGACCTCGCCGGCGCCTCGGCGGCCCCGGGCGCAGTGGGGCTGTCCGCTGCCCGGCGTGCCTCCGGGGACAATGCCTTCGGTACCGGAGGCGGCGCCTGCGGGCGTCTGCTGCGTGGAGCGGGTCATTCCTTAACGGGGGCCTCCCGCTCGGCGGCGCCTCGCCGGCCGCGAGATGAGGGCGACGCCCACAGCACTCGCTGCCTGGGCCGAACTGTTCACCAGCCCCCTGGGGGCCGCCGGCGGGGTTTTGTCTTCGCGGGTGAGGCTGATGGCGGTGACGCGTCGGGGGCATCTGTGCGTCGGCCGGACAGGCGGCGTCGCAATGGGGGCGTCGGCCGTCGCCCAGCGCAGCGAGACGGGGCAGGATGACGAGTTGCCCTCAGACAACTGGTGTCAGTAATAGAACTCCAGGAAGTCGATGCGCTCCAGATTCACGCTCTCCCGTGTGTGCGCGGGTCTGTCACGGTGGAAGTAACACGTGCTGAGGGCGTCGTTGAGGATGGCGCGCAGTTCTGTCTCCGCAGCGCCGTGGCGCTGGGCGGTGAACAGGCGTTCTGGGTAGGGCTCGTTCAGGCTGAGGGTTAAAAAGCGCAGGCGGGGGTCGTCACTTGATCCGGCGGCTGCGGTAAAGCCCAGCCAGGCGCGGAAGCTGAGTGGCTGTTGTCGTTTCGATCTTGAGGGGTGCGCGTCGAACGGGAGTCTCGATCGGGTGATCGCTACTGGTCGCGGGCATGAAGGCAGGGCCTCTTGGTAGCTCGGGGTTGCGAAGCCGACCGAGATCCAGGAGACCCTGTTGCCGCAGTTGTACGTGCTCGCGCCGGTGGAGTTCAACTCGGCGTCTCCGTCGTGTGATTGTGTCGCCCACCGGTTCGGAAACGCGGCCGATCACCCGGAACGTGTTCGGCGGTATCCGTCCGACATGACGGACGCGGAGTGGGCCGTGGTCCGGCCGCTGCTGCCGGTGCCGGCCTGGCTGCGCGGCCGGGGCGGGCAGCCGGAGGCATACTGCCACCGCGCGATGTTGGACGCGATCCGCTACCTCGTGGACAACGGAATCAAGTGGCGGGGTATGCCGGTCGACTTCCCGCCGTGGGACCGGGTGTATGCATTCTTCCGCCGCTGGCGCGACCATGGCCTGGTCAGGGAGTTGCACGACCGGCTGCGCGGACAGGTCCGCGCAGGGCAGGGCCGCGACGTGGCACCGACGGCCGGTGTGATCGACTCGCAGTCGGTCAAGGCGGACGCCGTCGTCGGGACGGACAGCCGGGGCTTCGACGGCGGCAAACTCATCAACGGCCGCAAGCGGCACGTCGTGGTCGACACGCTCGGCCTGCTGCTGGGCGTGATGGTCACCGCCGCGGACACCGGCGACCGCACCGCCGCCCACGTGCTGCTCGGGCAGGTCGCCGACGCGCACCACCGGCTGGAACTCGTCTGGGCCGACGGCGGCTATACCGGCGGCCTCGTCGCGCACTGCCTGGCCACGTTCGCCCTGGTCCTGGCGATCGTGAAACGCAGCGACGACATGCGCGGCTTCGTGGTGCTGCCCAAGCGGTGGATCGTCGAGCGGTTCTTCGCCCACCTGATGCGAAGCCGCCGTCTGGTGCGCGACTTCGAACGCCGCACCGCCAGCGCCGAGGCGATGGTCTACTGGTCCATGACCCTGCTCATGACGCGCCGTCTTGCCCGGCCGCACCGTGGGCGAGGGTGAACCGGCCCGGCTGCGGCTCGGCCAGCCAGCCCCGCGCGACCAGGCGTTTCGCCTTCGACCGCAGTGCCTCCACCCTGGCCGGCACCGCGTCCAGGCCGAACGTCACGGCCAACTCCTGGCAGGTCAGCGGTCCTTGACGGAGCCGGTGCCGGTCCGCGAGCGCGGTGAGGATGCGCTGGTAGTCCACCGACAGCACCGACCAGGCCAGCCCCTCACGCCACACCGGCACCTGCGACTTCGCCTTCGCCGCCCGCCCGGGCGCCGACCGTGTGTCCCCGGCCTGCGGGCCGGGGACAGCCTCTTGACCAGCAATGGTGTCCTTGTCCGGAGCCAGAACGGTGCCCACCCGCCTGCGGGCGATCGCCCACTCCTGCCATTCCTCCTCGGCCGCGGCCAGTTCGGCCTGGAGGCGATCGGCTTCCTCACGCAACCCGTCGACCCGACGGCGAGCGGCGAGTTCGTGCTGTTCCAGCAGTCCGACGACCGACGGCATCCGCAACCTCCCGGGGAGCGACGACACGACACGTCACCACTGCCGCTGAATCGCCGACTCTATTCCTGACCAGCGAAAACGACGCCCTCAGCTTCGGAACGACAACAGCCACTGAGCTGCCGATTGATCCACTGGCCCAGGGGGACACCGTCGGCAGTCTTGTAGGCGTTGGGGACGAATCCGGTGCCGTACGCCTCGACATGCGCCTTGGCGTAGGCGTAGTAGCGGCGCCACATGACGGTGAAGCCAGGGGGCGGGTTCCACCAGGGGTCGATGGCGTCGAGGGCCTGTACGTAGTCGGGTGCAAGGCGGCCGTCTTTGGCTTTTCTGCGGCATTCGGCGAGCCAGCGGCCGACGGGGTGTCCGCCGTGGGTGACGTCCTGCGGGGCGCCGAGGTGGCCGTTCACGTCGGCCCAGGCACGGGCGTGGCCGAGCATGCGGGTGAAGTCGTCGCCCGAGGCGGTCCACGGCACGCTCAGGGCATCGAGGGCGGCGTGCTGGGCGGCGTCGAGGCGGCCCGCGGTGTGCCGCAGGCGCTGATGGCCGATCCACTCCCCCAGGGCGAAGCCGGTGTCGTCGCGGTAGCCAGCGGGCACGTCGAGGTGTCCGAACTCCTTTCGGTAGCGGGTGGCGCTGGCGTGGGCCTCGTCCCAGTCGCCGGTGGGCGGCAGGGTGATCTCCAAGCCCAGGGCGAGGGCGATCTCCAGGGCACGTTCGGGCAGGTGGTAGTGGACGGCGCGGGCGGGCTGGGTGGCGTGGCCGCTGGAGTGCGGCATGGCTACGCGGTCGAGGAAGGTGTCGTCGTGGGCGCGCAGGGCCTGCAGGATGTTCCACAGTCCGGCGAACTCGGTGGTGCGCAGCGCGTCAGCGGCGCTGGCGGCGCCGGGAAGGTAGACGGGCAGGACGAGGGTGGCCTTCTTGCCCTGGCCGGGCTGCTGGCGCAGGGCGCGGCCGATGGCCTGGATGGCGTCGATGACGCTCTTGCGGGCGGCGGCAAAGACGACGGCATCGATGGCGGGGATGTCGACGCCTTCGCCCAGGACGCGGACGTTGCTGAGGACGGCGCGCCGGGGGGTGTCGGCGAAGTCCTCCATGCGCAGGCGCCGACGGGCGGGAGTTTGCCGACTGTCGACGGCCTGGGACCACAGGTCGGGGATGTTCAGGGCGTCGGCAGCCTCGGCGGCGGTGCCGGGCAGGGCGGCGGCGAAGGCGTGGGCGGCGTCGATGCGGTTGTGGAAGACCAGAACGCGGCGCAGGTCGTGGTCGGCGACGGCGCGCAGGACGGCGACGTGGAGGGCGGCCGTGCGCAGTCCGTTGTGGTGGGCGGTGTCGGCCGGGTTGGCGGTGAGGATCTCGTGCAAATCCTCGTCGGTGACGATGGGCATGACGACGCGGTAGTCGGCGAGGATGCCGCGTTCGATGGCGTCGGACAGGCTCAGGCGGTAGACGACCGGGCCGAAGATGTCGCGGCGGTCCATGGTGGCGTCCGGCATCGCCTCGAACAGCGCGGACAGCGGGCCGGGCAGGGCCGGGGTGTTGAAGATGCGGGGGGTGGCCGTCATGTAGAGGCGTACTTTGGCGGGCAGAGCGTTGTCGCTGTGGATGATGCCCCAGCCGCGTCCGGCCTTCTTGCAGGTGCGGTGCGCCTCGTCGATGACCACCAGGTCCCAGGCCGCGAGGGCGTGGCTCTCGTGGAGACGGCAGATCAGCGGCAGCGAGGCGTAGGTGACGAACACGGTGACCGGGCCGCGCGCCTCGTGGAGGACGTCGGCGATGGTGTCGCCGTCGTCGGTCATGGTCGCTTCCCGGGTGCTCAGGCCACTGCGGTGCTGGGTCAGGGAGGACACCCCGAGCATCGGGCCGGCGCGTCCTGCCTGCCGCCAGCGCTGGACGGTCTGGGTGAGCAGGGCCAGGGTCGGCACGGCCACCAGCACTGCCCCCTGCGGGGCGAGGCGGTGGGCGGTGACCGCCGCAGTGAGGGTCTTGCCCGTGCCGCAGGCGGACACCACCGTGACCCGCTGCTCTCCCGCGGCGACGGCGTCGACGACTGCTTCGACCGCTTCTGTCTGGTGAGGCCGCAGAGCGAGCGGACTGGAGGGGCGCATGCCATTCCTTGATGCGACTGGTGTGTACGTCGTGCTGCACTGTAGGCGTACGGTCTGACAGCCGGGCGGGCAGGTCCCGCCCGGCCCGACAGGGCCGTATCGGGCCGGGCTGGCGTGCCGCGGGCAGTGCGCAACGGGAGGACCGGACGTGGGCAGGGCAGCAGGAAGCGGTCGGGGCCGGGGTACGGCGAAGCGGCGGCAGATGCGGCGGGTGTCCGCTCCGCTGCCCCGGCAGCCGCGGCTGATTGCGGGTGAGTCCACGGGTTCCTTCGTCACCCGGCTGGCGACGCTGAACAGTCTGCCCGTCGGCGACCTGATGGAGCGGGTCGGGGACGGGGGGCGGCCCATGCCGGTGCAGTCCACCGAGGTCTATCTCAACCCGGCGGCTCTCGAGCGTCTGGCCGCGCTGAGCGGGCAAGGTGTGGAGCTCCTGCAGCGGGCGCTACCGCATCTGCAGGACCACCATCTGCTGGACGGCTCGGAGCAGCCCGTCTGGCACTGGCCGCAGTGGCAGCCCAGAGGGCCGTTGTTCCTGGTGCGCGCCTGCGATCTGTGCGCGGCGGCCCGGCGCCGGCCGTCCGAGGTGTATCTGGTGTCGGTCACGCGCTGGCGGGTGTGCGCCCGCCATCACCGCTGGCTGGACAATCTGCGCGAGGCAGGCACGACCTGGTTGTCGCTGGCCGGCCTGCCCGAGGTGGTTCACGCCCATCGGCAGCGGCTGTTGCTGGAGCGGCGGCTCGGCCCGGGAGGACGGGCCCTGTTCGCAGACGCCCTGCACCTGGCCGCGTTCTGGTGGAACATCCCCGCCCTGTCACCTCCCGTGTGGGCGGCCCGCCGGAACCTGCTTCTTGGGCCGGTCGGCAGCGATCTGCGCATCGCGCCCCTGGTCGGCTACCCGGAGACCGTGCACCTCGCCGGGCTGCTGGCGGGCCGGGAGCGGCGGCGGATGCGGGGCACGTGGAGCGCCGACACCGAGAGGGAGTGGATCGGCCGGCTGGGTAGCCTGCTGGAGGGCTGGGGGATGCCGGCCGCGCCGGCCCTGCTTCTGGTCGGCCGGTGGATGGAGCAGCACAGCGGTGTGCCGCTCGCCACGGATATGGTGCGCCCGGCCCAGGGGCGGTGGCGGCGGCTGCCCGCGCCTGTTCCGCACACCGCGTCCCCGGCCGAGACACACCTGGAACAGTTGACGTGTCTGCCGTGGCGGTTCGGTGACGAGCCGCAGATGCCGGACGCCAGTCAGGTGTGGTCGGTGGCCGGACAGGCTTGACTACGCTGTGCTCACCTCGGGTGAAAACGGCGTCTGGGGACGGTGGATGGTGCGAACCGCTGACAGCGGCCTGGGACAGTGATGGCCATGTGGTCCGTGAGGGCGGACTTTTGGCCATGCGAGGACCGCAGGTTGGCCCATGCCTCCATGGGGCATGTCATGAGCCACAGCTTGGCCATCCAGACCATGACTGCTGGCTCGGCAGCAAAGAGGCCACCTGCCACGGGGGCGTGACGGTGTTGCCGGCCGGGGGTGAGGCGGCGACAGTTGGTGTCACTTTCGAGGTCGCCTGCGCCGCCCGACGCGCCATCCCCGGTGTGGAGGAACGCACGCTCCTGTGACAGGGGGCGGCAGGGCGGCGCGAAGCACCGACCACGCGTCCTGTGGGCGCGACGCTGTTCAGCCGACCGGAGGCTGAGGCAGGTCGGACGGGTGCCATGGTGCGGGGTCGTCTGCGCGTTGCTCAATGATTTCCGCTGCCACGTAGCGGAGTTGGAAGGTGTGGGCGTGGTCGCCGTCCATCCAGTACAGCGTCAGGGCGGAGAGCATGCTTTCCTTCACCCAGCGCGTGCGGGCCGAAGTGCTGGTCTCCTGATCGAGGATCCATGCCTCGACCTGTTCGGGGAGGCCGAAGGTCAATGCGTAGGCGGCCGGGTTGTCCTGGGGCCGAATCTCCCAGACCGGGTGGGGTCCTGCCTGTCTGAGTCGGCGCAGCCGGACGGAGTGGGTGGGGTGCTGGCGTGCGTAGCGGACAAAGCCGTACAGGTCGTCGGAGGCCAGTCCAAGGACGAACGGTGCGGCGGGGAAAGCCAGAATGAGCCCCAGAGTGGACCGGCTGCGCAGACTCTCCGCCAGGACGTCGAGCGGAGCGGTCACCATGGAGTCGGTGGCGGCTGGCTGCTCCCACAGGCTCAGCAGGGGTCCTCGCAGGTAGTTCCGGAGCGCGTGGACGGTCGGCCGGCTGGCTGCCGGCAGCGCCTGCATCGCCGTGTGGACGTCCGTTGCCGCGGTGCGTACCAGGGTGCGCAGTCTCGCGAAGTCCGGCATGGACAGATCCACGAGCGAGATCTGGTGGGCGAGGGCGAACTCCTGGGCGTCCTGGCTGAAGCCGGACGTGGAGAAGATGGCGTAGCTGTACCTGTAGCGGGTTCTGGGCCGGCGTGGGCCCGAGTGCCTCGTGATGGTGGTCATGACGTTCTCGTTGACGTCGTGGATGACACCGTGGCCGTTGCGGACGGTGGACAGTCGCACCCTGGTCCGGGTGAATTTCGCTTCCACGAAGAGGCGGACCGGGAGGGAGAACGGCGGTACGTACCGGAATTGCCCCAGTGTGTCGGCCTGGTGCCAGGCTCCGCGGCCGCGCACCACCAGGCCGTGGTTGCGTACTTCCAGCGTCTTCCACGGCGGCTGCTCGCCGTCGTCCTGGGGGGTGAGCACCTCGTATCCGCTGGAGCGCAGCAGCCAGGCCAGGACTTCCTCCAGGAGGTATCCGCGCAGCGCACGTTCACTGATCATGGTGGGACCCTAGCGGGCGTGCCGGGAAGGCGTCACCGACGGGCGGCAGACCAGCCGACGCGGGGTGCGGCTGCGGTTCGATTCCGTACAGGGCCGGTGTGTGCACGCGGCCTGGGTGGAGGGAGGGTCGCCTGATTCGCTGCCGTCGAAGGGGCGTTCCGGGGCCGGCTGACTGCCGGTGGTGCGGTCCGTGAGGACACCCCGGGTGCGGTCGGGCAGGGGCTTGTCAGTGCCTCCTGCGATGATGGGGATGTGACAGGACGAGCACGATACGTGGTGTGGCTGTTGGTGGTGCTGCTGGGTTTGGCAGCGTTGGGAGTGGGTGTCGTCGCGGTGACTGCCGATCTCGGTACCTCTGCTCAACTCGCGTCCGTGGCCGGGTCGATTGGCGGCCTGGCCGCTGCCGCGGTGAGTGTCTATGCCCTTCTGCGTCCGCCTACCGCTCCGCGCGGTGCGCCGGCTGCGTCGGCGTCGGGAGCACGGTCGGTCGCGGCCGGTGGCAGTATCGGACGTGCCGTCACCGGCGATCGTTCCCGCCTCACGACCGGCCCCGTAATGCCTGGTCCAGGGGGTACTTCGGGAGAGGCGCAGGCCGGTGGTGAGCGTGGTGTCGCCGCCGGCGGTGAGGTCGGCGAGGCGATCACCGGGGACGACGCGCACGCATGAGCCGATGGAGAAGGAACTCCAAGACGGCGCTGGGTCCGTCCACGTCTCAGGCCGGCCGCTCGGACCGGCCGGCGGACGGCAGTGCGACGGCCTCCGGGACCCGGTCTGTTGCGGCCGCCGGGAACCTCGGCGTAGCCACCACAGGTGACCACAGTCCGGTGACGGTCACGGTGCACCGGGCGGCGCCGCTTCCCACCGCGCTCGCGTCGCTGCCCGCCGCGCCCGCGATGCTCAGCGGCAGGGACAGAGAGGTCGCGCAGGTCCTGTCGGCCTTGCGCCCCCTCGAAGCTGACCAGCAAGTCCCGGACATCCCCGGACACGGTGTGCCGGCCGGCGCAGCGCAGCCTGCGCCTCCTCCTGTGCTGGTGGCATCGGTCGCAGGGCTTGCTGGAGTGGGCAAGACGGCACTTGCCCTCACGGCCGGGCATGCCGCCACAGCAGCCGGCTACTTCGACGGTCATCTCTTCATCGACCTGCGCGGGTACGACGCGAGTCCGGTTCAGGTCGGCCAGGCATTGGAGTCATTCCTGCGGGCTCTCGGTGTCCCTCATGACTCCGTCCCCGACGCAGTGGAGGAGCGAGCGGCGCTGTACCGGTCCGAGCTGGCCGCGCTGGCCAGCCGGGGACGACGCCTGTTGATCGTGGCCGACAACGCCTCTAGTGCCGACCAGATACGTCTACTGCTCCCCGGGCAGGGCGCGCACCGACTCCTGGTGACGTCCCGGCACACCCTGGCGACACTGAACGCGCGTCTTTTCGATCTGAGCGTGCTCGCCCCGCAAGCAGCCGTGGCGCTTCTTCGTCAGGCACTGGTGACGGCCGACCCCGGCGACGCCCGTGCCGGTGCGGCCAGCAAGGACCTTGAAGAACTGGCGCGCCTGTGCGGGTATTTGCCGCTGGCCCTGCACATCAGCGCCGCCCTGTTGATCATGGAACCCGGCCAGTGCGTCGCCGAGCTCATCGCGGAGCTGGAAACGGCCCGCTCCCGGCTCGGTCTCCTGGACGACGGCGAACGTGCCGTCCGCGCGTCCTTCGACCTCTCCTACCGTCGACTGCCCCCGGATCATGCCGTGTTCTTCCGTCTCCTGGCGCTCAACCCCGGCACGGACATCGGGCTCGGCGCGGCGGCGGTTCTCGCCGATCTCCCGCTGCCCGCGGTACGCGTCATGCTGCGCAGTCTCGTTCAGGCGCATTTGCTGGACTGTGTGGACCAGCGATGGTCGATGCACGACCTCGTGCGGGAGTACGCCACCGAGCTCGCGCGCAGCGTCGCGGAGCCGCCACGGCACGCCGCCGCCGAGGGAGCCGCTTCGGAAGCTGCTGCGGAACAGGCGCGTCGGCAGCGCCGGCTGCTGGAGCACTATGCGACAACCGCCCCCTCCGCGTGCGCGTGCCTCGGTGTACAGGCCGCATCGCCTGTTTCGGGCGATTTCGCCGGTCAGGACGAGGCACTTGCCTGGCTGGACGCCGAGCGGGCCAATCTGACGGGCTCGGTGGCCGCTGCGGCGGACGCCGGGCACCACGACATCGCTGTCGATCTTCCCGTGGTCCTCTATGACTACCTCACCTGGCGCGGGTACTACGACGACCTCATCTCTGTCACGACCATCGCGTGCCGCGTCGCTCACCATTCCGGCGCACCCGCTGCCGAGGCCCGGGCGTGGAACAACCTTGGTATCGCATTGAGTGAGGCCTCACGTTTCAAGGATGCCTTCCGGGCCTACGAGCGGGCCCTCGACCTGTTCACTTCACTACGCGATGACAACGAGCGGGGCAAAGTACTCAACGGACTCGGTCTGGCCCTGCGGGAGTCCGGCAGGACTGCCGAAGCGATCAAGGCCCACCGGGAGGCCGTCGCGGTCCAGCGGGTCACGGGCGACCTGCGCGAACAAGCAGCTGCACTGAACAACCTCTCCCTCGCCGTTCAGGAACTCGAGGACTATGACGAGGCGTACGCGGCGGCGGACGAGGCCGCTTCCCTCTTCCAGCGACTCGGCGACGCCGCCGACGAGGCAAGCGCCCTGTGCACGGCCGCTTTCGCCCTGCAGGCGCAAGGCAGAGGCGAGGAAGTGCGCGCCGCCTGCCGGCGTGCCCTCGCAGCCAGCCGCTCCGCGGGAAAACCTCTCGTGGAGGCAACGACGCTGATGACCTGCTCCCAACTGGACGACGACCTCACTCTCCAAGAGCAGATCGAGTACCTGCTGCAGGCAGAGGCGGCCTGCGAACGGGCCAATGCCGCCGAACTCCGAGCTGCTGCTCTGTCCGGCATTGGCACAGCACTCGCCATGGCAGGCGAAAAGGATCAGGCAGTCGCCTATCTCCTGCGTGCGCGAAGCGTGTTCGAAGAGCTCGGTTTCACCGAGCAGGCAGCAGGGGTCAGCGAAGGCATCGTGCTGCTCCAGTCCTAGATGCTGCTGCGGGGCCTGCACGGTAGACCATCAATGTCTTGTGAAGAGGACCCGCGTCGATGCTGCGTTCCTTGCTGTGCGCCGGCTGCTCAGGCGGCCGGGTCCGGTCGCACCCCGCTGCGTCGCCGAGGAGTACCCAGCGCGGCCGGCCGAAGACAAGTCGATCCGGGCCCAGTTGATGCTGGCGTCGTGGCGTTCGGAGCAGTGACAAGTCCAGGGACCGGCGGAGGAAGAAGCGGTGCTGTCCGACACCGGAACACTGCTGCAGGAGGCGCTGCGGGATCAGACAGAGGCGTGTCGGCTTCTGGGCCAGCATGTACGGCTCGCCGGAGAGGCCCCTGAAGGCACACTGTACTTCCGGGGAGCGTTGACGGCGGCCACTACACCGTATTGTCCGGCGTTACCGCTCTTGTGTTCGGCGCCTGTCTCCAGGCCGCGGCCCGGTTACTGCGCTACGGCCTGGAGGCCGACGGCTCTGCCAGTTGACCGTGGTAGCCGGTCTCCTCCGCCCTGCGAGGAAGTCTGCGCGTGCCCGGCAACACTGTGCCGCCGTAGACCGTCTGGGCGGCACAACTTGCGCGATGACGGGTCGCCCGAATGTCCGCGTCCGTACCTCACCCGTGGGGTGCCGGTCAGGCAGTGGGAGGCTGTTGTCATGCCTCCCATGCAACCTTTCGCGTCCGACTGGGACCGCGAGACCATACAGCAGGCCGAGCAGTGGAACTGGCTCGCGGTTGAGATAGCCGAGATCCGGCGATGCGCCGAAGCAGGTGATCAGGCACACGACCGGCTAGCTCTCATCCTCCTTGACCACCTGGTGGAGGTAGTCATCAGCCGCGAGGTCAACGCCCGGCTGGCTTTCCAGATCGCCGACAGCGCCATCGAGGAGATGCGCGAGTTCCGCGACAGCGGCGGACAGCTCCCCGAGGAACTGAACCAGCTGGTCGATACGCATATAGGGCCGGATCGCCGTAAGGCCATGGATGACCACCTGGATGAGAAGACCAGGTTCCTGCGGCAGAAGGGCGTGCTGACCGACCAGGAGCGCACCGTACTAAACCGACTGCACCGGTACCGCAACGCGGCCTATCACCGGGATACACTGGAGCCGGACCTGATTGCGGATCTCGTCCTGGCCTACCGGTTGTTGGCGGACGACCTTCTCGGTCGGCACAGGCCCATCGCGTGGACGATGGCGTCATCGGACCCAGCTCCCATCGTGACGCCTCACCAGCTTCAGGGCCGACTTATCGAAGGCGTCGACGTCGATCTCAAGGCGATGGCCCGCCGGTTTCGCGACCATGCGGTGAAGCGTGTGGAGGCTGTTGTCGCGGCCGTGGCCGTCGCGCAGCGGCTGCTGGGCGTCGACAGCTCCGAAGAAGCGGATGCCGCTCTGCCGGATGACGAGATGGCCCGCATGCTGACCGGCCTCAGTGATGCATCCAGACACCTGACGTCATGGGCGAGGCAGGCGGAGGGACTGAAGTCCAAGACGTCGTCGCTCACCGGCCTGTTGGATCCGTTCATCAACCTGGACCGGTCCCTGAGCCGCATCGAACCGTCCGTCAGGCGCCTCGACATGATCCTGGACTGGTTGGGGCAGCGTCGGATAGACGAGCTCCGCGGCAAGTAGCACCACGCGCGCCTGGGCAGGCATTCAGGACCCCTTCGCCGAGAGGGGCTGCCGACCCTGCCCCGAGCGTGTCGGGTGTACTTTTTAGGCCACTCGCTCCCGCTCCGTCGCAGTGCTGTCGCGGCTGCTTCACGAAATCCAGGTGCGCAACCAGCTCGACCAGCAGACCGAGCAGCGGCAGCGTCGGTACGCGATCCGCGCCGCCCTGCCCCAGAACGTCTGAGCGCACGGCCTACGCAGAGCCCACTTTCGAGGCCTGCCCCGCACCTGTGGGCAGCCCGTTTTAGCCGCCATGGCCTGCAGTATCAGCCGCCTCGCCGACTGGTACTGCACCATCCCACCTGCCTGCCAGACACCTCGCTTCCGGACTCTCCGCAACGCGGCCGGATTGGCCAGCGCTTGACCACCCAAGATCACCTCCAGAGTCACGGCTTCTAGGACGGCATCGGAGGTGCGGCCGATCCTTGATCCATCTCGGTGGACTCCGCTTCCCACGCACGGTCGCCCCCGGGAAGGGTGGCGGCCCAAGAGGAACCGTTCAGGCAGGACGACGTGGCCGCATCGCCACCTGTGCTCGGTCTCTTCATCTGCTTACCGGTCTGCTTCGGTGGGGGCCTGCTCGTCCGTTTCGTTGATCTTCCCGAAGGGGATGTGCACGCTGGGTGTGCTGCGGGAGGTTCCGGCCAGGTGGCTGACCTGGTCGTCGAAGAAGATGTGGGGCTTGAGGACGCTCATAATCCTGCTTTTGTCGATGCCGCCGAGGAAGAAGGCGTCGTTGACGGTCACACCCCAGCCCTTCAAGCTGCGCACCGCGCGTTCGTGGGCCGGCGCGTTGCGGGCGGTGACCAAGGAGACGTGGACTCGGATCTTGTAGTCGGGGTCTTTGGCCCGCTGTTCTTCCTCACGCTGCTGGATCCGGTTGACGCTTGCAAGAAAGTCCCGCAGGGGGCCTGGGTCGTGTGGGGTGGCGGCGTTCGTCGTCTCGTAAGAGCGAAAACCTTCAATCCCGTCGGTCTGGAAGACCTGTTCTGAGGAGTCGTCAGCGAGCACTCCGTCGAAGTCGAAGGCGATCCGCAGATCCTGGTCGTCGGTCTCATCGGCTGCTGCGGGGCCGAGGACACGGCCGGCGGGCAGGCCGAGGGCGACAGCCTCGCGGACGTCCGTCTCGTTCGCGGACAGGAACAGAGACATGTTCAGCGCGGGCATGAAGCGGTAGGGAGAGCGTCCCTGCATGAAGATGGCACGACTGATCGTCAGACCGTGAGCCTGGATGGACCGCATGACCCGCAGCCCGGTGTCGGGATCGTTGCGGGACAAGACGATGACCTCGACCAGAGGGTCGTCGGATGCGCTGAGGCCGTTCAACGACAGCAGCCTCCGGATGAAGGGAAAAGCGGCCCCGGCGCGCAGGTTATCGTCCAGGTGCTTCTCCTGGAACGTGCGGTAGGCCTCCTCCCCCTGATCACGGAAGACAGCGTCCGCTTCCTCCAGGTCAAACAGCGCGCTGGAAGCGATCCCGACGACCAGACGGTTGGCAAGTTCGTACGGCACGGCTCTCCCCCTGCATCAAATCAAACGCACGTACCAATTATGGCATCGGTGCCCATCTGCAGCGACCTCCCCGGAAGCCTCAGTCCTTTCAACGTGATCGCAGGCGGCGCGACCGGGTCCGGGTCCGGGTCCGGCAACAGGGTCGGGCTGCGGCGCTCGGCGAAAGGCGCCGATGTGTCGATCAGCGACCGTTCCAGGCACCCCTGGGAACCCGTCCGCACCTGGGGCGGCCCTGCACGCCAATGCCGTCCCGGACCTCATGGCCGGCCACCCAAGACAGCAAACGGCCGCAGTGGCAGCCCGCACCCGCTCTGCACCGGCCTGCCCGCCCACCGGCGAAAGAGAGCGTCGCGTGTCAGTGCAGCCCTCTACGCTGCAATGGGACGCGCGCACCGTGGGGCGGCAGGACGGTCAGAGGACGGCAGTGACAGCGAACAACAGCAGGACACACAACTGGCAGAGCATCTGGGAATGGGACGGAAGCCAACATCGCGCGTTCGGGGAACTCTGCTTCCAGCTCCGAACGCCGGCGCCTCCGCGTTGGGAGACGATCAAGACCGCTGCTCCGGACGGCGGCGTCGAATGGTACGACCAGGCGCCCGACGGCAGCGCCCTCCCTCAAGGCTTCCGTCTCCGTGATGCTGCCCAGCCCGCTCCTGAGAGACAGCGGGCTGCGACGCGACCCTGACCGCCCCTGCTGGCACGACGCCCATGGGCAGCTCCAGGTGCAGTACCTGACGTGGGAGTGGCCCAGCGGTACGGCCTATGCTCTCCTTGCCTCCAGAGAGTGGCTCGAACAACGGCTGCAGCGCACCGGCCACTGCCTGGTTCAGGGAATGCTCGGCGAACGGCAGCCAGTGACCGCCGAACACCCGCGTGTTTGGAGAGAGTTCAGCCAGAGTGCCAGCCACACGGCGCAGGGGCAACGAGAGCGGGGAACGATTGACACCGCAGTCAAGCGAAGCTTCCACTAGGGTCTGTTTTCAAAGATGATCAGGGTCGTGTCATGATCACTTGCCATGGCTCGTGGGGATCTGACGGAAGCGCAGTGGTCGGCGTTGGAG
>NZ_JBHWHV010000056.1:0-66139 GCF_042732375.1 Streptomyces sp. NPDC059785
CGGATCACTTGTCCAGCCACTGCCTGCGTCATGTGCGGCCGAGGCGACGTCATCTCGGGTGGGGTGGCCGCTTCCCGCAGGAGCTCGCGCTGGAGCTCCCGCAGGAGTTCGCGCAGGAGTTCGCGCAGGAGTTCGCGCAGAATCCTGGCCGCGGCCCGCGCTCTCCGCTAATTCGTGGCGAACTGGCCGATGAAGATCGAGTTGACCTTGTCGATACCGAAGTCCGCGAAGGTCCCGCTGCCGTTCTCCAGCAGGGCCGACTTGCCGGTGCAGTCCTTACCCGACCAGATCTTGATCGGACCGGACGCGTCGTCAGGGCCGATGGCCGCGCCGAACGACGGAGTGTTCACGCAACCCTTTCCACTGACGATTCCCGAGGCACTGTCCGGGTCGTTGGGGTCCTCGACGATCTTGTACCGGCCTTCCTCGGCACGCTCGACCACCTCCCCCTTCGACTGGTCGTCACCACCCTGCTGGCCGCCGTCGGCGGGGTCGACCTCGGGCGCGGACCCGTCGGACGCCTGACCGGCCCGCTCGCCATCGGGTGTGACACCAAACCAGGTCCCCTGCACGCCCTGGCCGTTGGTGTCACCCGGCGCCGTGTCCTTGCTGAACAGATAGACCGGCCAGCCGCCTATCGTCACCTGGAAGCCCTTGCCCCGCTTGATGAAACCGATCTTTGACTTGTCGATTCCGTCAATGAAGACCTTGCCGTTCGACGCCACCACGAGCGGAGGCCATGTCTTCTGGCAGTCGTCGAAGCAGTTCGACTTCGAAGGATCCGCATTGTCCTTGTCGAAACGGTAAAGAACGAACCCGGCGCCGTTCGTGACCACCGGATCCAGATCACCCGCCGAACTGGCCGACAGCTGCACCCACTTCCGGATAACCGGGCTGGACACCTTGGACTGGCTTACGGGCGCCGCATCCGCAGCCAGGTCACCCGTGCTCAGGTTGGCATTGTTCTGCTTGGCCGTGCCGCTCTTGAATGACAGCTGGCTCTGATCCACGGAGCCAGCGGCATTCGAGCCATCGGCCTTCTGACTGCCCTCGTCACCGCCACCGCAAGCGGTCAGCAGAAGAGAACCCGCAAGGGCAACCGCCGCAAAAACTGAACTACGAGTGCGAGACACACAAACCCCCATGAGAAGTTCCATCAATGTGCCGTTCCGGCTCTTCCAGAACGTCGACACCCCGGATACGGTCCACTCCGTCCCACGAGTTCTAAGAACCATCCTTCGATACCGTTCCGTGACATTCCGTATGAGGTCTCGGGCGACTCAGCGCCGCTCGGCACCGGAAGGTGGCAGAGGGGATGAGTTGACCCGAACGGACCCGGCAGCCGTAGTTACCTACATGCGTCACTTGGGCTGGGAAGACCTCGTGCAGTTGTTGGTGAGTCGGCGAGCCGCCGCTCTGGGAGAGAAGAAGCGCGCCGGCGTTACTTCGGACCATGACTGGCGTCGCGCCAGAGCCGCCGCGACGTCGGCGGTGCTGCACGCCTTGCAGAATGGTGAGTCCGTAGTGTTGGTCGCTGATGTGCAACGCCAGGCCGGCGAGCAGTTCAGGATGCGGCTGCCGAGAGATGCGGCCGTTGTCGTGCTGAGAGAACGACTTGCCGCGCATGCCTCCTTGCTGTCCGACGCCGTGAGCCGGTGAGCTACTTCAGTACACTCGGGAGACTGTCTTGTCGCCGGCCCGGCAACTGGGCTGCACCGCTCGTGCACCGGCTGCGGGTCTTTCAGGGGGAATACAGGTTTGGAAGAGCGATTGCGGTTCGCGGTGCTGGGGCCTGTCAGTGCGTGGCGCGACTCGGAGCAGATCGAGCTCGGTCCGCCTCAGCAACGGGCCGTGCTGGCCGTGTTGTTGCTGGCGGAGGGCTCGCAGGTGTCGGCGGGCGCATTGGTCGACGCGGTGTGGGGCACGGAGGCACCTGCTTCCGCGCTCGCCATCCTGCGTGGGTACGTGCACGGGCTGCGGAAGTCTCTCGAACCCCGTGGCGACGTCGCGACGTCGGTGATCCGTTCCACCGGAGACGGTTATCAGCTCCGTGTTTCGCCGGACGACCTGGACCTTGGTGTCTTCCGGGCGCTGCTGACCCAGGCTGAGGGCGCGCGCGGTGCAGAGGATGCCCAGGGCGTGGTGAAGTATCTGCGGGAGGCCTTGGGCCTGTGGCGCGGGACCGCGCTGGCCGGCGTCCGAGGCGAGTACGCGCAGAGTCAGCGGCAGCGGCTCGATGAGCTGCGCCTGTCCGCGCAGGCGGCGTACGGCAAGGCCGACCTGGACCGCGGGAATCATGCGCGAGCAGCCGTGGAGTTGGCCGGGCTGGTTGTCGAACACCCGCTGGACGAGCGGTTTCGTGAGTTGCTGATGCTGGCCCTGTACCGCTCGGGGCGGCAGGCCGCAGCCCTGGAAACCTACCGGGAAGCGCAGACCCTGCTTGCGGATGAGCTGGGAGTGGACCCCGGGCCGGCGCTGCAGACGATGTATCACCGTGTGCTGCGTGCCGACGGCACGCTCCTCGCTCCAGAGGCCCCTCCCCATCCGGCAGCGGCACCGGCACCAGCACCAGCACCAGCACCAGCACCGGCTTCGACGCCTGTCCGGGCTGCTTCCGCTCCCCCGGCTCAGCTGCCCGCCGGGCTGTCGGTGTTCGTCGGCCGGAACACTCAGCTGGCGGAGGCGGCCGGACTGCCCTCGGCGGGCACGGTGGTCATCAGCGCCATCGCGGGCATGGCGGGTGTGGGCAAGACGACCTTCGCGGTGCACTGGGCCCGACAGGTCGCCGCGCGTTTCCCGGACGGCCAGCTGTATCTGAATCTGCGCGGTTTCGACCCGGCCGGTCTGCCGGTCCCGCCGGAACACGCCCTGCGCACACTGCTGGAATCACTGGGCGCCGACCCGCACAACCTGCCGCAGGACGTCGACGCGCTCGCCGCTTCGTACCGTACCCGGCTCAGCGGCAAACGCGTGCTCGTGCTCCTGGACAACGCCCGTGACGCCGCGCAGGTGCGGCCACTGCTGCCCGGAGCGGCCGGCAGTCTGGTCATCGTGACCAGCCGCGACCGGCTCACCGGCCTCATCGCCGTGGACGGCGCCCATCCGCTGAACCTCGACGTGCTGACCGTGCCGGAAGCCCGCGAACTGCTCGTCCGCCGTCTCGGACAGCAGCGCGTCACGGCCGAACCCGACGCCGTCGAGGAAATCATCGCCCGGTGCGCGCGCCTGCCCCTGGCCCTGGCCGTCACCGCCGCCCGCGCGGCGACCCGCTCCGCCATCCCCCTGGCGGCGATCGCGGCCGAACTACACGACACCTCTGACGGCCTCGACGCGTTCCACGGAGGCGACACCGCCGCTGACATACGCGCCGTGTTCTCCTGGTCGTACCACGCCCTCACCCCCGATGCCGCCCGCCTGTTCCGGCTGCTCGCCCTGCACCCGGGCCCCGACATCACCCTGCCCGCCGCCGCCAGCCTCGCCGCCCTCACCCTCCCCCATGCCAGACAAGTACTGTCCGAACTCATACAGGCCCACCTCGTCGACGAAACCGCCCCCGGCCGCTACACCTCGCACGATCTCCTGCGTACGTACGCCACCGAACTCATCCGGAGCATCGAGCCGTCCCAGCAGATACAGGCCGCCCGCCACCGAATGCTCGACCACTACCTCCATACCGCCCATGGAGCAGCGGCACTGACCAACCGTGCACGGGCGCTGATCTCCCTGACCCCGCCGGCCGAAGGCGTGTTCATCCAGGATTTCACCGCGGACGCCGAGAGAGCGACGGCCTGGTTCAAGGCCGAAGAGGCGGTACTGCCGGCAGTCGTCACACAGGCCGACGCCCACGAATACGACGCCCATACCTGGCAGCTCGCCTGGGCCATGGCCAACCACCTGCACTGGCGCGGCCTGTGGCAGGAGGAGGAGGCAGTGCACCGTACTGCCTTGCGTGGTGCTCTTCGACTGGGCGACCAGACCGCTCAAGGCTACGTCCACCGCGGACTCGGGACCGCCATGGCGGGTCTGGGCCGCTTCGACGAGGCACGGTCCGAAGCCGAGCGGGCCATCGAACTGTTCACTGCGTGCGGCGATATGCGAGCCTGCGCGGAAAGCTGCCGCACGTTGGCCTGGATAGCGGAACAGCAGGGCGACCTCGAAGACGCGCTCGGCGCCGCACAGCGGTCCCTCGAGCTCTTCCGCGCGTGTGGAGGTCGTGGTGCCGACGACCGTCGCAGCCGGACGGCCATCGCGTCCGCGCTCAACGCGGTCGGTTGGAACCACGTTCTGCTCGGACAGCACCAGCAGGCTCTTGACAGCTGCCTACAGGCACTGGCCCTGTGCCAGGAACTCGGGGACAACACCAACGCGGCGCTCACCTGGGACAGCATCGGCCACGCCCAGCACCACCTCGGACAGTACGAGGAAGCCGTCAGCAGCTTTCGCGAGGCCCTCGCCCTCTACCAGCGGCAAGGCGGCCTCCCTTGGTTCACAGCCACCAGTCTCATGGGCCTCGGGGACACCCATTTCAGCGCCGGGCGTCCGGAGGCGGCGCGCGCCGCATGGACGGAAGGGTTGGTCATCATGGAACGACTCGGCCACGCGGACGCTGAGCAGCTCCGCGCCAGGCTGCGCCGGCGGCGACCGAGCTGGGCGATCCGGCCTCTGTGCTGCGCTGGACCACTGCCTCGCTCCGTGACCTGGCTGAGCAGCTGACCACCGCGGGGCACCCGGTCGGCGCGACCACCGTAGGCAAGCTGCTGCACCAGATGGGCTACTCGCTGCAGGCCGCCGCGCAGACACGCTCTGGGGACAACCACTCTGACCGGGATGCGCAGTTCCGGCACATCCATGCCACCGTCGATGCCTTCCTCGCCGACGGGCAGCCGGTGATCAGTGTGGATGCGAAGAAGAAGGAGGCCATTGGCAACTACCTGCTCCCGGGCCGCACTTGGCGACCCAAGGGCACCCCGCTTGAGGTCGACGATCATGCTTTCCCGGCCGACACCGACCTGATCACCCCGTACGGAATATACGACCTCGGCAAGGACAGAGGCTGGGTCAACGTCGGCACCGACCGCAACACCGCCGCCTTCGCGGTGGAGTCGATCCGCCGCTGGTGGTACGACCGCGGGCATCTCGACCACCCCCGCGCCGCCGCCTTGCTGATCACCGCCGATGCCGGTGGACCCAACGGCGTTCTCTTCCACACCTGGAGGTGGCAACTGGCCGCCCTTGCCCGCGAGATGGACATTTCGATCACGGTCTGCCACTTCCCGCCTGGCACACAATGCCGTTGTTTGAGCTACTGAAGCATCGCCGGACTGGGGGTGATCACCTTCGCGGGGACCTGCCGGGTGGGTCCGTGTTGCTGCTTCTTCACCGAGGGCGAATACCTCGAATCCGGGCGTTTGAGGACCCGCGGCGCGCTGCGGCTGCGGCGAGGACCGGTGTCGAGCTTGCGGCGGACCTTGGCCTCCAGCATCGCCAGGAATGCCCTGACGGCCGAGACGGCGTCCTTGGCCTGGCGGATCACGCTGCGCCGTACGTGCTTGAGGACCTTGACGAAGGAGATCCGATGCGGGTCGGTCTCCTCGCCGTCGGCGACCTGCATGATGATCCCGTTCAGGCAGTGGTGCACCACCAGATGCGCCCAGACCTCCTGGTGCACCAGCGCCGGAGTGGCCGAGCGCAACACCTGCCCGGGCCCACGCTGGAACGTCTTGCCCTGCCGGGAAGCCGATTCCGCCTCCCAGCGATCATGGTGAAGCGCGGCCAACTCCGCCGCCAAATAGGCCTCGACGTCCAGCAGATCGGTCAGCAACCTGATCAGCTCGCCGCCGTCGATGCGGTACTCGACGACTCTGACCGTCACGCCGCCCGGATGCGAGGCCCGCTGCCCGGCCAGGCTCATCCGCCCCAGATAGCTCCCGTCCGCCAGCACCTCAAGCGGCCGGGAGGCGACCGTCGACCGAGCCCTCAGCAGGAGATGCGCTCCGGCGTGGGTGTACGTCTTCCACAGTTCCACCCCGGGGAAGTTGCGGTCCATGATGACCAGCATCCAGGCCGCGGAGGAGGCCATCTGCACCGCCAACTCCCGCTCGCCACCGTTGAAGCCGCCGATCCGAGCGTCGATCGAGGCACGCGTGCCAGTCTCGGTCAGCGTCACGACCCGCACCTGCGGAAACCCGGCCGGCGCCCCGCGCGCGTCGCTCCACCCGCCAAAGAACTCCCGGTTGGCCTTGTTGTCCGGCAGGTCCAGTACGAAGCCGTCGACAGCGGCCAACCGCATCCCGCGCCAGAACGCCCTGCCTACCTTGGCGGGGGCCACCGGTCCGCGCACCCGGCGGAAGACCGCCTCCAACACCTCGGGTCCCAGGCGCTGCCGGGCACGGGTGAACGAGGCCCGGCTCGGGATTGTCTTGTCCATCCCCTCCAGTGCCCCGACCAGGTTCTCCGCGACATCGTCGTAGGAGTCCTGCGCGAACAGCGCCAGCGCGAGCGTGAAGTAGACCATGAACCGCGGCGACAGCGCCCCTGGCTTAACCCCACCCCGACCACACTCGGCCAACACCCCATCCACCAGCTCCGGCGTCACCCACGACGTAAGCGCACCCAGCCGCACGTCATCGGATCGCCCTATCCACGGATGCATGACCTATCAACGCCCGGCGGGCCCAGCACGTCCCCACCACCGAACTGATGAACAGGCAAACAACAGCATTGGCCTGGCACAAGTAAATGGAACAAGGTCGAACACCGGCTGTTCTCCCGGATCACCTGCGCCTGGCGCGTCATCCCGCTGACCAGCCACGAGGTCGCCGTCCAGGCGATCGCCTCGGCTCACACCCGCACCGGACTTGTCGTTCGGGCCGAGCTGGACACCCATCGCTACCCTACCGGGCAGAACCCCGCCCCTTGGCAGGTCGCCGCCCTCCCGCTGAGCCGCGACGCCTTCCACGGTGACTGGAACTACACCCTCCACCCGGCCCCGGAACCGCAGCGAACGCCGCCTCGCCGCATCGATCCCGCCGCTACCGCCTGGCTGTCGGACCCGGCCCTGACCGGCATGCCCCGCCAGGAGCTGGACTCCCTGGTCGAGCTGGTCGCCGACGACTGGCAGTGGCTCGCCGACCGTGACCTGACCCGCCGCACCGGCCATCCCCGTCAGCGCCCCTCCGCCCACGGAATCGGTCAACTCGAACATCACATCCGCGTACTGGCCGCAGTCCTACGGGCCCGCCGGGTAGCCACGACTGTCCTGATCACCGAGATCATCGGCTGCCACCGCACCTACCTGAACCGGTGTGCTGACGGGGGCTGCCGAACTTCTCGCGCGCCACGACGTCTACATCGCCCCGGCCGAAGGCCCCAAGGCGCGACCCGCGCGCAGTTGCAGGCCCTCATCGACACGGCCCGGCAACATCAAGACTGACAGTAGTTGCCGCACAGGTTCAGCTCAGACTGGGACAGGGCCATCGTGTACTCCTCGTGGTTGAACTGGCTGTTTATCACGGAGAGTTACGCGATGGCCCGCCTCCTGTTCAGGGAGCGGTACTCACCCGTGGAAGTGCGCCCCGGGCAGACGCCCGCGCACTCCCGGCCGCTGATCCCCAACACCACGACGAGGGACACCATCTGCGGTCGCGCGGGTAGAGGGGTGCCGGTCATGGCCGGCGGCCGGGGCGTTCGTCCCAGCGGTGGGTGGTCCATGCTCGTCGAATCAGGCTGCGTACGGTGATGATGGTGTCGGCGAGGTCGAAGAAGGCGTCAATGACGGTGGCTCGGCGCTCGTAGCAGCGGGCGAGCCGGTGGACATGGTCGACGTGGAGAGTCGGCTGCCGCCGGACGCCTGGGGCAGCCGCGATGGCGAGGCGGTGACCGGCTGGCTGCGCGCACAGACGCAGGTCCGTCCCGTGTGCCGGGACGGCTCGGGGGTCCGCCTCGGTGCAATCGCCGCCGCCTCTTCGGCGATTGTTCGGGTCAGCTCCTGGCAGCGGTACTTCGGGTTCGCCACCGAGATCGCGCAGTGCCGGCTCATCGGCGTGCGGAGCCGGTGAACACGACGGCTGTCCCGTCCGCCCTGGGATCGCTCGCCGCGTCCACCTCGCCCGAGCGCAGCCGTGCCGTCTGCACATGGCCCGCCTCGTCGTGCGGGCCTGCCGTCCAGGCCACCGTCAGGCCCAGTCGGTCCGCGGCGGAGATCAGGCGGTCGGTGTCCGGGGTGCCCGGCTCCAGGACCAGGGTGGGGTTGCGGACGGTTCAGGTCGCGGGAGCCGATGACCCAGCGGGGGCGGGCGAGCAGGGCTTCCGGGTCGGGGGCGTCGAGGAGTTCGTCGGCCACCTGCGACAGGATCCACGCCTGGGCCCGGCCGCCCTGGCAGCCGAGGGCCACGACGCGTTCCGGTGCGGTGGCGAGCGCCGGGCACAGGGTGTGCGGGGGCCGCGCTCCGGGACGCAGCGTGCCGGGGTGCGCCGGGTCCAGGCTGAACGCCGAGCCGCGGTTGTGGAGCACCACGCCGGTGGCCGGGTCCGCGATGCCGGAGCCGAAGCTCTGGAACAGGCTCTGGATGAGGGTGACCGCGTTGCCCTCGTCGTCGACGGCGGTGACGGCGACCGTGTCTCCTGCCGGTCTGGGCCCTGAGGGCAGTGCGGCGATGTCGCGCGGTTCGCGCAGCAGCAAGCCATCGGTGTCTATGGGGCCCGACCGGGGATCGCCGAGGAGTGCGTCCCGGCTCAGTTCGGCCCGCCGGGCGGCGGTCAGCGGGTCGCCGTCGCGGCCGAGTACGGCCAGCAGGGAAGCGCCCTGACTGGGCGGCGGGGCCACCCACCAGGTGACGCCGTTGCGGGTCGCGCTCAGCGCAGCGGTGTTCTCCACGCGGTGGGCGGCGAAGTCCGCCGCGTCGAGCAGACTGCCGCGTGCGCGCAGGTTCGCCACCAGACGCCGAGCGGTCGGTCCGGTATAGAAGTGACGCCAGTCGTCGGAGAGTTCCCCCAAGGTCGCGGCGAGGGCCGGTTGGCGCAGGCACGCCCCCGCGGACAGCGGCTCCCCTGCCTTGTCCAGCAGCAGCGCCGACAGTCCCGGGTCGGCCCGTACGACGTCGAGGCGGTTGCGGATCGCGCGGGCCAGGCCCTCACTGACCGCGACGCCCTGCCCGGCCAGGGCCATGGCCGGGGCCAAGGCCCGGGCGAGCGGCAGTCGCGCCCCGAGACGGGCGAGTTCCGCCCAACCGGCCACCACTCCGGGGACCGTCACCGTATGCGGGCCGCCGCCGGGCATCCGGTCCGCCGCCGCCCGCAGGGGTGCGGGGTCGGTGGCCGCCGCGGCGGCTCCGGCCGACAGGACGGCGCGTACGGTGCCGCGCGCGCCGTCGCGGATCAGGGCGATCAGGTCGCCGCCGATCGAGCACTGGTGGGGGTAGGCCACCGTGAGCGCCGCCGCGGCGGCGAGGGCGGCGTCGATCACGCCGCCGCCCTCGGCGGTCACCTGACGGGCCGCTTCGATCCCGGCGGGATGGGGTGCGGCGATCGCGATCGTGGCCATGGTCAGTCCCGGGTGGTGAGGATGGCGCGGGCGAAGGAGCCGTCGGCGCCGACCAGTTTGGCGGGCAGACAGGTCAGGTCGTAGGTCCCGGCGGGCACCTGATCGAGGTCGGCGTTCTCCAGGATGAGCACGCCCGCGCCGAGCAGGGAGTGGTGTACGTCCCAGGTGTCGGTGCGATGGTGGCTCTCGATGGTGAGGTAGTCGATGCCGACGAGTTCGACCTCGTGCTCGATCAGCCAGTCGGCCGCCTTCGGGGACAGGCCCACCCAGCTCGGGGCACGCTCGGTCTCCTTGAGGGGCCCCGCGGAGTTGGAGGTCTTGAGCAGGACGCGCCGGTGTCCGGCGGCCCCGCCCTCCTCCAGGTGGTGCGGTTCCACGTCGCCCTCCACATGGGTGAGGTCGATGACCAGGGCGGGGCCGACCAGCGAGTACAGGGACACCTCGTCGATGGGAGTGGCGCCGTCGCGGAAGTGCGCGGGGGCGTCGACGTGGGTGCCGGTGTGGGCGCCGAGCCGCCAGCGGGTGACGTTGGAGGCGTCGCCGTGGGAGAGGGACTCGACGATCTCGACCTCGGGCTTGCGTCCCCAGTGCAGCATCTCGGGGTGGATGGGCAGGGTGATGTCGTAGATCTTCACGCGGTCGCTCCAGTTGCTCCGACTGCTTCAGTCGCTCCGATTGCTCCGGTTGCCTCAGTCGCTCCGGTTGCTTCGGTCGCTCCAGGGCGGTGGGTCGGGTCGGGCCAGGGTTCACGGACGGCGGCGGACACGGCGCGGGCGGTGGTGAGCAGGCAGCGGTCGAACTCCTCGCCGCCGTGCTTCGCGTCGGCGTCGGTGACGTCGCGGCCCCAGACGCCGGTCTCGCTGACCTGGTCCATCCGGTAGTCCCAGAAGGAGTCCACGTCGACGTGCGAGGTGGCCTTGTCCATTCGCACCAGTTCGGGGTGGAGGTGGAGCATGACCGAGGTCTCGAAGAAGTTGGCGTGCATCAGCGCCCGGCCGTACCGCACATGTCCGTCCACTTCGGGGCCGGGGTACATCGTCACGTAGCCCAGGGCCCGTACCCGGGCGTCGCGATGACGCACCCGCAGCTTCTCGGCGGACACGTCGAGCGCGCCGTTGTTCCAGATGTGTCCGTTGAGCAGGATGAACTGCCGTACTCCTGAGGCGTACAGGGAGTCGATGACGTCCTCGACGACGGCGATCATCGTCTCTGGGCGCAGGGCCACCGTGCCCCCGAAGTCGCCGTGGGAGGCGGACACACCGAAGCTCAGCGGCGGCACCACCGGTACACCGGTCAGCGCGGATACGCCGAGCGCGACGGCGCGGCAGATGAGGGTGTCGACGGCCAGCGGCAGGTGCGGGCCGTGCTGTTCGGTGGCTCCGACGGGGATGATGACGGCGTTCTGTGCGGCGGCCGTCGTCTCCGTCTCCTGCCAGGTCAGGTGCTCCCACAGCACCGGGGCGCCGGAGCCGCCGAGTCCGGCGGCGAGGGCAGGGACGTCCAGGCCGGTGGGGACGGGCTGCCCGAGGGGAACGGGGATGACTGATGTCATGGTGCTTCCTTCTTCTTCACGGCCAGGAGTCTTCGGGCGCGTCACGCGGTCCGCGGTCACCACGCGCGCCGGCTCTTGTCCGGCAGCAGGTCAAGGGCCCGGACCGGGACGACCTCGTTCTCCTCGACCGTGGTGATCCAGACCGTCGCGTCGGGGCTGTAGTCGCTGATCAGTTCCCGGCACACGCCGCACGGCGCGATCACCCGGAATTGTCCGGCGGGCTTGATCTGGACGGAGACCACCGAGGTCACCTCCAGTGGTCGTTCGCCCGGGTACGCACCGCGGGCCGTGCCCAGGGCGACGCCCTCGGCGCAGATCGAGCTGCGCCGGCAGGAGCCCTCGACGTGGACCCCGGTGTGCACGGCGCCGTCGGCCGTGCGCAGCGCGGTCGCGACCTCGTGTCGGCCGTCACGCCAGACGCGTCCGAGCAACTCCTGAGCCATGCGCAGCAGTTCGGCGGCGTCGTCGTCCATGGCCGTGGGTACGGCAACGGGTGTCACCCCGGCCGATGCCGTATCGAGGTGTGCGGCGCTCACGCGGTGATCCCGAGCAGTCGGGCCATGTTGCCGCCCTCGACGAGCGCCCGGTCCTTGTCGTCCGGCACCGCCTTGGCGATCTTCATGCGCTCCAGATCGAAGTCGGAGCCCGGCCACTCGCTGCCCATCAGGATCTTCTCAGGGCCCAGCCGGGCGTAGGCACGCTTCACGTCGCTCATGAGTGTGGCCGAGGTCTCCAGGTACACGTGGGGCTGCCGCTCGGCGACGATGATCGCCTCGGGGACGTTCCAGACCGCGCCCATGTGGGCGATGATCGTGGGCACTCCGGGGTGGTCGCGGGCGATCTCCTCGATGGCCAGCGGGGCGCAGAAGGAGTCGTCCAGGGCGTTGACCAGCACCATCAGCCCGCGCCTTGCGCAGGCCTCGAACAGCGGGTCCAGCAGTCCGTGGTCGGCGACGTGGTAGCCGTGCAGGCTGGGGTGGAGCTTGAGGCCCACCAGGCCGGCGTCGGCCATGCGGTCGATCTCCGCCACGGCGTCGTCGGCCTGCGGCAGGACCTGACCGAAGCCGAAGAAGCGGTCGGGGTGGGCGGCGACCAGGGAGGCGATGAAGTCGTTCTCGATGCGCTGGGCGAGCGAGCAGACCATGGCCATGTCGACGCCGGCGGCGTCCATGCGGTCCAGGATGCGCCGGGGATCGAACGGTGTGTACGGCGGCGGTGCCTCGCCCTTGCGGACGCCGGTGAGGTAGTCCGACCGTCCCCGGACGTCCTGGGTGGTGTTGTACGCGTCGATGATCACGCGGGGCCAGCCTCTCTCACTTCTCACGGACATGTTCGTCAGGACTTCTCACGGGGCCGGGCACCAGGGGCAGGTGGCAGCGCACGGTGCGGCCGGGCGCGACCTCCCGCAGTTCCGGCATCCGGGTGCGGCACCCGTCCTCGGCGAAGGGGCAGCGGGTCTGGAACAGACAGCCCTCCGGCGGGTTCGCCGGGTCGGGCAACTCGCCCTCCAGGACCTGCCGTTCGCGCCGCCCTCCGCGGCGCAGGGACGGGACGGAGGACAGCAGCGCGTCGGAGTAGGGGTGGGCGGGACCGGAGAAGAAGTCGTCCCGGGAGGCGACCTCGATGATCTGCCCCAGGTACATGACGGCCACCCGGTCGGCGATGTGCCGTACGACGCCCAGGTCGTGGGAGATGAACAGCATGGTCAGGCCGCGCTCGCGGACCATGTCCGACAGCAGGTTCAGTACCTGCGCCTGGATGGAGACGTCCAGCGCGGAGACCGCCTCGTCCGCGACGACGAACTTCGGCGAGGAGGCCAGCGCGCGGGCGATGCCGATGCGCTGGCGCTGGCCGCCGGAGAACTCGTGCGGCTTGCGCCGGCCGGCCTCCGCGCCCAGGCCCACCCTCTCCAGCAGCTCCCTCACGACCGGTTCGGCCTCGGCCCGGCTCACACCGCGGGCCCGCAGCAGCGGCTCGGCGACGATGTCGGCGATCCGGCGCCGGGGGTTCAGCGAACCGAACGGGTCCTGGAACACCATCTGCAGGTCGGCCCGGGTCCGCCGCAGCCGGGTGCCCCTGAGCCGGGTGATGTTCAGGCCGAGGAAGTCGATGACGCCCGAGGCGGGCTCGATCACCCGCAGCAGGGCGCGGCCCAGCGTGGACTTGCCGCACCCCGATTCCCCCACCAGGCCCAGCGTCTCGCCCTCCAGGATCTCCAGGTCGATGTCGCGCAGCACCCGGACCCTGCCGCCCGAGCGGCCGCGGTACTCCACGCGCAGCCTCTCGGCCCGGATGAGCGGTGTGCCGGGCCGCGCCGGGGGGACCGGGCCGGAAGCCGCGGTGACGGAGGTGGCCGGTGTGGCCGGTGTGGCCGGTGGCGAGGTCATGAGCGCCCCTTGTCGTCGTATGCCGGATCCCGTGCCGGTTCCGGGCCCGCCGCACGCGCCGTCTCCCGTACGGGGCCGGGCAGGACGCAGGCGTCCAGGTGGCCGGGGCCGCCGTGCCGGCGGCGCAGCTCAGGCTGCTCGGCGCACTCGTCCCGGGCGTGGGCGCAGCGCGCGGCGAACGCGCACCCCCTCGGGCGGTCCACGCCCGTCAGCGGGCTGCCGGGGATGGCGGGCAGCCGGTCGGCGACGGGGCCGTCGATCGGCGGCACCGAGCCGAGCAGGCCGATGGTGTACGGGTGCTGGGGATCGAACAGCACCTCGTCGCGCGTGCCCTGTTCCACGATGCGGCCCGCGTACATCACGGCGACCCGGTCGGCGACCTCGGCCACCACGCCCAGGTCGTGGGTGATCAGCAGGACGGCGGTGCCGTGGTCGGCGCGCGCCCGCTGGAGCACGGAGAGGACCTGCGCCTGGATGGTCACGTCCAGCGCCGTGGTGGGTTCGTCGGCGATCAGTACGGCGGGGTCGTTGGCCAGGCCCATGGCGATCATGACGCGCTGGCGCATACCGCCCGACAACTGGTGCGGCAGGGCTCGGGCGTTGGCGCGGGGGCTGGCGATGCCGACCTCGCCGAGCAGGTCGACGGCCCGGTCCACGGCCTGTTCGCGCGATATCCGGCGGTGGGCGCGCATCATCTCGGTGACCTGGGCGCCGACCCGGTGCAGCGGGTTGAGCGCCGCCAGGGAGTCCTGGAAGACGACGGCGATGTCCTTGCCGCGGACGCGGCGCAGTTCGCTCTCGGAGGCTTCGGCCAGGTTGCGGCCGCCGAAGGCGACCTCGCCGCTGATGTGTGTGCGCGGGCCCCGGTTGAGGCCGACCAGGCTCATGGACAGTGCGGACTTGCCCGAACCGGACTCGCCGACCAGCGCGAGGATCTCGCCCTGGTGCAGGGTCAGGTCCACGCCGGCGACGGCCGGCAGCCGTCCCGCGGGTACGTCGAACCCGACCTTCAGGCCGCGGATCTCCAGGACCGCGGGTGGGCTCTCCGTCCGGCGGGTGGCGGGTGCGGCCCCGGTCACGGCGTGCCGCTCACGGCCGTGGCCGCGGTGTGGATGAGGTCGGCCACCCGCCGCGGGTGCACGAGCGTCGTGTAGTGGCTGCCCGGCACATGTCCGGTGATCGCCCCCATCCGGGCGGCCATGTCGCGCTGCGCGTCGGGACGCAGGGTGCGGTCGTCGTCGGCGACCAGGTACCAGCTGGGCAGTGTCTGCCAGGCGGGTTTCCCGGTGGGCTGCCGGAAGATCGCGTTCTCCGCCTTGCGTCCCTCGGCCTCGACGACGGCCCGGTGCGCGGGTGACAGGTCGGGGCCGATCTCCGCCCAGAACTCGTCGCTCGGCTCCGACTTCCACTCCCCGTTCGGGCCGCGCCGCATGTACTTCGAGATCTCCGCGGGTTCGTAGCGTTCGACGATGCCGTTGACGGTCTCGCCCTCCTCGGGGCCGAAGGCGGCGATGAAGACCAGGCCCCGGACGGCGGGGTGCCGGCCGGCGTTGGTGATGACCGCGCCCCCGTAGGAATGACCGGCCAGCAGCACCGGTCCCGCCATCTCCTCGATGGCGGCGGTGGTGTGCGCCACGTCCTCCTCCAGGGAGGTGAGGGGGTTGGTGACGGCGACCGTCCGGTGTCCCAGGGCGGCGAGCAGGGGCTCGACCTCCCACCAGGTGGTGGGGCGTCCGCCCGCTCCGTGGACCAGCACGATGTCCATGCGGCTCTAGCCTTTCCGTATGCGTGGATCGAGGACCGTGTAGAGGACGTCCACCGCGTAGTTGACGAGGACGAACAGCAGGGCAATGGCGAGCGCGGCGCCCTGGACCACGGGGTAGTCGCGCTGGAGCACGCCCTGCACCAGCAGCCGGCCGACGCCGCCGTAGGAGAAGACGGTCTCGGTGATCACCGAGCCGCCCAGCAGGGAGCCGAACTGCAGGCCGAGGACCGTCACGATCGGCAGCCAGGAGTTGCGCAGCACGTGCCGCCGGATCACCACGCCCTCCGCGAGCCCCTTCATCCGGGCGGTCCTGACGTAGTCGTCGCCGAGGACGTCCAGGACGGAGGCGCGCACGATGCGGGTGACGTACCCGGCCATCGACAGCGCCAGGGTGGTGGCGGGCAGGATCAGGTGCTGGATCCAGGGACCGATCAGATCGGGGCGGTTCTGCAGAATCGCGTCGAGCAGGATGAAGTTGGTGGTGGGCCGGTAGTCGAGCGAGCTGGGCAGGCGGCCCAGGACGGGCAGCCAGCGCAGTTGGACGCCGAAGACGACGACGGCGATGACACCGAGCGCGAACCACGGCAGGGAGAAGCTGACGGTCGCCACGGCCCGGGTCGCGGTGTCGGTCCAGGTGCCTTTGCGCAGTGCGGCGGCCACACCGGTGACCACGCCCAGGAGTACGGCCACGGTCATCGCCGCCAGGGTCAGTTCGATGGTTGCCGGGAGGGCGTCGCCCAGCAGGCCGAGGACGCTGTTGGAGCCGAAGAACGACTCACCGAGGCGCAGGTGCACCAAGTCGTCGAGGTAGGTGACGTACTGGGTGAGGAGCGGCTGGTCGAGGCCGAGCGCCGCGCTTGCCCGGGCCTCGTTCCGGGCGATCTCCTCGGCCGTGAGGTTCGTTCCGCCGCCCGACAGGGAGGCGGCGGGCGAGCCGGGCAGCAGGCGCATGGCGACGAACACCAGGGTCGCCAGCGCGAACATGACGACCGGGATGCCGAGCAGCCTGCGGGACATGGCCTTCAGCGTCTCCGCCCGTTCTGACCTGGGACGGTGCGGGCGCCGCACGCGCGGCAGCGGGAGGGTGGTCATGCGGTGCCCTTCGGGTCGAGCGCGTCCCGCAGGTCGTCGCCCACGAAGTTGCAGGCCACGACGAACACCAGGGTCAGGGCCGCCGGCAGCACCACGAGGCGGGGTGCGGTGTACAGGAACTCCTGGCCGGCCTGGACCATGTAGCCCCAGTCGGGGGTGGGCGGCTGGATGCCGAGGCCGAGGTAGGACAGGCCGGCGGCGAAGCCGGCCGCGACCGACAGCGTCATGACGACCTGGGCCACCATCGGTCCGGCGATGTTGGGGAGGATCTCCTGCGCCAGGATGCGCGGGGTGCGGGTGCCGCCGAGGCGTGCGGCGACGACGTAGTCCCGGGCCGTCTCCCGGGCCGTGAGCGCTCGGGCCAGCCGTGCCAGGCCGGGGGCGAGGGACACGCCGACCCCGACGACGAGGCTGGTGGTGCCCGGTCCGGCGGTGGCCACCAGCAGGATGACGAGGAGGATGGAGGGGAAGGCGAGGGCCAGGTCGACGGCGCGCATCAGCACCTGTTCCAGGGCGCCGCCCGCGTAGCCGGCGAGGAGTCCGACGCCGGTGCCGATGGCGGCGGCCAGGGCGGTGGAGGCGAACGCCACGAGCAGCAGCGGCCTCGCTCCGTGCACCAGCCGGGCCAGTTCGTCGCGGCCGAGGTCGTCGGTGCCGAGCGGATGGCCGGGCGAGCCGAAGGGCAGCAGCACCGAGCCGGTCTGCCGGACCGGGTCGGCGGAGAGCAGCAGGGGTCCGGCGAGGGCGGTCAGGACGATCGCGACGAGGAACACCCAGGACACCGTCGCGGGCCAGGACGTGCCGATGCCGTACCGCCGCAGCTTCGCCGGCAGTCCCCGGCCACGGCCTTGGCGTCCGGCGGTGCGGCCGGGGGCGGGGAGCGCGGCGGGCACCTCGGCGGTGCCGGTGGTGGCGGCGCCCGTGGGGTCAGACACTGGCTTTCTCCATGAAGCAGCGGTGGGTGCCCAGCGCGGCGGTGTTGATGCCCTTCACCTTCGAGCCGCTGACCACGAGGTTGGTGGCGCACGCCAGCATGGCGATCACCATGTACTCCTCCGCCCAGCGCCGCTGGAGCTTCGAGTAGGCGGCGGTGCGCTTCTTGCCGATCGGCAGGTTCTTGGCCTCCGCCAGTTCCTCGGCCAGGGTGTCGGCGCCGTCGAGGGTGTCCAAGCCGGTGATGGTGGAGCCGTACAGGCCGGTGGGGTTAGCCATGGAGCCGACCATGTTGTGGGGGTCGGGGACGTAGGAGTTGCGCTCCCAGATCATCAGGTCGTGGTACTCGTCCTCGCCGTCGCTGAGCCGGCTGAAGTAGGAGGCCGGGTCGACGGAGCTGGTCTTCACCTTGAAGCCGGCGTCCTCCAGGTTCTGCTTGACGATCTGCGCGGCCTTGGGATGCCAGGAGTCGCTAGCTGCCATCAGGCCCAGTTCGCGGCCCTCGGCGCCGGCTTCCTTCAGCAGTTTCTTCGCCTGGGCGAGGTTCCTCGTGCTGAGGTCGGCGAGGCCGGTGTCGTAGCCGGGCTGAGCCGGTGGGATCGCGTAGCCGTCGGGTGTGCCGGCGACGCCGAAGAAAGCCTGCTGGACGATCGCCTTGCGGTCGATGGCGAGGTTGATGGCCTTGCGCACCTTCAGTTCGGGTACGCGCCGGGCGTCGATCATCAGGATCGCGTCGAAGACCTTCGGGGTGTCGTGGACGGTGACCGCCGGATCATTCTTGAGCTGGTCGACGGCGGAGTACGGGGTGAACTGGGTGGCGGAGACCTCGCCGCTGAGCAGGGAGCTGACGATCGCCGAGGGGTCCTGGACCTGGCGCAGGACCAGGCGGTCGATCGGCGGCCGGCCGAGCCGGAAGCCGTCGAAGGCCTCGAGGGTGATGGACTGCCCGGAGGTGGCCGAGGAGAACTGGAAGGGGCCGGTGCCGACGAGGTGCTTGCCGATGTCGGGTCCGTGCTGGTCGAGGGCGGCCTTGGAGATGACGCGGCCGCCGATGTCGGAGAGCTGGGCGAGGACGGTGCGGTCGGGTGCCTTGAGCACCAGCTTGACGGTGAGGTCGTCCTCGGCGGTGAGCGAGGCGACGTTGTTGCCGAGGGAGGCGAGCGGTCTCGTCGCGCCCTTGGGCAGGGTCTTGTGCTCGGGGTCGAACTGCCGCTCCAGGCTGGCCAGGACGTCGGCGGAGGTCAGCACCGTGCCGTCGTGGAACTTCACGTCCTCGCGGAGGGCGAAGGTGTAGGTGAGCCGGTCGTCGGAGATCGTCCAGCTCTTGGCGAGGTCGGGCGTGGGTTCGCTGGTCTCGAAGGAGATGAAGGTGAGCCCGCGGCAAATGCAGTCCACCGCCATCCAGTCGCCCAGGGTCGTGTAGAAGGCGGGGTCGTTGACCGCGCTGGTGGAGTCGATCGCGAGGGTGAGGGTGCCGCCCTCGCCGGATCCGCCGCCGGACTTTCCTGACCCGTCGTCGGCCACACCGCAGGCGGTGAGCAGCGGCGTCAGTCCGAAGCCCGCTCCGACGCCGAGAACGGCGGCGCCGCGCAGCACGGAGCGGCGGGAAACCTGCGGTTCGGCCGGGCGGAGTGCGGGTGATCCCTGCGGCTGATCCGGCATGAGGGCCTCCTTGGGGCACCGTTCCTCAACGAAAGGATCTGATCTCAGGAGTTCGTGGATCTAATCTTGTCCCGATTGGATCCAAAGGCATGCTGTCCGGCTCGCGAGTCCGAGCCGTGTCCCGGGTGTTACGTGCGCATGAAACCGGGATCTTGTGCGACATCTGCGCAGATCCGCCACTGGGTACGAACTTGTGACGGTTCGTCAGTTCGTGCAGCAGTGGTCGGTGCCGGCCGACGGGTCGGGGATGTCCATGGCCGGGTTGCGGTCGAAGAAGCCGTCGGGCTCGAAGACCAGCCGCACCCGGTCGACCGGCATGACCGGCCACTGCTCGGGCCGGGGGAAGTGGTGGGTCCCCACGACCGGCCACAGCACCAGCTCGGCTCCGTCCAGCGAGCGGTCCTGACGCTGCCAGACCTGCACCCCGTCCTCGCCGGGCTCCGCCTGGTTCGGGTACTGCCCGCCGATGTACCGCTCGGCGGGGTCGGAGACCGTCGCCCACAGGTGCTGGTGGACGAAGGGTGCGCGGCGGGCCATCACCGAGTCGGGCCGCGCGAAGGGCCGGGTGGTGTTGGGCAGCAGCAGCCGGTACGCCGTCGGCTCCCCGTAGCGGTTCTCCTTCTCCGCGCTCTCCACCCGCCAGTGCCGGGAGGTCGCCGGGTCGGTCCGGCGGGCGGCCTGGGACTCCTTGAGCAGCGGCGTGCGCACCATACGGACCGCGTTGCCGTACGGGTCGTGACGCGGGTCGTCCTCCGCCTGCGCGTTCTCCTCGACCAGGCGGTTGAGCGGGCCGTCCACGGCGGCGTCCAGGCGCAGGCCGAAGTAGTGCTGGTGCGTGGGGGTCTGGACGTGGCGTGAGACGACCCGGCCGTGCCGCACCTCCTCGCCCTCCGCGATCCCGGAGGCCGACAGCATGCCGGTCAGCTTGATCTCCAGCTCGATCCGGCCGTCCTGGTAGAGCGACCAGTAGAAGCCGTAGTCGTAGTTGGCCACCGTCTGGAAGCTGGAGATGATCAGCCGCCGGGAGCGGCGCACCTCGCTCACCCCGCGGCGCAGGTCGTTGTGCTTCCAGAGGATGCCGTCGTCCTCCTCGTGCATGCAGACCGCCTGGGCGATCTCCTCGGCGGCTCCGTCACCGCCCAGGTAGGCCGCGTCGAAGTAGTGGATGACGCCCAGGCAGTCACAGCCCAGCGCCAGCGAGTTGGTCAGCGGACCCGCGCCGTACTCGCCCCAGTCGAAGAAGTTCTTGCGGAACTGCGTGGAGCTCGGGTCGAGGTAGGGGACGTACATCTCGTTGCAGGCGGCCCGCTTGAGCACCGAGCGCCCCAGGAAGGCCAGGTCGTACAGGACCAGGCCCTCGCGGTGGGTGAAGCCGACCCGGAACTCCCAACCCTGCCAGGAGACCCGGTGCCCGTCGACGGTGAAGCTCGGCCCCTCGGGCTGCACCACCTCCAGCGGTTTCAGCCCCTCGCGGTCCGGGCCGAACCCGCCGGCCGACAGCGGACCCGCCTCCTCGGAGACCGGGACGACGCCGTGGTCCTCGACCTCCAGCACCTCCATCGTCGCCATGTCGATGATCGGTATGACTCCCTGCACGGGACGCACATAGGCGTTGTCGTCCTCCTGGACCCGGTGCCAGACCGAACCCCAGGTGACCCTGCGGTCCTTGTACTTCTCCGGCACGAACCCGCCGATGGACTCGGCGTCGATCACCGTCAGCGACACGTCGTGGATGCCCCGCCGGGCCAGCGCCTCGCGGAACAGCGGGCTCTCCCGGCACGCCCGCGCGGCCGCGCGTGCCTCCGTCGAGGTGATGCCGGGCCGCCGGACGTCCACAGGGCGCCACGCCAGGCAGCGCGGCTCGGCCCCGAGCTGTACGTCGATCTCCCAGGCGCCGGGGACGTCGTGGTCCATCGCCACGAGACCCACCCGCACCTCGCCCGCGGGCTGCCGGCCGGCCATCACCTCACGGGCGAAGGTCTCGTCGAGGACCGCGCCCCAGAACCTGGTCCGCTCGCCGAGCCGGCCGTCGGCCCGCGCCACGGTGACGGCCGCGTCTATCTCCCCGGGGGACAGCGGGTCGAGCGGGTGGGTGCGCTCGCGCCGCGCGAGGACACGGGTGCTGACGCTGCCGGGCTGGTTGTTCATGATGCGCTCCGCTCACTTGCACTGACCGGATTTTTTGGATCCTGTAACCGATAGAATGGATACAGACAGCTTTTTGGTCCCGACCAGAGGGAGACCTCATGGACACCGCCCCGGCCCCCGACGCGGACTCCCCCGCCGGAAAGGGCAAGGCGCTCGTCGACGACACCGCCGCCGCGATCCGCGCACGGATCCTCTCCGGCGAGATCCCCATCGGGGCGCAGCTGCGCCAGGCCGAACTCGCCAAGATGCTCGGCGTGAGCCGCACCCCCGTACGGGAGGCGCTGCGCCAGCTCCAGGCGGGCGGCCTCATCGAGGTGCTCCCCCACCGTGGCGCCGTGGTCCGCGTCCCCGCCCCCTGGGAGGTCCGCGAGGCGTACGAGATCCGCGCCGAGCTCGAAGGACTCGCCTGCGTCCGCGCGGTCCGCGCGATCACCCCCGACACCCTGCGGGAACTGCGCGAGGCCAACGACACGGTGCGTACCGTCAGCGGCCGCCCCGCGCCCGGCGAGGGCGCCTCGCCCTCCACCGCCGCCAACGACTGCTTCCACACCCTGATCCACACCGTCGCCGGTAACCAGCGGCTCGCCCGCGCCATCAAGGACATCAACGAGGCGTTCCCGCGCAACGTCTCCGCCCTCGTCCTCCAGGACAACCCCCGCCACCGCGAGGACAACATCCGGGAGCACGAGCGGATCGTCGAGGCACTCGCCGCGGAGGATGCCGAGCGGGCGCGCGGCGAGATGAAGGCCCATGTGATCAACGCGGGCGAGCAACTGGCCCGCTGGTACGAGCAGCGGTCGGCCACCGTCTTCCGGGGCTGACGAGCGGACGGCTGGGTCCGGGGCTGACGTACAGGCAGTTCGGACCGGGGCTGACGTACAGGCAGTTCGGACCGGGGCTGACGCGCAGGCAGCGCGAGGCGCGCGGCTCACGCTCCGGCCCCGTCCGTGACGCCCATCGCGGCCGGGGACAGGAAGTCCAGGTCCGGGCGCTCCTTGCCCTCCGCCAGATCCGCGAGCGCGGCTCCGAGCGCGGGCCCGAACTTGAAGCCGTGCCCGGAACAGGCCGCCGCCACGAACACCCTTTCCTCACCCGGCAGCCGGCCGACGGCGAACCGGTTGCCGGGCGCCATCGTGTAGCGGCAGGTGATCGTCTCCTCCACCGGCCCGTCGGCCGCCGGCAGGAACCGCGAGGCCAGACCGAGGAGCCGGTCGCGTTCGGCCCCGGTGACCGGCCCGGCGGGTACCGAGGGGTCGTCCCCGGGACCGTGGTCCAGGCCGATCTTGACGCCGGCACCGTCGACGGCCGGAATCCCGTACAGCAGGCCGATGTCCGGGACCTCCACGGAGAAGGCGCCCAGCAGCGGCGGCTCCAGCAGGTGCCGCCGCGAGGAGCCGAGGTGTACGTTCACGATCCGCACCACGCTCAGCGCCCGGGCGAAGGCGGGCAGCAGTTCACCGGTCCAGGGGCCCGCGCAAACGACCAGCCGGTCCGCGCGCAGCACGCCCCGCTCCGTGTCGACCCGCACGCCGCCGCCGTCCCGGCGCCAGCCGAGCACCCCGCAGCCGTCCCGCCGGTCCACGCCGTGCGCGCGGCCGAGCGCCGCCAGCGCGGTGAGCGCGCCTTGCGCGTCGATGACTCCGGCGGCCGGGTCGTGCACCGCGGAGAAGCCCTCGCACAGGCGCAGCCCGGGAAACAGTTCCGCGGCACGGACGTGGTCGACGTTCTCGCAGCCAGGACCGCGCAGGGTGCCCGGGGCACCGGCCGGCCTGGCGTACAGGCCCCCGGTGGTCGTCACCAATCGCTGTCCGGCGGCGAGTTCGAGTTCCTCCCAGGCCCCGTAGGCGGTGTCGACCAGGCCGTCCCAGACCGGGGAGGGGTAGGCACGCCGGATCATTCTCGTCCGGCCGTGCGAGGAGCCCTCGGTGTGGCCGGCCGGGAACCGGTCGAGGTGGATGACGCGCGCGCCGCGCGCCGCCAGGTGCCAGGCGGCGGACGAGCCGTGGATACCGGCCCCGACGACGATGACGTCGGCCCGGTCGCCGGTGGTCACGGGCGCCCGTACGGAGGCTGCTTCCGAAGCGCGGGTGGTCCCGGCCACCCGTGCGGAGGCGGCATCCGAAGCGGTGGTCCCGGCCAGCCGTGCGGAGGCGGCATCCGAAGCGGTGGAGTCGGCCGCCCGTACGGAGGCGGCATCCGAAGCGGTGGTCCCGGCCACCCGCACGGAGGCGGCATCCGAAGCGGTGGAGTCGGCCACCCGTACGGAGGCAGCATCCGAAGCGGTGGTCCCGGCCACCCGCACGGAGGCAGCATCCGAAGCCGTGGTGGTCCCGGCCACCGGGGTGGAGGCGACGGCGGGAGAAGCGGCGGAAGCGGCGGCGGGAGAGGCCGCGGACTCGGCGGCGGGAGAGGCCGCGGACTCGGCGACGGGGGCCGCGGCCGTCGGGGACCCGGGAGCCGCGGTCCGTACCGCTCGGCGCCGCCGTTCGCGTGCCGTCAGCGCGGCGATGAGCGCGTCCACGTCGTCCTCGCTGTTGTAGACGTGCAGGGAGGCGCGGGCGACCCGGTCCAGGCCGCGCCGGCCCAGGTCCCACTGGCCGTGCGAGGCCGGCACGGTCGTCAGGCGGAATCCGGTGGCCCGCAGGTCCCGTACCGTCTCGCGCGGGTCCTCGTCCTCGCGCAGGAAGGTCACGATGCCCGAGGCCGCCGCCGGCGGGTCGACGGGCCGGATGCCCGGTACGGCCGACAGCCCGGCCCGCAGCCGTGCGGCCAGCGCGGTCACGTGGTCCCGGATCCGCTCGACACCGAGGCCGAGTGCCTCCTCCAGGGCCGTACCGAGACCCAGCCGCAGCGCGTGGGAGGACTCCCACGTCTCGTAGCGCCGGGCGCCCGGTACCACCTCGTAGCGGTAGGCCGCCGACCACTGGGCGCCGCGTACGTCGGGAGCGGCCGGCCTGGCACGCTCCCGCACCCGCGGAGCGACGTACAACAGGCCCGTGCCCCGCGGTCCGCGCAGGAACTTGCGGCCGGTGGCGACGACGATGCCGCAGCGCATCTCCTCGACGCCGACCGGCAGTTGGCCCAGCGACTGCGTCGCGTCCAGCAGCAGCGGCACCCCCGCACGGGCGGCCAGGGCGCCCGCCTCGGCGACCGGCTCCACGAGACCGGAGGAGGTGGGGACATGGGCGATCGTGAGGAGCGCCGCCGGTTCGCGCAGGGCACGCTCCAGGGCGCCGAGGTCCACCTGCCCGCTCGCGTCCGTGGGCAGCACCTCCAGCACGATGCCGTGCGAGTCCCGCATCTGAAGCAGGTGCAGGGCGGAGCTGACGTAAGTGGAGGACGAGGCCAGGACGCGGTCGCCCGCCTTGAGCCGCAGGGCGCCCATCGCCCGCTGCCAGGCCGTGGAGGCGCTCTCCACCAGGGCGATGTCCTCCGGCGCGGCGCCGATCAGCCGGGCCGCCGAGCGGTACACGCTTTCCGTACGGTCGGCCAGCGCCTCGGCCGCCTCGTAGCCGCCGAGCAGCGACTCCAGGCGCAGGTGTTCGGTGACGGCGGCCAGGGTCGCCGCGCTGGGCAGGGCCGCGCCGGCGGCGTTCATGTGGTGGGCGTGGCGCATGCCGGGGGTGGCGGCGCGCAGCGCGGCGACGTCGAGGGCCGGTCCTCGCGGCGCCGGCGGGGAGACCGCAGCCGTGTCGGTACTCATAGTGCGACGACCACCGCCTTGCGCTCGCAGTAGGAGTACAGGGCGTCGTCGCCCAGGTCCCGGCCAAGGCCCGAGTCGCCGAACCCTCCGAAGGGCAGCGCCGGGTCGAAGACGTTGTACGTGTTGATCCACACCGTTCCGGCCCGCAGCCGCGCGGCGATGCGGTGGGCGCGGGAGAGGTCCTTGGTCCACACGCCCGCGGCGAGTCCGTAGGCGGTGTCGTTGCCGATGGCGACGGCCTCCTCCTCGTCCTCGAAGGGGATCACTCCCATCACCGGGCCGAAGATCTCCTCGCGGGCGATGCGCATGTCGTTGGTGACGCCGGTGAACAGGGCCGGCTCGATGAAGTAACCCGGTCGGTCCGGCACTTGACCGCCCGTCACCAGCGTCGCGCCCTCGGCGACACCGGCCTCGACGTACGACAGGACCTGCCCGCGCTGCTCCTCGGAGACCAGCGGACCGACGGTGATCCCGCCGTCCAGGCCGCCTCCGACGGGCACCTTGCGCACCGCCTCGGCCAGGCGCTCCTCCATCTCGGTGAGGATCGCGCGCTGGACCAGCAGCCTGCTGCCGGCCGTGCACATCTGCCCGGAGTGGCCGAAGGCGGCCCGCATCGCGGTGGTGACGGCGGCGTCCAGGTCGGCGTCGGCGAAGACGATGTTGGGGCTCTTGCCGCCGAGCTCCAGGGTGAGGCGCTTGACGGTGGGGGCGGCGGCAGACATCACCAGTCGGCCGACCTCGGTGGAACCGGTGAAGGACACCTTGGCGACACCCGGGTGCGCGGTAAGCGCGGCACCCGCTTCGCCGTCGCCGGTGAGCACGTTGAGCACCCCCGGCGGCAGACCCGCCTCCGCGCACAGGGCGGCGACACGGAGCATGGTCAGCGGGGTCTGCTCGGCGGGTTTGACCACGACGGTGCAGCCCGCGGCCAGCGCGGGGGCCAGCTTGAAGCAGCCCGTCATGACCGGGAAGTTCCACGGCAGGATCAGCGCGGCCACGCCCACGGGTTCGGGCACCGTGTAGACGTGGTGGCCGGCGTCCAGGGGCACGACCGTGCCGGTCAGCCGGGTCGGGGCGCCCGCGAAGTGGCGGAACGTCCGGGCACTCATCGCGGTGTCCGCGCGGGAGCGTTCGATCGGCTTGCCGTTGTCGCGGGTCTCAAGGACCGCCAGTTCCTCGGCGTGCTCCTCGATCAGCTCGGCGATCCTGTTCAGCACCCGGCCTCGCTCGGCGGCCGGCAGACCACGCCAGCGGCCGTCCTCGTGCGCCCGGGCGGCCGCGCTCACCGCGGCGTCGACGTCCTCGGGTGTCGCCTGCGCGACGTGGCTCAGGACGGTCTCCGTGGCCGGGTCGAGGACGGGGAACGTACGGCGGTCGCCGGGGGCGATCCACCGGCCGTCGACGAGAAAGGGTTCCAGCGGCAGGGGTTGGGCCTTGAACGTGGTCATGGAGTCTTCCGTGAGGTGTCGGTCGGCCGCGGAAGGCCGGGATGCGGTCCGGAATGCCCGAACAGAAGGGCCGGAACACGGGTCAGACGAAATCGAAGTACTCGCGCTGCTCCCAGTCCGAGACATGCGCCAGATAGCGCGCGAACTCCGCGCGTTTGATGGTGGTGAGCCAGGAGACGACGTCCTCGCCGAACGCCTCGGCGAAGACCGGGTCCGCGTCGAGCGCGTCCAGCGCCTGGGCGAGCGAGACGGGCAGGCCGGGGGCCGCGGCGTCGTACGGGTCGGAGACCGGCGGGCCGGGGTCGAGCCGCCGGGCCATCCCGTCCATCCCGCTGACCACCTGCGAGGCGATGTAGAGGTACGGGTTGGCCGCCGGCTCTCCGGACCTGTTCTCCAGCCGGGTGCCGCCCCCACCCTGGGTGCCGACGACCCGCACCATGGCGCCCTTGTTGTCGATGCCCCACACCACCCGGTCGGGCGCCAGGGACATCGGCAGGTAGCGCTTGTAGCCGTTGACGGTGGGCGTGGTGAAGACGGTGGCGGCGGGCGCGTGCTCCAGCAGCCCGGCGAGGTAGTGCCGGCCCACCGGTGACAGCGCCTCCGCCGCCGAGGTCTGACCCGTTGAGGTCCGCCCCGCCGGAATCCGTTCCGCCGGAATCCGTTCCGCCGGGGTCCGTTCCACCGGGGTCCGTGCCGCCGAGACCTGTCCCGCCGAGGCCCTTCCCGCCGCCGGGTCGAAGACGGGCTCACCGGTCGCCCGGGAGCGCAGCGACTGGTGCAGGTGCCAGCCGGTCGACGCGGTCTCCGCCGTGGCCGGACGCGACATGAACGTCGCGTGGTAGCCGTTCCTGCGGCAGATCTGCCGCACCGCCGCGCGTGCCAGCAGCGCGTCGTCCGCGGCCCGCGCCGCGTCCCGTGCGTCCAGGGTCAGCTCCAGCTGGCTGGGCCCGAACTCCAGCTCCAGGGAGCGCAGCGGCAGATCGAGACCGGTGAGCCCGCGGTACAACAGGTCCACCAGGTCGTCGAGCCGGTCCAGACCCTCCTCGTGCAGGAGCTGCGAGCCGCTGCTCAGCGGCTCCACCTCCGGTGCCGGGCCGGGCGCGCCCGGCCGTCCCACGCCCACCGGCGCGGGCCCGCCGGCCACCGGACGGTAGACGTGGAACTCCAGCTCCACGCCGACGGTGAGCTCGTACCCGGCCTGTGCCAGTGCGGCCAGCCTGCCGCGCAGCAGACCGCGCGGGCAGAACGACGCGGGAGTGCCGTCCGGGTGGTAGAGGTCGCACAGGATCCAGCCGGTCCGTCCGGCCCACGGCAGGACCCGGAACGTGGTCGGGTCGGGCACCAGGACGATGTCGCCGGCGCCGGTGAAACGCCCGGGGAGCAGTGGGCCGCCGCCCGAGCCGCTCGGGCCTCCCGAGAAGACGGGGAGGACGGTCCGGCCCGAGGTGTCCTTCAGCAGCAGCGAGGACGGTGCGGTGACGCCCGAGCGCAGCGCGCCGGGCACCGCCTCACGGGTGAGTGTCTTGCCGCGCAGCACCCCGTGCTGGTCGGCGAAGGAGAACCGCACCCGTTCCAGACCGAGTTCGTCGATCACCCGGCGGACGTGGCCGGCCGCCGCGTACTGCCGCTCGTCCCACAGCCCGTGCCGCTCGACGAAGCCGCCGGCTGCGGCGGAGGCCAGCGGGCGGGCGCTCGGCCCGTCGCCGCCCTCGGCCCGCGGCCGCTCGTCAGCGCTGCGCACTGCCCACCTCCCGCACTTCCAGGCCCGCCCACGGGGACCGTGCGCGACGCTCCGACTCCCGCTGCCGCCAGGCCTCTTCCCAGCCGTCCGCGGGCGTGATGGTGTCGATGGCCAGGGGGCCGGTCAGTTCCTCGGCCGACCGCGCGTCGAGCGGCAGGCCGGGCACCGGATTGCCGTTCTCGAAGGACGTGATCGCCTTCAGCAGGAGCCTGCGGTTGGCGGTGACCGCTCGGTCGGACACGCCCAGCCGCTCGACGGTACGGTCCTGGATCGGCCCCATGCTCTCCACCGCCCACTGGTCGTGGACGTTGATGTCGAGACCCATGCCGGTGTAGGTGAGCTCCCGCTGCTCCCTGGGGTCGAAGCCCCAGTCGTTGCGGCGGTTGCGCAGCGGCCGGTAGTCGGGCAGGGAGACCTCCTTGAGGCGCTGGGCGAGCAGCGTCTCCTTGTCGGTGATTCCCTCGAAGTCGTAAAGGATCATGAACCAGTAGTGGTTCTCGTCGTCGATCGGGACGTGCCACTGGCAGAAGGCCTTACCGTTGCCGAAGGGCACCACGAAGGCGTTGGGGAACACCAGGTTGGTGATCCGTACGTGCCGGACGTCCTCGGTGAGGTCGCGCAGCGCGAAGACCCGCAGGCCGTGCTCGGCGCTCTCCACCTCGATGTCCGGACGGAAACTGGCTCCGACCAGCTCCGAGAGCTTCTTCCCGGTGCCCGCCACCTCCTCGCTGAACTGCTGCCCGTACACCTCGCGCGGGTCCTCGCCGACGAAGCGGTGCAGGAAGGAGACGTGACTCGGGTCGATCCCGCCCTCCACGCCCTGCAGCCAGTTGCACTCCCACCAGCCCTTGAAGGCGAAGGTGTACTCCTCGGGCGCACGGAAGCAGTCGTACGCCGGGAAGGGCGGCGGATCTCCGGTCCCGAGGTAGGCGAAGACGATGCCGTTGCGCTCCACGCAGGGGTAGCTCGGGATGCGCACCTTGGCGGCGAAGCCGCTGTGCTCGGGTTCCGCGGGCTGCTCCAGGCAGCGGCCGTCCGGGCCGTAGAGCCATCCGTGGTAGAGGCACCGCAGTCCGCCGTTCTCCCGGCGTCCGTAGGAGAGGTCGACGCCCCGGTGGGCGCAGTACCGGCCGACCAGGCCCCAGGCACCGCCCTCGGCCGCACCCTGCGGACGGTCCGTCCCGCCCTGCGGACGGCCCGTCCCGTCGCCGGCCGGACCGGGGGCGCCGTCCCTCCGGAAGAGAACCAGGTCCTCACTCATGATGCGGATCGCCTTGACCGGCCGTTCCCCCGGCATCTCCGAGACGAGGGCGACCGGCTGCCAGTAAGCACGCATGAGCTGTCCGAGGGGCGTGCCCGGGCCTGTGCGGGTAACGCGCTCGTTGTCCTCGCGTCTGAGCATCGCGCTCCTCCTGCGATCCGGTTCAGCTCCGACTGACATCTGTTTCTGCATCCGACCTACGTGCAGTTGGATCCAATCTTGACATAAGGAGATCCAAAACAACAGAGGCGCATACGCCGGCGTCACCGCGCGACCTCCCCCGGCCGTGCCGGTTCTCGCTAAACCGGGGCGTGCGGCGCGCGCGTTGCACGGTGCGAGGCGGGTGGTCCGCACGTGTACGCGGGCGGGTGGTCCGCACATGTACGCGGGGCGGGTGGTCCACGCGAACGCGCGGGGCGGGTGGTCCACGCGAACGCGGGGCGGGGTGTACGTGCCCGCCGCGGTTCGGCGTCCTCGATTCCGGCGGGGCATCGTCGCCGCCGCGTGCCGCGACGCCGTCAGGGCAGTCCGAGCATGACCGCCATGGCGGTGACCATGAGCGCGCCGCCCGCCTCGCCGAGCAACAACGCGCGCCGCGCCGGAGGGCGTGCGACGAGCCGGGGCGGCCACGCCTGGCGCACGAGCACCGCAGCCGCGCGGGCCACGCCCCAGCACGCGACGGCGAACAGCACCGGCCATGTCGCGAATCCGGCCGGTGCGACGCCATCTGCGAGGCCGGCGGAGACGTCACCGGTGACGCCACCGGCATGATGGCTTCCTTCCACAACCACCATGGCCGCCGCCAGCAGCGCCATCGCGGCCGTGTCCACCGACTCCGCGGATCCGCGGGACGGACACCCCGCGCGCAACTGCCACAGGAAGGCGACGACGAGCGCGACGGTTCCCGCCACCAGTGGGACCCGCCCACCCGATCCCGGGGCCATCGGCAACATGGCAGCCAGCGCAACCGCGTGCGGCGCCCACTGCCGTACGCGGCAGGGCAGATGGCCGATGAGGCACAGCGCTCCGCCGACGAGCCCGGTCACCCACAACACCTCATGCATGGAACCGACGCCGAACGGACAAGAGCACACCCGCGACGGGCCTGCCGGACGGCGGTCGGCGGAGACGGGCCGGACCGCCACGCTCGCGCGGACGCCCTGTGCCGGGCGAGGGAACGAATGAATGAGGTGACGTGCTCACGGTTCTCCTGATGTCACTCGCGCGGGACGACGTCTCGCGGACAGGAACAAACCTGAGCCGTACATGTTTCGCGGCCGACCGACCTCGGTTTCCCACCAGTAACGATGCCAAGGCCGGGGCGACCAAGGCAGAAGCGCACAAGAGGTGCACCGGCCCCGGTCCGGGCTTCTGGGGACGCCGCCCGGTCCGCACCACCACCTGGCGACTCAGAACCCGCCTCCGCCAGCGATGCATCCTCGGGGTTCGGGGCCGGTGAGGTCGGTCGCGGGCGCCGTCGAAGTAGCGGCGGGCGCCGTCGAGGAGTTGGCTGATGACGCCAAAACCCTCATCGGTGCCCCGCGCACCCTCGGCGCGCGAGGTCACCAGCCGGCTCGCCCGTCACCCCGCCGCGCTCCCGGACGAAGTCACGCTCTACCCCAAGCAACTCCTCGCGCGCTGCCCGGAGCTGAACGTCACCACGGAATGCGTCCGTGACGTCGCCGAGATGCTCACCCGCCTTGACGACCGGCGGCATCCGGAGTGGATCACTGCTGCGGAGAGCTCCGCCCCGCCGCCGGTGCGACGTTCCGCCACCCATCTGAGCAGCGACTTCGAGGCGGTGACCAGCGACCTCACGGCACGCCCACCTTTCAGGTACGGCGCAGGGCGTGGGCGAGGCCGTCGTCGATGCCGGTCTTCAGGCCGGTGCGGTAGGCAGCCTCGTACGCGGCGTCCCCGACGGTCTGCCGTGCCTGACGCTCGCAGGCAGTGCGGGCGGCGATGAGTTGGGGCATGCCCATCTGGGGGCGGCCGAGGGTGTCCCAGATCTTCTGGGCCGTGCCGAGCAGTCGGGCCGCCCGCTCGCCGCGGCCGCTGTCCGCGGTCACGGAGGCCAGCAGGTCGGTGGCTGTGGCGGTACCGAGGCTGTCGTGGAGCAGGGCCTTGCCCTCCAGGGCGGCCCGAGCGTACACGGCGGCCATCTCCGGCCGGCCGAGGCCGCGCTCCGCCAGCCCGTGGATGTAGTCGGCCCAGGCACGGGCCCACCGCTCGCCTAGCCGGTCGCACTCCCTGTGCAAGGCGTCGGCCACCGCGGCGGCGTCTGCGAACTCCCCCAGAGCGACATGAGCGAACCCCCGGGTCGCCCAGACCATCAAGCGCGCCCCGGCGTAGGCGCTGCTGCGGTCCTGGGTGTAGGACACGGCGTCGAACACTGCGGCGGCCTCCGCGGGCTTTTCGCACAGCAGCAGGCTGATGCCGTCGAGGTAGGCGGCTGCGGTCAGCATGGCCGGGCTGTCGGCGGCCTCGGCGTGGAGGCGGAACTCCCTGCCCAGGCGCGTGGCCGTGTCGGCGTCGCCCTGCGAGACGGCGGCCACACCGCAGGCCCAGACCGCCTTGCGGCGGGCCGGGCCCGGCTCCGTCCACCGGGCCAGGGCCTGGTCCAGGTGGTGGCGGCCCGCCCGGGCGTACCCGCAGGCGAACCAGGAGAACCACAGAGCACCGCCCAGCTCCAGCGCGGCCTGCCCCTCGTTCTCGGTCAGGCAGAAGTCCAGGGCGGTGCGGAAGTTGGCGTGGTCGACGATGGCGCGCCGGCACCAGGCCACCTGGTGCGGGCCGACCCACTCGGCGTCGGCCCGCCGGGCCAGGTGCAGGAAGTGGTCGCGGTGACGGCGGGCGGTGACTCCTGCCTCGCCGAGCTCGGCCAGCCAGTCGGCGCCGAACTCGCGCACCGTGTCCAGCATCGCGTACCGCACCGCCCCCGTCGCGACGTACGCCCGCCGCTGCAGCAGCGACTTGGCCACCAGGCCGTCCAGCAGTCGCGGCACGTCGGCGGCGGCCAGCGGCCCGCCCGCGCACACCGCCTGTGCCGCCGGCTGGTCGAAGCCGCCGGCGAAGACCGACAGGCGCGCCCACAGCAGCCGCTCCCGCGGGGCGCACAGCTCGTGGCTCCAGCCGATCGTGGTGCGCAGCGCCTGATGCCGCGGCTCGCCGTGACCGTGGGCGCCGGGGTCGGCGGCGAGCACGTCGAAGCGGGCTTGGAGGTGGGCCCGGAGCTGGTCAAGGGGGAGGTCGAGCAGCCGGGCGGCGGCCAGCTCGATGGCCAGCGGGATGCCCTCCAGGCGGGCGCAGATCTCCGTCACCGTCCCCTGAGCCGCGGTGTCGGCGGCCAGACCGGGCGCGGTGCCGGCGGCCCGCTGGAGGAACAGCGCCACCGCATCCTCCCCCTGCTCCGTCCCGGACCGCGGCCGGCCGGGCCCGGGGACGGGCAGCGGGGGCACCGTCAGCACGCGTTCGTCCCGGGCGCCCAGCGGCTGGCGGCTGGTGGCCAGGACACGCAGCCCCGGGGCAGCGGTCAGAAGGCTCCCGGCGAGATCGGCGCACGGAGCGGTGAGGTGTTCGCAGCAGTCCAGGAGGAGCAGCAGCCGCTTGTCGGCCAGCCACTCGGCCACCACCTCGATCGCCGGACGGGTGGTCTGGTCGGCCAGCCGCAGAGCCTCCATGACGATCAGGGCAAGCTCCTCGGCGCCGTGCCGGCCGGTGCGGGGCACCGGAGAGAGCTCCACCAGCCACACGCCGTCCGGAAAGTCAGCACGCAGCCCGGCCGCGGTGCGCAGGGCGAGCCGGGTCTTGCCCACCCCGCCCGCACCGGTCAGCGTCACCATCCTCGCCTCCCGAAGCGCGCAGCCCGCCCTGATCAGCTCGGCCCGTCGGCCGACGAAGCCCGTGGTCTCCTCCGGCACCTCACCCGCCGGCCAGTCCGCCCTGTAGAACTCCACCCCGGCCACCCCATCGTTTCGGCTCTCTCCTGACCCCGCGTCAGACGGCGGGGCCCACCGCCCAGGGCACCCGACGCGGCCGCGAAGCAACAACGGACAAGCGGGATGCGCGATACCGCCGCGCGCCGGCAGACGGGACCCCAGCGGACAAGCACCCCGTATGCTCCCACCGCATGGCTCTGAACGATGTCAGAACAGGCTGACACCGCAATCCCGGTCAGATGGTGACTCCCGCAGTCACTTCGAGCAGGCTTTCGCAGTTCGATCCGGATCAGATTTAGTGCACTCGATCACGGGTCTGTAAAACGATCGGCTCTTCCAAGAAGTTCGTAGGCATTGATCGTTCGGGGCGGGCTTCAGTTGAGCAGGACGATCTGGCGCAGGACGCGGTGGCCGGCGCGGCCGTACATCAGGCGCTTGAGTAACTTGATCTTCGTGTTGGCGCCTTCGGTGCGGCCGTTGTGCCAGGGCAGGGTGAGGGCGGCATCGACGGCGGCACGGTCGCGTTGCAGGCCGTTCGCGAAGGAGTGCAGGAACGGCAGGTCAGCACTACGGGCTCGAGTGATCCAGGCTGTCAGCTTTTCGCCATTGTCCTCGTGCGGAACCAGCAGCTCGGCGAAGGTACGGATTTGGTCGGCCAGCACGGTCATCTCGGGGCAGGCACCGGCGAGTTGGTCGCGCAGGGCGCACTGGGCCTCGGCGAGATGGCCGGGGTGGCAGGTGAGCAGGCCGGTGACCTTGCGGGGTGACAGGGCGGTGTGGTCGGCCTCGACGCGTCCGTGGTTGATGGAGCGGACCAGGAGGTTGGTGCTGTTGGTGTAGCCCTGTTCCCGGATCTCCGCCAGCAGGTGGGTGAGGGGGACGGCCGGGTCCTCGGTGCGGCGTCTGCGCAGAGGGTCGCGGTAGGGGTCGACCAGGCAGGCCCGGTAGACGGGGCGCGGATCATGCGGTCCGGCTCGCTGTGGCGGGCGTAGCGCTTGACCGTGTTGAGCGACACGCCGAGACGGCGGGCGCAGGCGAGCAGGCCGACGCCCTGGTCGAGGAGGTCGTGCACCTGCCGCCATCGCTCGCGGGTGGTGGCGGCGCTTTTGCCCCCGGGCAGCGGCGGGCCGAATTTGCTCCAGCAGGAGGCGTGTGCGCCGACCTCCTTCAGCGCGGTTCCTGCCAGGCCGTGCCAGAGGTGCCAGCAGTCGCCGACCTGCACGATCGTCGGATCGGCGTCGGTGGTGGCCTTACGCGAAGGAGCCCGAGCCGTCCCGGCACACCACGCGGACGCCGGGATGCTCACGCAGCCAGGCGGTCACCGTCACCGCCAGGCGGTCGGGCAGCACGTCGATACGCTCGCCGTTGTCCGCGTTCGTGATGATGGTGGCATAACGATGGCCCTTGAGCAGGGCGAACTCGTCGATCCCGGCCACCACGGGCGTGGGCCGGCCGGGCAGCGGAACGCGCATCAGAGGGTTCAGCACCGACGCCGCGGACAGCCTCTGATGCAGCACCACGAGCAGCCGGGCACCGGCCGAGCCCGCCGGCACCACCGCGACCGCCTCGATGATCCGCCGCAGTGCCGGCGTCCTGCGCTGGTAGCGCTCCGTCAGCCCGTCGACCTGCTCGATGAACGTTGTCCTCGGGCAGGCCGGGTTCTCGCAGTACAGCCGCCGCACCGAAAGGCCGCTCACCACGGGTCGCCCGCCGGCCGACTCGTCCGCGACGTGACGCACATACCGCGAGTGCACCCAGTCCGACTCCCGGCCACACCCCGGGCACGCACGGCGCGCACCGTCACTGGTGAACGCGGTGATCCTCAAGGCGTCCGGGTCGGCGTCCACCCCTTCAATGCACAACCCCGCCAGCTGGGGCAGTAGTTCTTCGACACCAACGTCACACATCGCCAGCCTGGCACCGCCAGCCTGAGTCGGGCGGCCAATCGCCAGAACGATCAACGCCTAAGAAATTCTTGGAAGAGCCGCTCGTTTTGACAGTCCCGCGAACCTGTGATCGTGCGTCACGGAGGGATCGAAGAATCGGACGCGGCCACTTCGGTACGTCCGGACTTCAACAGGCAGACAGCGGCGACAGGCGCTCGACGTGCGTGTAAGAAACCGCGCGACCTCACGTCTTCTTGGCGATGCCGAGAACGGCGGCTCGTCCGGTTTCGGGCCTTCTCCATGAGTTCGGCTCCCGGTTCGACGAGGTGGGAGGAGAGGGCGAGGTGGGGGGGGTGGTCAGTGCCGGGTGAGGGTGGGGTCCCATGGTGTTCCGCCGGGGGTGCCTGTCCATCCGGCGGGCAGGCACAGGCGTGAGTCGCAGTGGTACCGGCGCAGCGGACCCGACGCTCCCGGTCGGCGACATCGCCGACCGGACGGTACCCAGCGTGCTGCGGATGTCCGGCATGGAGGACACCGAGACACGCCGGCTCGTGACGCTGCCGCTTCCCCTCGACGAGCCACCCGCCACGTCAGTCCGACGGCCTGCGGCATGTCCGCACGGTGAACCGCCATCCCTTCCGCAGGCTTCCTGCTGCCTCCCCTCCGGCTCACCCACTGCTCCGGCCCACCCACTGCTCCGGCTCACCCACTGCGTGCGGATCTGCTGCCTCAGTCGTGGATCGCCCGTCCGCCGTCCATGAGCAATACGATGCCGGCCTGCTCGTTCACAGCTCCTGGGCGACGGCTGCGACATGTCCAGGATGTTTCGAGCCGCATCCCGCAGTCTTCGGCGTGCCGAGCCGACCGGACCGCCGTGGGCATGTCCGGGTCTGACCGTCTGCGCCCACTCAACCGACGCCTGACCGCCAGCTGTTGGACGTTCGTCCGCTCAGCCCGATCGGCTCGCGGCGACCAGTGGCGTCCTACGGTTCCAGCGGACAGCCGATGTTGCGCCCGGATGTTCCCGTGTAAACGTCTTGTTCCCAATGCCCGGGAAGTCCTCCGGCTGAAAATCTTCGCCCGTACGTTCGCTTCATCAGATGGTCTGACCATCAGGCCCACCGGTGGGGAGGAATGACGTTGGACGGTTTCGACGCGTTCGTTCGTCAGTCGACCAGTGTCAGCAGCGAGATCGTCGCCCACATCGAGACGCTGATCAGCAACGGCTCGCTGGCACCCGGCACCAAGCTCCCTGCGGAGCGTGAGCTGGCCCAGGTACTCAAGGTCTCCCGCGCCTCTTTGCGCGAGGCGATGCACGAACTGGAGGCGAAGCGGGTCGTCGAACGCCGGCCGGGCCGGGGCACCATCGTGTTGCAGGTGCCCGCCCACGCGCATGCCATGTACGAGGAGATGTCGGAGTCCGAACGCACCCTGCGCGACGTGGCGGAGCTGCGCGAGACGATCGAGCCCAAGTTTGCGCAGCTCGCCGCGGAACGGGCCACCAAGGCGAGCCTGTACGCGCTGGAGCAGGTACTGCAGACCACCGCCCGCGACGATCTGTCACAGGAGGCGTCGCTCAAGGCTGACATCACCTTCCACATGTTGCTCGCCCAGGCGTCACAGAACCCGCTGATGGTCGCCCTCAATTCACTCGCCAACAGCTGGACGGAGTCGGTCCGCGCCTTCTCCCACGGCAGCGCCGAGGCCAGGCGCTCCTCGCACGACGGCCATCAGCTGATCTTCACCGCAGTACGGAGCGGCAACGGCGCCGCGGCCCGGGACGCGATGCTGGCGCACCTCGCCGACGTCGCACATCTCACGAAGAGCAATCTGCCTTCCTTCTGATCCGGCCTCGCCGGCCCCTCCGCGAAAGAGCACCTCATGCCATTCCAGATCCTTCGCGCCCTGTGCGGGCGTGTCCGTCCGCCGCGCACCGTGACCACCGTCGCGGCCACCGCCCTGGCCCTCGTCGCGGTCTCGGCCTGCGGCGGCAACGCCTCCTCCGACGCCTCCTCACCGGGCGGATCCACCGCCTTCAAGGTGGTCCTGCCCTGGTACGCCGACGCCGAGGGCGGTGGCTTCTTCGCGGCGAAGTCCGAAGGGCTCTACGAGGACAAGAACCTCGACGTGACCCTTCAGTCCGGCGGCCCGCAGGTCTCGGCCACCCAGCTGGTCGCCGCCGGGCGGGCCCAGGTCGGGTTCGCCGACGCCGCCGGTGTCATCCAGGCCCAGCAGCAGGGCATCCCGATCGTGGCCATCGGCGCCCTGTACCAGAACAACCCGGTCGGCGTGATGGTGCACGCGGACACCGGCATCACGTCCTTCGACGACATGGACGGCAAGACCTGGGTGACGCAGACCGGTCAGCTCGGTCCGCAGTGGGTCAAGAAGGAGACCGGCATCGACTTCACCACCCAGGTGTACCAGGGCTCCATCGCCAACTTCCTGAAGAAGGACGGCCTGGTCCAGCAGGGCTGGCCCACCAACGAGGCGTACCAGGCGCAGAAGTCCGGTGTGAAGGTCAACTTCGTCCCGTTCTCCGACGCGGGTTACAACCCGTACAACGACGTCTTCTTCACGTCCGAGTCCTACCTGAAGAGCCACAAGGCGGAACTGACCGAGTTCCTCGCGGCGAGCATGCAGGGCTGGCAGGACTACATGGGCGACGTGAGCGTCGCGAAGAAGGCCAACGACGCCATCCTCGAGGCCAACGACCAGCAGACCAGCGAGAGCGTCTGGTACGCCTGGGACAAGCAGCGCGCGTACGTGGTCGCGGGTGACGGCAAGAAGCAACTCGGCGCGATGACGGCCGACCGCTGGAACACGCTCATCGACCAGATGAAGCAGCTCGGCCAGCTCAAGAGCACACCCAAGGCGTCGGACCTCTACGACGCCTCCCTGCTGCCGGAGGTCGCCGCCCCGGCCGCCCTGCCCGCGGCGCCCGACGGTTCCTACTGAGCCACCGAGAACGGCGCACCGCAGGCGGTGCACGACAAGGAGCAACGCACATGAGTACAGTCCCTGTGCAGAACACCGCGGCCGCGCTCGATCCGCTGGTCAGTTTCGACGGCGCGGACAAGGTCTACACCAGCGGATTCCGGGCCCTGGCCCCCATCGACCTGCGTCTGCCGCGGGCGGAGATCACCGTGCTCGTCGGCCCCTCGGGCTGCGGCAAATCCACACTCCTGCGGATGGCGGCCGGCCTGACCACGCCGTCCACCGGCGGCCTGTCCCGCCGCACCGAGCGCATGTCGTACGTGTTCCAGGACCCGACGCTGCTGGCCTGGCGCTCGATCCGGGCCAACGTCGAACTCGTCGCCAGACTGCAGGGTGTTCCCCGGGCCGAGCGGCGCGAACGCGCGCAGAAGGCAATCGGCCTGGTCGGCCTCCAGGGGTTCGAGAAGGCGTATCCGCGCGAGCTGTCCGGCGGCATGAAGATGCGCGCCTCGCTCGCCCGGTCGCTCACCAGTGACCCCGAACTGCTGCTGATGGACGAGCCGTTCGCGGCGCTTGACGAGTTCAACCGGGAGAAGATGGGCGCCGAGCTCATCCACCTGTGGCGCACCCGCCGGGTCACCGTCATGTTCGTCACCCATTCCATTCCCGAGGCGGTACGGCTCGGACACCAGGTCGCCGTGATGGGCACGCGCCCCGGACGCGTCATCGAGGTGCTCCGCTCCCCCAGCCCGCCCACCGCGGATCCCGGCGCCCCGCGTGACGAGGCCGCGCTGCGGGATCTGCGCACCGAGATCTCGGCCATGCTGGGAGGTACCGGAATATGACCGCGCTCGACACCGTGCGAAAGACCCCCGCGACGCCCGCCTCCGCCGGGCCGGCCCGCAAGCGGCGGCCCCTTGCCGCGAAGAACGTGCTGCCGCCGCTGGGCGCGCTGGTGGTCATGACCGTCCTGTGGCAGCTGGCGATCACCGTCTTCGCCATCCCCGGCTACATGCTTCCCTCGCCCATGACGATGGTGGACACCGTCCTGCACGAGGCCGGCTCCCTCCTCACCCCGACCTGGGTGACGCTGCGCGAATCGGTCCTCGGCTTCGTCGTGGCGGGCCTGGTCGGCGTGGCCAGCGCACTGGTGATGGGCCGCTGGCGGCTGATGGAGCGCAGCCTGTACCCCTACCTGATCCTGCTCCAGACCATCCCGATCGTGGCCGTCGCGCCGCTGTTCGTGGTGTGGCTCGGCCCCGGTATGGCGACCAACACCCTGGTGGCGGCGATGATCGCGCTGTTCCCTGTGGCGGCCAACACCCTCCAGGGCCTGAAGTCGGTCGACCGCAACCTGGTGCAGCTGTACACGATGGCCGGTGCGCCGCCCCGGGTCCAGCTCCTTGCTCTGCGGCTGCCGGGTGCACTGCCGGAGATCCTCACCGGGCTGCGGGTGGCCGCGGGTGCCTCGGTCATCGGCGCAATCGTCGGCGAGTTCGTGGCCGGTGTCGGCGGCGGCGCGGGCGGCCTGGGCTATGTCATCACCGAGAGCGCGGTGCAACTGCGCACTCCGCAGCTCTTCCTGGCGGTGCTCGGCGCGAGCGTCGTGTCGCTGCTGCTGTTCGCGGTCGTCGTGGCCGCCGAGAAGTTCCTGATCGGCAAGTGGCACGAGTCAGCCCTGCCCACCGACGAATGAACCGCCCACCGACGAGTGACAGGGAATCACCCATGAACACCCACGCCAGCCGCCGCCTGTGGGCCGAGCTGACCACCGAGGACGTCGCGGGCCTCGCCAAGGACCGCACCGTGGTGGTCCAGCCGATCGGCGCCGTGGAACAGCACGGCCCCCACCTGCCGCTGATCACCGACGCGCTCACCGCCGAGACGATCGCCCGTACCGCCGTGGAACGGCTCGGCCCCGAGTCCGGCACCTGGGTCCTGCCGACCCTGCACTACGGCAAGTCCACCGAACACCTGGGCCGGGCCGGCACCATCGCCATGTCCACCACCACGTTGCAGTCGGTCTGTCTGGACCTCGGCGAGTCGCTCGCCGCCGGCGGAGTACGCAAACTGGTCTTCGTCAACGGCCACGGCGGCCAGCCGAGCCTGCTCGACGTGGTCGCACGCGACATCCGCCACCACTTCGGCCTCGAGGTCTTCAACATCATGCCGTCGCGGTTCGCCCTCCCGGACGGGGTGGAGGACCCCGACCCCTTCGGCATCCACGGAGGCTTCCTCGAGACCTGCCTGGTCATGGCCATCGCGCCCGGCCTCGTCCGCCTCGACAAGGCCGTCGCCGACGGGCTCGCGGTCGGCGAGCTCTACCGCGCCCAGCGACACCTCACCCTGGAGGGCGTGGTGCCCACCGCGTGGCTGATCGACGACGTGTCGGCCTCCGGCATCGTCGGCGACCCCACCGGAGCCGACGCCGAGACCGGCAAGCGGCTGCTCGACCACTTCAGCGGCCTGCTCGCCGAAGCGCTGACCGAAGTACGCGACTTCGCCTTTCCCCTGCTCCGCGAGGGCACCGCATGACGGCCGCGCTCACCGTGACCGGCGGCCTGATGCTGACCATGGCCGACGGACAGGATCCCTTCACCGGCTGGATGACCGTCGGCGAGGACGGACGCATCACCGGCATCGGACCCGGCGAACCGCCCGCCCGGGTAGGCACCGTGCTCGACGCGACCGGGAAGATCATCGCCCCGGGGTTCGTCTCCGCCCACAGCCACCTGCACACCTCGGGGCTGCGCGGTCTCGCGGCGGGCGAGACGCTCTACCCCTGGGTACGCGCCAACAACGAGATCCTCCTCGGCGCCGGCACCGAGGACATGTACTGGTTCACCCTGCACGGCTGCCTGGACTTCATCAGCAACGGGATCACCTCGGCGTACAACTTCGCCCAGAACCGGGTGCTGTGGCTGTACGACCAGGCCCTCGGCCGCGACGTGCCCGGCGCCGTCCACCCCGAGGCGTTCCTGACCCGGCAGTTCGACGCGGCGGCCGACTCCGGGCTGCGGGTGATGACCGCGATCCGCCTGGACGAGCAGCACTTCGGCCCCGACGACGCGCGCGCCAACTTCGACCGCATGGCCACCGCGGCGTACGACCGCTTCCCGGCCGACGCCTTCCTCGGCGTCTCCGTCTACGGCTCCGTACAGTGGTCCCCCGCACCGGACACCGCGGTCCTGGAGGCCGAGACGATGCGGCGCCACGATGTGGTCAACCAGGCGCATTTCGTCGAGACGGCCGAGAACATCGAGGCCCAGCGCGCGAAATTCGACTGGTACGCGAAGGCGGGAGCGCTGGGACCGGACATGCTGTTCGGGCACTTCGTCCATCCCACCGACGAGATGATCGACGCCGTGGCCGCGAGCGGCAGCGCCGTGGTGTGGCAGCCCACCTCGAACGGACGGCTGGGCTCCGGCTTCGCCGACATCGCCCGCTACCGCGCACGCGGCATCCGCGTCGGCATGGGCCTGGACGACCAGTCCTGCACTGATGTGTCCGACCCCTTCCAGAACATGCGGATCGGCATGTACGCGCTGCGCGCCGCCCACTCGCGGGCGTCCGTCCTCATGCCCAGGGACGTGCTGCGCATGCACACCCTGGGCTCGGCCGAAGTGCTCGGCGCCGACGACCGGATCGGCAGCCTGGAGCCGGGCAAGCACGCCGACTTCCTGGTGGTCGACCCGGCCGACCCGGACACCGGTCCCGTCTGGGACGCCTACGCCGGCTACGTCCTGGCCTGCGGACCGCGCAACCTCAAGGAGGTCTGGATCGGCGGACGGCGCGTCCATGCCGACGGCCGGTCCACGCATCCGCGGGCGGCCGACGCCACGCCGGAACTGCACGCCCGCATGGCCCGCGCCGCACACGACCGCGGCCTGCCCGCGCCCGTCCTGACCGCCGCGTCCCCGGCCCTCGTGGCCGGAACAGCCGGAACAGCCGGGCGAGAACACCGCACCGGCCTCACGAACCACACGGAGGAACGATGACGACCGCGGCACGACAGCACCTCGGTGCCACGGTGGCGACGACCCTGTGGGGCCGCCTGCCCTGCTCCGAGGACGCCCCGGTCCTCACCGTCGAGCCGGGCGAGCGGATCTCCCTGGACACCGTCAGCCACGAGGGCATCCTGGAGGACCAGGGCCGCGACCCCGTCGCCTTCTTCGGCCGCCACGGTGTGGCCCCCGAGGACGTCCTGGCCGACGCCGCCGCGATCGCCTCCCACGGCGCGCACACTCCCGCCGACGGACCGCACGTGGTGACCGGACCGATCGAGGTACGCGGCGCGGAGGTCGGCGACTACCTGGCCGTCCACGTCGACGAACTCGTCCCGCGCACCGCCTACGGCGTCATCTCCAGCCGCCACGCCAAGGGCCTGCTTCCCAGCTCCTTCCCCCTCGACAACACCCCACTGACCAGCGTGTTCTGCTCGGTGACGGGTCTTGACGAACCAGGCGGGCCGGCCACCGCGCTGGCGACCCTGCCTCTCGTCGCCGACGGCACGGACCGCCCCGTCCGCTTCCCCCTCGCCCCGTTCCTCGGGGTGATGGGCGTAGCCACGCCCGGCCCGGAACGGCTCCACTCCACCCCACCGGGCCTGCACGGCGGCAACCTCGACATCTCCCTGCTGCGCGAGGGCAGCACCCTCTACCTGCCGGTGCAGGTGCCGGGCGCCGGGTTCTACGCCGGCGACCCGCATCTCGCACAGGGCAACGGAGAGGTCGCGCTGACCGCCCTCGAAGCGCCGCTGCGCGCGACGCTGACGCTCGACGTGGTGCCCAGGGCACGCGCCGAACGGCTCTTCGGCCGCAACCGCGGCCCGGTGGCGCGGACATCGCAGTTCCTGGTCCCGACCGGCCTCGACACCGACCTGGACGAGGCGGTCGCCGCCTGCGCCCGCAACGCCCTGGAGGTACTGGGCTCATCCTTCGGGATGGACCCCTCACTGGCCTACGCCTACCTGAGCGCCGCGGCCGACTTCGACATCTCCCAAGTGGTCGACGTCGTCAAGGGCGTCCACGCCCGCATCAGAATCTCGGACTTCGCCCTGGTGGAAGGAGGCGCATGGTGACGACCTCACCCGATGCCCCTGAGGTGACCGCTCCCGACGGTGTGCCCGATGGTCTGCTCGACGCCTTCTGGGCCTACGACAAGGCGCTGCTGGCGAACGACCGGTCCACGCTCGACGAGCTGTTCATGCCGGGGCCGCACACGCTCAGGGGCGACGGCCGGACGCTTCTCGTCGGCCACGACGCCATCGCCGGCTTCCGTTCCACCCGCGCCAGGATCCCCACCCGCGCCGTCGAGCACCTGCACGTCCAGGTAGTCGCGCCCCACGCGGCCCTGGTGATGGCGAGCACCCGCGACGGCGTCGCCACCGGTCTGCAGACCCAGCTGTGGCGCCGGGCCGGGGACGGTCGCTGGCTCGTCGGCGCGGCCCACGTGAGCCTGCCGACGGCTCCGGCACCGGCCGCTGCCCCGGCCGTCTTCGACCGTACGGTCTGGCGCGTCGTCGGCGACCCGCTGACGGCCGCCACCGCGTCCGGCCCGCTGGACGGGCACGGTGTCGCCGTGAAGGACCTGTTCGACGTCGTCGGCCAGCCGGTCGGCGGCGGGGTACCCGCCTGGCTCGACGAGCAACGGCCACGCGAGCGCACTGCGCCCGCCGTCGCCACGCTGCTGGCCGCGGGCGCCCATGTGGCCGGCATCGCCCGCACCGACGAGTTCGCCTACAGCCTGGCCGGGACCAACGCCCACTACGGGACGCCGCCCAACCCGGCCGCGCCCGGCAGCGTCAGCGGCGGGTCGACCAGCGGCCCGGCCGCCGCCGTCGCGCTCGGCCAGGCGGACGTGGGACTGGGCACCGACACCGCCGGATCCATCCGGGTCCCGGCCTCCTACCAGGGCCTGGTCGGCCTGCGCACGACGCACGGCGCGATCTCCACCGAGGGCGTCCTGCCACTGGCGCCGTCCTTCGACACGGTCGGCTGGCTGACCCGGGACGTGGCCACCTCCGCGGCGGTCGCCCGCACCCTGCTCGGGCAGCCGCGCGAGGACGCGCTCATGGCCCCGCGCCGGACGGTACGGCTCCCGGTGCTGGAGTCCCTGGCCGCACCCGAGGTACGCGACGCCTTCGCCTCCACCGTCCAGGCACTCACCGACGCGGGGCACCTTCCGCCGTGCGAGTCCGAGGATCTCCCCCGCGACCTGCTGGAACGCTGGTTCGCGGCGTTCCGCACCGTCCAGGCGCGGGAGGCGTGGCAATCCCACGGCGCATGGATAACCGCCCATCCCGGCGCGCTCGGTGCCGACGTCGGCGCGCGCTTCGCCCAGGCCGCCGAGGTGACGGGGGAGCAGGCGGCGCAGGCCCGCGAGGTGGTCGCCCAGGCACGGGAACAACTGTGTACCTGGCTGGCCGGAAGCGTTCTGGTGATCCCCTCGGCGTCCGGCCCGGCACCGGCCCGTACCGCGACCGGCGAGCGGATCGAGGCCGAACGGGCGGCGACGCTGCGGATGACCTGCCTGGCCGGTCTCGCCGGGGCACCGGGGCTGTCCCTGCCCCTGCTGCGGCTCGCCGCCGGCCGGCCGGCGGGCGTGTGCCTGCTCGGCCCACCCGGATCCGACCACGCCCTGCTGGCCCTCGCCGCCGTTCTGGAGGTGTCCCGATGAGCACGGGCGACCACCTCGCACCCCTGCGGCACCGCAACCGCTGGCAGTTCACCACCGACGGCGACACGGTGGACCTGCACCGTCCGGACCTGCCCGCGCGCACCGCCACGCTGCGCGCCCGGCCCTCGTCCGTGGTGCTCGACCCCTCGCGCACGGCCGTGATCGTCGTGGACCTCCAGAACGACTTCTGCGCCCCCGACGGCTGGCTGGCCGGCATCGGCGTCGACGTGTCGGTCCTGGCACCGGCCGTGGCCCTCAGCGCACAGGCGGTGGCCGGGGCGCGCGCCGCGAAAGTGCCCGTCATCTGGCTGAACTGGGGCAACCGCCCTGACCAGGCCAACCTCCCGCCGGGCGTGGCCCACGTCTACGATCCGCGCGGCACCGGCGAGGGAATCGGCTCGCGCGCGGCCCCCTCCGGGGCCCCCGTACTGACCAAGGACAGCTGGGGCGCCGCCCTGACCGACGGGGTGAGCAGCGCGCCGGGCGACCTCCACGTCGACAAGTACCGGATGAGCGGCTTCTGGGACACCCCGCTGGACAGCATCCTGCGCAATCTCCGCGTCGACACGCTCGTCTTCGCCGGCGTCAACTCCGACCAGTGTGTCTATGCCACGCTCGTCGACGCCGCGTGCCTGGGCTACGACGTCGTGATGCTCACCGACGCGTCGGCCACGACGTCACCGTCCTACTGCCATGACGCGACCGTCTACAACGTCCGCCAGTGCTACGGCTTCACCACCTCGACCGCCGACCTGCTCGACGCCCTCGCCACCGCGCGGTCCCTCGGCGCCGAACCTCCCACCGGATCCACCACCTTGAAGGACAGCGAATGAGCACCCCTCCCGTCGTGCGCCGCCTGACCGACGTCACACCGCAGTTGATCTCCCCGTCGGACACCGTCAGGCTGGCCCTGCTGGCCGGACCGGCCGACGGCTCACCCACCAGCGTGTTCTACGAGGTCTGGGAGCCGGGCGGCGCCCAGCCCGACAACTCCCACCCCGAGTCCACCGAGATCTTCGTGGTTCTCTCCGGTCACGGCCTGGCCCACAGCGACGAGCACTCCGTACCGCTCGGACCCGGCGACGTACTTGTCCTGCCACCGGGTTCGGTCCACCGTATCGAGAACACCTCCGCGACCGAGCGCATGTACACCGTCACCGTCATGGCCGAGGACACGGGTGCCATGCCCGGCGGCTTCGCCGCCCTCGTCACCGCCGGCACCACCTCCGCATGGGACGCCACCGACCGGGCGGTACTGGGCAGCGGCTGAACCGCACGGCACGCGCCTGCGGCCACGGTGGCAGCGACCGCGGGCGCACGCCGTTTCCTGCCCGACGGCCCCGCACGGAGACTCTCGGCTCCGTGCCACCCGTTCAACATCGCTGCTGCCACTCTTCCCGCAGCGGCTTGAGGTACGGGCCGTGATCGCCCATGCAGTTGGTGCCTCGTGGTGAGACTGCCAGGTCGGTGAGCAGGGCCCGTTGCATGATCGAGATCTGTCCGGATTCATCCGGTGAGACCGAGGGCGGCCAGAGGCCTTCGGTAGTCGCGGGCGGTGCGGCGTAGGGCGGCGGCGATATCAGTGTGGCCGTCCTGGCGGTGGACGCCGATGGCAAGGTTGCGCAGGCTGGCCATGGTGCGGGGGAGGTGGCCGACATGGATTGTGGAGTCGTCCTCGCGGAACGTGCGGTCGCGGACGTGGTGGAGAAGGTTTTCGATCTTCCAGTGGCCCTTGATCCAGGCGGCGAGCTGGGTGCCGGTCACCGCGCAGCAGTCGTGTCACGAGCTGTGGGCCGCTCAGAAATCCGGCTGCCAGGGGACGACCTGGTAGTCGCCCGTACCCTGCTTGACCTTCTCGAACGGCGCTGAACTCACACACTTGGGCATGTCACCGGTCTCGACGGGTGTGCCGGTCGCGGCCCAGCTGTAGCCGAGCCGGTCATGGCGGCCGAGGTCGTGGACGGTCAGGCCGACCTGCTTCCCCTTGGCGCCAGGAAGATCCGTGTCGGTGATGACACCGGAGACGACGGCCACCTTGCCACCGGTGAGCAGGCAGTTGACCTTCGCCTTCGCCCAGGCGCCGTGGCCATCGTGGTAATGGCTCCACTCGAAGGTCCCCGTCGCCTTGAGCGGGTTGTCGGTGTCCTTCGCCGCCAGGTGGGCGTCGAAGGAGAACGTGATGTCGCTCCCGGCCGCCACCCGGTCCAGCTTCGCGGTGCCGGTGAGGGCGGCGGCTTCCCGTCGGTCGTCGCCGGACGCGGCGGCGGAACCCGCCGCCGCGGTAAGCAGGAGCGTGACACCAAGCACGGCGGTCTTCGTGATGCGATTCATGCCGGTCCTTTCGGTGAGTTGCTCGGACGGCACCCACTTTCCGGGCTCCGCGCTCCCGCCACATCACGCCCGAGGCGGCAACGGGCCTACACCTCAGGGGTGATGGACGCCCGCGGCTTGCGTCCTCAGAGGGAGCCCCGCGTACGACCGAGGTCGAGGCCGCGCACCGGATCGCAACGGCCGTCAACTGCTCAGCTCGTACTCCCCCTTCTCCCAGCGCCGACGCAAGTACTCCAGATACGGGTCGAGGCTCGTGGACCGGCGAGGCGGAGTGCGCCGTACGCACTCCCGCCAGCAGAAGGCGCGTGCGTTCTTGGCCACGGTACGCCGATTCCGTTCCGGCTCCCGGACGATGGCGCTGCGCGCGGCGACGGCTGGGTGGAGCGGGTGCTGCGGCTCGGGCGGGCCGACGCGCCCCTCGGCCTGCCCGCTTCGCTCGTGCTCCGGGAACCGGTGGAGCGAACGGGTGGAACTGACCGGCAACCCGGGGAAAGTCGTACACCCTCGCCGACCTGGGCGCGGCGGACTCCGGGGGGCGGCTCTCCGGCGTGGGCGGGAGCGTGCCCTACGCGCTCGCCGAGGCCGCAGGGCTGATCTTTCGGGGACGGCTGCACATCCCGGTCGAGGAGCCGTACACCCTTCCCGGGGCCGCTCAGGCGCACGCCGGCAGCCAGGCGGGCCATACCTGCGGACGCCGCGTGAGGGTCGTCACCTGCGGACGCCGCGTGAGGGTCGTCCGAACGGGCACCCGACGGGCACCGGTGCGGCGCAAACACGGCATAACGCACGGTACTTGACACCGAACACACGAATGCCACCCACGACCCCCGCCGCCCCACTACTGTCCGGATCACCCGGCACACGTGTCACCCGGCACTCGTGCCGCGCCCACCATGCTCCCGGAACCTCAGGAGGGGACAGACATGAAGGACCTCGGGGAATCGAACGGCGGTCACCAGGCCGAGCGGCGGGGGCTCAGCCGCCGCGGGCTCTTCGGACTCGCCGGCGGTTCGGCCCTGGCGCTGGGCGGGCTCGCCCTGACGGCGAACGCCGCCACGCAGGGGCAGGACGAGGCCGCAGCCGACACCACGCTCGCCGCCGACCCGAAGGGCATGCTGGGCGCCAACTTCAACGAAGAGCCCAGCGGCATGACCAACACGGTCCTCGACACCCTGGGCACGAAGTGGGTGCGCGGCTTCGTCGCAATGCCGAAGCTGGACTCCGTGGCGGCGGCCCAGCAGCCGGCGATCCAGTCGCTGCTGGCGTTCTCCGCGGCCGGCTACCGCACCGTGCTGTCGCTGAAGTTCCCCTTCGCGGACAAGCAGATCCCGCAGCCCGGCAGCACTGCCATGGACGTGGAGCTGGCCCGTGTCGACAAGGTGCTCGCGGCGGTGCTGGGCAAGGTCGACATCCTGGTCATCGGCAACGAGCCGTTCATCGAGACGCGCCAGCAGGACCGTGCCGCCCTGCTGAACCCGTTCTATCAGGCGGTCGCCGCCCATGTGATCGCCAAACGCGCGAGCAGCTGCGGGAGCGGCTGTCGTACGACCCTGTACATGGGCGCCCTCAACCGTCTGGAGGACGCCGCCTGGCGCACCGCAGCCACCGACGTCTGGCTGGCCTATGTGAAGGCGACGCCCGAGATCGCCGGTGTGGACATCCACCCGCATGTCGCCGCCATCGAGCACACGGCGATCTACACGGACTACGTGATGACACGGATGCGCGCCGAACAGCGCTTCCTGGCCACGGAGTTCTCCCTGGTGCACTGGTGGAAGGAGCACTGGAGCGACCAGGTGCCCGCCGTCTACGCCAGCCGCTACGGCATACCGGCCGGCACCCTCGTGTGGCAGGAGGTCCGCGACGCCGCGGCCGCCCCGGTCACCCAGCAGCGCTGGAGCGACCTGCTGATGAACAGCTCCTGGTTCTCCACCCGGCAGAACTACCTCACCAACCAGGTGCGCCAGCTCCGCGCGACGGGCCGGCTGGCGGTCGCCACCTACGGCACCCTCCAGCAGCCCGCCATGGTCAAGGACATCACCGCGGACAAGATGCCCTGGCTGCTCAACAGCCTCTACACCAACCTGGTGGCCCAGCCCTCAGCCGGCGGCGCCAAGGCCCACCACCCGACGTTCTTCGACGAGTTCAAGGCGTTGCAGAGCGCCTAGGTGTCGCGGGACAGGACATTGGTGACGCAGGCGATGCCCGTGAAAGCAAGATGCTCTGGCGGGCATCGGTCGGGTAGCGTGCGGGACATGTCGAGTCCTGAGTCAGACAAGGTGGGGGCTTTCGGTCACGCCGTCAGCCCCCTGCACCACTGAGCTCATAGCCCAGTCGTCGCGTCGCTTTCTGCGGTGGGACGAGTGTGCGCCCCGGGCTGGCCGCGGTGACGAGATGACCTTCTCGTGCCTCTCCTCACCTCGGAGCCACTCGATGACTCTCCCGCTGTACCTGCTTGCCCTGGCGGTCTTCGCCATGGGCACCTCGGAGTTCATGCTCGCCGGCCTCTTGCCGGACATCGCCTCGGATCTCGACGTCACCGTCGGGACAGCAGGCGTGCTCACCTCGGGCTTCGCGATCGGCATGATCGTCGGGGCCCCGCTGGCGGCCGCGCTTGCCCGCAACTGGCCCAGGCGCCCGGTCCTTCTCGCGTTCGTCCTCGTGTTCGCGGCAGCCCACGCCGTGGGCGCCGTCACCACGAACTTTCCCATCCTGTTCGCCACTCGAGTCGTCGCCGCGCTCGCCAACGCGGGGTTCCTCGCCGTCGCTCTGACGGCTGCGGCTGGGCTGGTCTCACCTGACAGAAAGGGACGCGCGCTGGCCGTGCTGCTGTCCGGCACGACAGTGGCCACGATCGTCGGCGTCCCTGGTGGGGCGGTGCTCGGCACGACGCTCGGCTGGCGGGCCACCTTCTGGGCCGTCGCCGCTCTCTGCCTGCCTGCCGCTCTCGGCATCTTGAAAGGCATCTCCGCAGGACGTGACGGGAATGAGGCCGCTGACCGACCGGCGTTGCGAGCGGAGCTCGCCCAGCTTGCCCTGCCGCGGCTGGTTCTGGTGATGCTGCTCGGCGCGCTGGTGAACGCGGCCACCTTTGGCAGCCTCACCTTCCTCGCCCCCGTGGTGACCGACAGCGCCGGACCGGGAGAAATATGGGTCTCCGTCGCTTTGGTGCTCTTCGGTGCCGGTTCCTTCGTGGGCGTCACCGTCGCCGGACGGCTGTCCGACCGAAGTCCCGGTCCGGTCATCGCGGTCGCCGGTCCGTTGCTGCTCATCGGCTGGCCGGCTCTGGCGGTGCTGGCCGACGAGCCGGCCGCCCTGTTCAGCCTCGTGTTCGTGCAGGGCGCGTTGTCGTTCGCGCTGGGCAGCGCACTGATCACGCGGGTCCTCTACGAAGCCGCGGGAGCCCCCACGATGGCCGGCTCGTATGCGACGGCGGCGCTCAACGTGGGCGCCGCCGTAGGCCCCGTCATCGCTGCGGCCACGCTCAGCACCGGAGCCGGGGTCCTCGGGCCGCTCTGGGCGAGTGGACTTCTGGTCGCGGTTGCGCTGCTCATCGCGTTCCCCCTCCTCACCGTCATCACGTCCGGCCGCAGCACCGGGGTGCTGCGGTGACTCATCCGAACGCTCCCTCGGATTTCGAGGGACGCCGGCGGCTCGTGGAGCGCTGCCGCACCCGTCCGATCGCGCACGTCGCCGCCGAGGCCGGTGTCTCCCGCGCCTGCCTGTCCAAGTGGAAGAACCGCTACGACACACACGGCGAGGGAGTTGCGGAACCGTCCGAGCGTCCCGCGGTCTTCACCGACCCAGATCCCGCCTGCTGTCGCCGAACGGATCGAGCGGCTGCGGCGGAACAACAAGTGGTCCGCCCGCCGAATCACCCTCGAACTCGCGAACCAAGGCGTGCGGATCAACGAGCGCACCGTGAGCCGGTGGCTGGCGCGCCTGGGCGTCAACCAGCGCCGCTTCCTCGATCCCGACGGCTCGACCAACAGGAGTCCGAAGCGGATCGTGGCCCGCTACCGGGGCCACATGGTCCACCTGGACGTCGAGAAGGTCGGGCGCATCCCCGACGGCGGCGGGTGGCGGGCCCACGGACGCGGCTCCGAGCAGGCCAGGGCCGCACAGCGCGCAAAGACCGGTGGCACCGAGGGCGGGTACGTCCACGTGGGCTTCCCGCCACCGGCGGATCAAGCCCTACACGCCCCGGCACAACGGCAAGGTCGAGCGCTACCCGCGCATCCCCGCCGAAGAACTCCGCTACGCCAGACAGTGGCCCTCCGAAACAGAACGGGCTCGGGCGATCGCGGTCTGGAACGTCCACTACAACTACCACCGGCCTCACACCGCCGCCGGTGACAGTCCCCCAGCCTCACGCCTCCACGCGAGCATCATCAACGTCATGGCCAGCAACACCTGGGCCAAAGCCGTGATGCCGTTGATGATCTTGGCTGCCTCAACCGGTAGACAGGCATGGGGACAGCCGGCAAGCCGTGGGTCTGCTCGCCTTACAGACCCGCCCGGTTCAGCGGAGGCGTCGCAGCCCCGTACTCGAACAGCCCGCTGGAGCGACAACCGCTCCGTGTGGGCTGCTGAGAACGAATTAGGTTCACGGGTTTCGCCCAGGTCCGACCGTCGCGGAAAGTCGGTTGCGGCCATGCTGTGTGTCTGCGAGCATGCGGCGCTGTGGAGATCAACAATTTCGCCGTCCGACGTGCGGTCGACTCCGACGCCGCGGCGGTGGCCGAGGTGTGGCTGTGTTCCTTCATGGCGGCGCTTCCGAGCGTGCGACGAGCTTATACGGACGACCAGGTTCGGTCCTGGATCCGAGAGGTGGTCGTGCCCGGCCTGGAGACCTGGGTGGCGACGGTCGACCGGTCAGTGATCGGGATGATGGTGCTGGACGGCGAGGACCTGGATCAGCTCTACCTCGATCCAGCCTGGCAGGGCCGGGGTATTGGCGGTCGTCTCGTGGAGGTGGCGAAGCAGCGCCGACCGGCAGGTCTGGCGCTGTGGACATTCCAGGTCAACGGGCCGGCACGCCGTTTCTATGAGCGGCACGGTTTCGTCGCCGCCGAGCGCACCGACGGTCACCGCAACGAGGAACGGGAGCCGGACATTCGATACCGGTGGTGGCCTGAGAAGCAGGAGTCCTGAAGCTCAGGCCGCCTGGGTGAGTGGTCGCCCACCCCAGCGGATGCCCTTCTCACTGCGGACGCGGGCGCGCTCACGTCGCTGGGCGGCCAGCACGTCGGGGTGGCGGGCATTCTGGTTGCGCCAGCGCAGGTAACGGTGCGACTCTCCTGTCGGGCCGGTGCGGTTGGGGTGGTGGGAGTCGGCGAAGGTGAACTGCCGCAGCGGTCCGAAGTGCGCCTCGATCGGGTTCGCCCAGGACGCGTTCGTCGGAGTGAAGCGCAGCTCGACTTCGTTCCTGGCCGTCCAGCGCAGGATGCGCACGTTCTTGTGGGCGGACAGGTCGTCCAGGATCACGTAGATCGGGGCGCCGTCCGGGCGGGCCGCGCCCTCGCCGACCGTCGAGCCTGCGCCTGCGCAGACTGGGGCGGTCAGCTGCCGGTGACGCCCGCCGTCCCCTCACAGCCCGCCGCTGCTCCTGCTCCTGCTGCTGCTGCTGCTGCTGCTGCCGACCCTGGCCCCGGGCCCGGCCGGTCGGCCGCCGCACCGCCGGAGTCGCGCGCCCTGCCGGCCGTCCCCGCGGGCGATACCGGGGATGCCTGGTTCACCCACACCACCGGTCCGGCCTCCACCCCGCCGAACTTCACCCAGCAGGCCCGCTCCATCTCGTCGCGCATGGTGCGCAGGCTGGCGAGTGCTGCGGTGCAACTCTATGCGTCCATCGGATCTTTCCTGTCCGGGTGGGCTCAAGTGGTGGTGTGGGTACGGACGTGGACGATGACCCCGCCGGAATGGGAGGCGAGCCGGCTGCCGAGCAAAGCTGGACAGACCGTGCACGTACGCTTCCATGACCACAGAGAACAGTGCCCGGTCGATCCGCCGGCGCCGCTCCATCAGCAACGGGAAGAACGACCCGGTCCGCACCTTCGGGATCCGCAGGTCCAGATCGCCGGCCTGGGTGGTCAGCAGACGGTCCCAGTGGCCATTGCGCCAGGCCATGCGCTTGTCGGAGTGCTCGCCCGGGGCGGCACCGATCACGTCGGTGGCCTCGGCCTCGATGAGCTCCTGCGATATACGCTCACGCACCCCCTGATTGCCTCAACTCCATCCGCCCGACGTAGACACCTCAAGCAGACGTATCAGCTCAGACTGGGACAGGGCCGTCGTGTGCTCCTCCGGTCGAACTGCCCGTTCACCAGGAGGCTCGCGCGATGGCCTGCCCTTGCTCAGGAAGCATGCACAGCCAACGGATGCACGCCCCGGGCAGACACCCGCGCGTTCCGGGACTCTGCCCGCCCACACCACTTCATGGGGCGCGATCGCGCCGATCGCCGCGCGCACGATGGGACCATCCCCGCAGGTGCGGGAGCTGGATGTACGCGCACAGGGTTTCGTGGAGCTGAAAAGAACATCCCCGCGGGTGCTGGGCGGTGGGCGAATTCGCCTCCCGCAAGGGCTGTACCCACGGCACCGTGCTGGTCGACATCGGAGCCGGCCGAGTCGTGGACGTGCCGCCCGACCGCGCCTCCGAAACGTTGGCAGTCTGGCTCACCGAGCATTCCGGTGCGGAGATCATCTGCCAGGGCGGCCTCACCTGACAGATGCGGCCGGCGCACTTCGCTCCCGACAGGCGGACAGCTGAAGACCCACGAAAGCATCCCGCAGCTGCGTCCCGACATCGTGGCACGGGAAGCGCCGACAGACATGCCCTCGCCACGAGCGATCCGGCGAACGTACGTGGTCACAGACTAGACAGGCGCGACCCACCCGGCGGCCGAGGTGCCGGTGACGGTCAGCGCTGGTCGATCGCGAGCCCGCGTTCCTTGAGTTCGGCCAGGACGGGGTCGCGTCGGCCGTCCAGGATCTGCCCGTTCATCTGTAGCGACTTGTTGAGCCGGCGCAGCGATTTCATGGCGAGCAGCGGGCCGAGTTCGGTGAGGGCGTCATGGCTGCCGAAGAGGAGTTCGCTGAGGTCGGGCAGGCCGGCCAGGGTGCTGATGTCCGTCAGCTCGTCCAGGGACCCCATGCGCAGCGATTGCAGGGACGTGAGGCCGGCCAGAGGCGACAGGTCGCTCCAGGGCAGGCCGGAGAGATACAGCCGGGTCAGGAAGCGTAAGGCGGGGAGGCCGGTCAGCAGCGGTATCCGGTCCACGCTCAGTGCCCGCAGGCCGGGGCACTCCTCCAGGACGTCGAGTGAGTCGAGGCCCGTGACCCTCGCGAACGTCAGGTCGGTGACCGGGGTGCCGGCCAGCCCGCCGATGTCCGTGAGCGCGCGGCAGTCCCGCACGACGACCTTGGCGAGGGCGGTCAGGCCGTCGAGGCGGCCGAGACCGGTGAGCGCGGGGAGCGCGCGCAACTCCAGCTCGCGCAGCGCCGGCAGCTCGCCCAGGTCACCAGGGGCGCTCAGGCTGCCGGTGTCGCTGACGGACAGCTCCTCCAGCGCGTCATGGGAGCCGAGGCCGGTGAGGTCCAGCAGCCCGGGACACCGGTCGAGGCCGAGTCCGCGGAGGCCGGGAAGGGGTGCGAACGGGGAGAGGTCCCGGATCAGGTCAAGCCCGACCAGCTGGAGTCGGCGCAGAGCGGTGAGTCCGGCCAGGTCTGCGAAGTCCGCCAGCACGGGACAGTTCTCGAAGGTGATCTTCTCCAGGGCGGGCAGCGGCCCGATCCCCGCGACGGAGGCGAAGCGCTCGCCGTCCACGACCCGCAGCTCGGTCAGGTGCGTCAGCGCGGAGACTCCGCGCAGGTCGCGCAGGTCCGGACAGCCCTTGATTGCCAGCGTCGTCAGGCGGGGGTGGTGGCCGAAGCCGCGGCAGGACCGCAGCCGGGGGCAGTCCTCGATGACCAGCTCGCGGAGGTTCGGCGCCGCGGCGACGCCGGTCAGGTCGCGAAGCCGCTTGCAGCTCGCCAGACTCAGAAAGGCGAGTGCGGGGACGTTCGCCAGGCCGGTCAGGTCGCGGACGGCGGTCCAGCCGAGATCGAGGTGGGTGAGCCGGGTCAGGCCGGAGAGCTGCGCCGGTGACGCAAAGGACCGGCAGCCGCGCAGCTTCAGACGCTCCAGCTGGGGGAACGCCGCCGCGAAACCGGACACCGAGGTGACCCTGGTGATGCTCAGGTCGAGGTCGCGCAGGCGGCTGAGGGCCAGCAGCGGCCTGACGTCCGACACCGGCCGGCAGCGGTGCAGGCCGAGCCGGGTGAGCTGGCCGAGACCGCTGAGCGGAGTCAGGTCCTCGACGCCCGCGCAGCCGTTCAGATCGAGGTGCCGCAGCTCCGTGAGCGCGCCGACCTCCGCGAGGTCGGTGATCTCCTTGGAGCGCTCCACCGTCAGCGTGCGCAGCATGGTCAGGTGCCGCAGGCCCGCCAGCGAGGTCACCCGCCGCAGGGTCAACTCCGTACGGCCCGCACGGCGGAAGGCCGGCGCCAGCAGGACCGCGGCGAAGCCGTCCGGGTCGGCGGCCGTCGGCCACAGGCGCAGCAGCGTGTCGAGGGCGAGGTCCGCGACCGGCGCGTAGCGGGCCGCCAGTGTCAGCGCGGTGCCGTCGTCGACAACTGTCACCAGCTCCCGTACCGCCTTGCGGGCCTGGGCGGGTTTCGCCGTCCGCAGCGACTCGGGATCGCAATAGGCCACGGTGACATCGGCCGACTCGCCGCCTTCGGTGATCGAGGTCATGCCCATGACCCTAGTGCTGCGACCAGACACGTTCACCGGGTGGTCGGGCAACGTTGTGGTCGTTGACCACCCCCGGGGACCATCGCGACGCAGGTCGGGGCACGGGCGCCCGGGCCCTCTCGTGAACGGGGCCGGGCGCCCCGGGACCGGCGGCCCCGGTGGCTGAACGCGCTGACCGCGCGAGGCAGTTACCCGCCGGGCAGTTGGCGCGACCCTGCCGTCCGTGCCGAATTCGCCCGCGCTGTCCGCTGAGTGCGGTCCGTGCCGCGTGCGCAGCCGCTCAGGACATCTCGTGTGAGGCCCGGTGGGGCGAAGACGTCGCCCTCCCCCACCGGATGGACGTTCCTCACCCATCACGCACGCGTGCCGGCCGCCATCGCCGACGACCCGCACGCCCGGATCCGCGACCTCGCCGCGCACTGCCGGCTCACCGAACGCGCCGTCCACAACATCATCACCGACCTGGAGCAGGAGGGTTACCTCTCCCGCACCCGCGAAGGACGCAGCAACATCTACCAGCTCGCCCCCGACAGGGTGCTGCGCCACCCGGCCGAATCCGTCCTGCCCGTGGCCCGCCTGCTCGCCCTCCTCGCCGCAAGCGAAGCCGACCACACCACCCACCCCGACCCCAGCCGCACCCCCAGCAGACCCTGGACGACCAGGACCCGCACGGTGACACGATGCTTCTGGCTCTCGCAGGTCACCGCGCTTGCCCGGCCCACCGGCGGAAGCTCCCGCACGCCTCCCGGACTGCGGCTCAAGGAGGCGGCCGGCCGAACAGCCGTCTGCGCGGCCCGATTTGCCGACCGCACCACGAGCAGCCGCGGACCGTGACCTGACGCGAGTACGGGCGATGGACACGGCAGCGCGTTACTGCATCCGACCCTCGCGGATACGCGTGACGGCCCCGCACCGGCGCGCCAGCGTCGGACGGGGCGGCCTTGCACATTTACCCGCGGCAGCAGGCATGCACGGGTCGTACGCCAGGTACGCAGTTCTACGCCAGGTACGCAGTTCGCGGAAAGCCTCGCACGCTCGACTCGCCGCCCGTCCGGTACCACTTGCGGGTGCGGCCCCTCGCCGGGAGCACCAGGCGCCGTGGCCCACGGAGACTGCCCACCGGCAACGAGGCGGAGCGTGCGTTCCTCGCTGCGCACCTCACTCCTGCGCGCCTCACCCCTCAGCAGGCCGGCACCGTGTGACTGGTGGTCTCAGGTTGAGGTTCGCGGGCGGGGAAGGTACGTGGCGCAGTCGTGGCTCCGGTCGGCGTACGGGCGCCGCCAGTCAAGAGAATTCACCGGCCGGCTCAGGGATTGGAGCCGACCAGGGTTGGAGCCGTGGTGGTCCCGGAAATTCTGATGATGTAGTTCCCGCGGAAGGTGGGGAGAGTAGCGGTGGTGACGGTCGTCCCGCAGCCGCTGGTGACACTGGTCACTGCGAGTTCGCCGGGCACACTGTTGACGGACAGTACGCCGGTGGAATTGCGGTAGGTGGCAGACGCCTTCCCCGCCGTCGTGAAGACGCAGGAGATTCCCTCCGATATGCGCAGGTACACGTCTGCGAGGTAGCCGGAGGCGACTCCTGTGGCCGGGTTGTAGTCCACCGCGACAAAGTGCCACGGAGCGCTGGGAACGAAGGTTGCGATGCCCAGGGCAGTCTGGCACGGCGACACGCTGGTGCCGAAGGACAGTCCGTTGAACGTCGCCACTGTCGCCGGGTTTCCGACGGCGCTGTACATCGAGCCCTGCATGGTGGATTGCGTACAGACCAGCGGGGTTCCGGCGGTCAACGTCGTGTAACCGCTGACCACCGCGGAGATGTTGGCCGGGTTGGGGGTCGCTGTCCAGGTCGTCGAAGGATTGGCCGACGCCGGCACGACGGCCAAGGCGAAGGCGGCGCACATCGCGCCGGTCGTGAGCACGAGTCTGTGCAGGAGTCTCATCACGATGTCAGCTCTCTCCTTCTCACCCGCGGAACGGCCATGGACTCAGGCCCGGCACCGACGCTACGAGTGCGCGATTCGCCAGGACAATACCGAGGGGTGTAGCTCTCCGACGTTCCCCGTTCCAGGTGAGCAAACGCGGACTCCGCATTGTCAACGAGTGACAGTCGCCGCCCATGCCGCCGGCACCGCATCATCGTCCCCGACCCTGCCGGGCTGTCCGCAGCGACACCGAGCGGGGAGGGCCCGCGGTTTCTGCTGGAAAGCTTCATCCGCCGAGTTCGCGCGGGCATGTGGTATGTGGTGGCTGTCCCGGTAGGTGTGTTGAGCGTTCGCTTGGGGTGAGGTCGCGTCCGATGGCTCGGCAGATGTCGCAGATGGCTGTGGCGGGGGGAAAGACGACGTTCCACAGGCGTACGGTTCCGTCGCCGCCGGCGGTGGCGAGGGTGTGTCCGTCCGGGCTGAACGTCGCCGAGAACACGGTGTCGGTGTGCCCGGTGAGTGTGGACGCGTCGGGCGGCCTCGGCCCAGGCGCTGGCCCTGCGGGCGCGGATCGTGCCGGCGTGTGAGGGACCTGAGGTGCCGCCGATCGTCGCGGTGGCCCGCCAGTTGCGGGTCACCGCGGACACCGTCCGCAAGTGGCGGCGGCGTTTCCTCGCTGAGCGGCTGGAGGGGCCGGCCGACCAGACGAATGAGCCCTATGTCTGGCGGGCTCGTCCCGCGGGTCCCTACCGGCCGCCTCGTTGATGGCTTCCCGGTCCCGCAGCGGAGGCGTGGCCAGGCGGGACGGCCTGCGAAGTGGCATTCAGGACCGGGACTGACCTAGATGGGAGTTAGCGTCATCTCCGCGTTGAGGCACTCGCACGCACCCCAGGAGGCAGTCAGATGTCCGTCAAGCCGGTTCCCCAGGGCTACAGCACCGTGACGCCATGGATCATCTCGCGCGACACGGTGCAGCTCATCGACTACATGAAAAGGGCCTTCGGCGCGGAGGAGCTCGCGTGCCTTGCGGGCAAGGACGGGGCCATTGAGCATGCGGAGGTACGGATCGGCGACTCAGTGGTGATGATGTTCGACGCGCGGCCGGAGTGGCCGCCGACCCCTGGCTTCCTCCGCCTTTACGTCGAGGACGCCGACGCCGTGCACCAACAGGCCGTTGCGGCCGGCGGTACCTCGGTCACCGAGGTCACCCACCTGTTCTTCGGAGACCGGGTCGGGCGGGTACGCGATCCGCTGGGCAACCTGTACTGGATCCAGACCCGTGTGGAGGATCTGAGCCCGCAGGAAATGGAACGCCGCCTCGGCGACCCGGAGTTCACCAAGGCCATGGAGTACGTCCAGAGCGCCGACTTCTTCCCCGCCCGGGAATCCAACCTCGGCTGACGTTCAGGAGCGAGAAGAGGATGGCCAAGATCGTTGTGTGGCGAACGAGAGCTTGGACACCTTGCTGACCGCGCTGTATGTGAAGATCGATGACGAGCAGCGGACCGACCGGTGGATGGGCAGGCCGCCACGGCTGACGGACTCTGAACTCATCTGCCTGGCGGTCGCACAGGCCCTGCTCGGCTTCACCTCCGCAGCCCGATCCCTGGCAGCTTCATTCCCAGCGGCAGCTCGACGCCGATCCCCGGTACCCGCGCCATGTTCTCAGCCTGCTCAGCCCACAGCCACAGCGGGACTTCCCCCCTCCTGCTCCGACCACCTCGGGGAACCGCGGCCCGGGGGCACACGCGCCCTGACCGCCAGATCCACCTGGTCTGCCAAATCCGCCTCGTTCACTCGTCTGCCTCTCCTGCCGAGGAGATTACGGGAGATCTTGGTGCGATATAGGCAGATTCGTGCCTTACTGCTCGATGGAGAGGCGGTTTCGTCTGCCGTCTCGGTACACGCCGATCCGTGAGGGAGGTGATCAACGATGAACGAGACACTGACCGTCGAGACGGACGATGTCTACGAGCCTCCGCTGCTCGTCGAAGCCGGTGACTACGCCCAGCTCACCCAAGGCCTGCAAGGAGAGGCCCCCGAGGGCGTCATCGACGTGCATTCCGGGGAGTGAGAACCGCTCTTCTGATCGGCACACCACCGGGTGCCGGCTGTCCGCCCCTGCGAGCAGGGGAGCACCGGCACCCGGCCATGTCCGTCGGCTCGCGTCCGGCACGGTTGCCGGCACGAGCGCCCGTTCCCATCGCACCGGAGAGGCTCGTGGGCGCTGTGGCTGTCTGTTGGTTCGTCGTCCTTCCCGACCACGAGCTGGATACCGAGGTGATACGGCGGCTGCGCCGGGGCGCCGGCCCGGCTTTGCGGGTGGTGCCGCACGCTTCCGGGCGGCCGTGGCTGGCCGGCGCCTGGGAGGCTGGTGAGCTCGTGGCCGTCTCGGCCGGACACGTGCGTCTGGCGGTGGCCGGGACGTGCTCCTTGACCGCCGGTGACCTGGCCCGCAGGGCCGGGCGCATCCGCGGCCTCGCGGATGTCGAGGCGGTGCTGGCCGGTGCGGCCGGCAGCTTCCACGTCCTCGCCTCGGTCGGCGGCCACACGCACGTGCGTGGTCCGGCCTTCGGGCAGCGGGCGGTGTACACGGCGACGGCCGGGGGTGGCACGCTGTGCGCCGACCGCGCCCGGACGCTGGCCTGGCTGACCGGTGCACGCCTGGACACCGCGCAAGTGGCCGTGCGCCTGGCCGGCTTCACCGTCCCGTTCCCGCTGGCCGGGGGCGGCATGTGGCGCGGCGTCCGGCAGGTGCCGGCGGGGCGGGCGGTGCGGGTGAATGCGGCTGGCCGGGCGTCCCTCATCCGGTGGTGGCAGCCGCCCGAGGGCGGGCTGCCGCTGGCCGAAGCCGCGCCCGCCGTGCGGCTGGCCCTACGGAAGGCGGTGGGGGTACGGGTGCGGCCGGGCGAGGTGCTGGGTGCCGACCTCTCCGGCGGCATGGACTCCACCTCGCTGTGCTTCCTGGCGGCAGAGGCCGGCGCCCGCCTGGTCACCGCCACCTTCCACTGGAAGGCGCCCGGTAACCAGGACCACGTCTACGCCGCCCGGGCCGCCGGACACCTGCCGCTCCTTGACCACCTGGTGTATTCCGGTGCCGGCCTGCCTGCTCACTACGCCGGGTTGGATGACCGTCGTGAACCCGGCGACGGGCCGTTTCCCGTGCGCGACCGGGCCCGGCAGCATCACCTCGCCGGGCAGATGCTGGCCCGCGGCGCCGTGTGCCGGCTGACCGGGCACGGCGGCGATCACGCGCTCCTGCCGCCGGACGCCTACGTGCACGCACTGCTGCGCCGCTCGCCCCTGACCGCCCTGCGGCACGCCGCCGGCCTGCGATCCCGGCGCCGCTGGCCCCTGGCCGCGAACGTGGCAATGGTGCTCGACGGCCGCTCCTACCCGTCCTGGCTGAACCGTCTCGCCGCGCCCCGGCGACTGCGCCCGGACCCGGCCGACCCCCGAAGATCCCTGACCACGGGGTGGGGCAGACCCTGTGTGCTGCCGCCGTGGGCGAGCGAGTACGCCGTCGGCCTGGTCGGCGAGCTGCTGCACGCCGCCGCTCGCGACGCCGAACCGCTGGCCGCCGAACGAGGCCGGCACGCCTGGATCCACCAGGCCCAGGAGGCCGGACGCATCGCCGCCCACCTGATGGACGAAACCTCCGCTGCCGGGCTGCCCGCCCACAGCCCGTTCTGCGACGACACCGTCATCGACGCCTGCCTGACGGTCCGCCCGCACGACGCCACCAGCCCCTGGTCCTACAAACCGCTGCTGGCCGCCGCGATGGAAGGCCTGGTGCCCGCCCCCCTCCTGCACCGCACCACCAAGGACCACTGCTCAGCCGAATGCCACGAGGGACTGCGCCTGCACCGGCCCACCCTGGCCGCCTGGGCCGCCGACTCCCGCCTGGCGGCAGCCGGGATCGCCGACGTAGACCTGCTGCGCCACGCCCTGCTCTCTCCCGGCCTGCTGCGCGGCGGCGTACCCCAACTGGAGGCCACACTCGGAGCCGAGGCATGGCTGCGCGACCTGGAGACCCACCCGGTGCCCGCCTGGCTGGACCGGCCCGCACCCCATCCCCACGACAACGCTCTCGCACAGCCGCCCGACACGACAGGAGCATCCCGGTGAGCCGACTGCGCGCCGATGTCACCGCCTGCCCGACGGAGGAGGGCATGGTGCTGCTCGACGAGCGCCGCGGGCGCTACTGGCAGCTCAACTCCACCGGCGCCCTCATCGTCCAGACCCTGCTGGACGGCGCCACCCCCGGCCAGGCCGCCGACCGCCTCGCCGACGCCTGTCCCGTCACCGCGGAGCGGGCCGCCGCCGACGTCGCCGCCCTGGTCGACCGGCTCACCCGGGCCAGGCTGGTGACCCACCCGTGAGCCAGATTCTGAACACCGCCGGCACCCGGCCGCCGCTGGGCCGCCGCCTGGCCGTCCACGCCGCCGTCACCGCCGCCCGGCTCCTGGCCCGCCTGCCACCGCGCCGCATCCGCACCGCCCTGCACCTGGCCCGCCACGGCGCCGCCCCGGCCGACTACGTCCAGGCCCTGCGCGCCCGGCAGGATGTCACGGCCGCCAGCACCCTGTGCGCCGGCCGCTACTGCCTCCAGCGGTCGCTGGCCACCGCCCTGCTGTGCCGGATCGACGGCACCTGGCCCACCTGGTGCTCCGGCGTCCGCACTCCGCCGTTCACCGCCCACGCCTGGGTGGAGGCCGACGGACAGCGCGTGGGCGAACCGCAGGACACCGCCGCCTACCGAACGATGATCAGCGTGCCGCCGTACCAGGGCCCTTGAACTCCTCCGCCTGCCACCGCCTGATCCTTCCACCGGCCCGACAAGATTCCGGGCACCTGCTGTGGTGGTCCGCCTGGCACCGCCACCAGCACCACGCCCGCCTCTGCCATCACCATGGGCACGCGTACGCCGACACCCCACCGTGATCAGAAAGGTCCGCAGCACCTGTCCGCAGCTGCCGGGACCGACCCTTTGGCGTGCTGCCCCATACCGGGAGTTGTCGTGATCAGGGGCGGTGCAGGCCGGTGAGGAGCAGGTCGAGGTAGCGCAGGCCGAGCGCGGCTCGTTCGGTCGGGTCGAGGGCACTTCGGATGTTCGCGGCGTAGGCGATGCCGCACATCAGAGGGGTCATGTCCGACTCGGTGACGCCGGAATCGATGACTCCCGCCGCGTGCGCGCGTGCCAGCAGCTCAGCGAAGACTGTGGCGAGCCTTCGTTTGAGGTCGCCGGTGCGCTCCAGGGTGTCAGTGGCTGCGGCGAACACCGGAGGGACCGCCGGGTCGGTCAGCAGGACTTCGATCGCTGCGGCGAGGAAATCACGCAACGCCGTCCAGGGGTCATCCTCGGCCAATGCGTGCTCGGCTCGCCGCAGCAGCTTCTCGATGGCAGGCAGCGCGACGGTCTCCAGCAGTGCTTCCGGCGTCGGAAAGTGCCGGTAGACCGTGGCCACGCCGATGGATGCGGTCCGCGCCACGTCGTTGAGTTGCAGGAGTCTGCCGTCATCGACGTATCGCCGGGCGATCTCGATGATGCGGTGCCTGTTCTGGGCGGCGTCCTTGCGCAACGGTGGCGTGCTCATACCCACACCATAACCGGATGGGATATCCGCTTGTGTTACGTTGAAGCGGATGACTCATCCACTTACGGTTTGGGTCAGGCAACGAGGAGACACCGATGCCTTTCACAGTGGACGCCGTCCCGCACCTTCCCACCGGATTCGGCGACACCTTCACCAGCCGCACCGTTGACGTCAACGGCGTCGAACTGCACGCCGTGGTCGGCGGGACCGGCCCGGCGCTGCTGCTGCTGCCGGCGTGGCCGCAGTTCTGGTACGGCTGGCGGCTGGTGATGCCCGCTCTCGCCGAGCACTTCACGGTCGTGGCCGCCGACATGCGCGGCATGGGCGCCAGCAGCAAGCCTGCCAGCGGGTACGACGCAGTCACCCTGGCCGACGAAATGGCCGGCCTGATGACCTCCCTGGGCCACGGCAATTTCCACGTTGCGGGCTACGACATGGGGATGATGGTCGGCTACGTACTCGCCGCCCGCCATCGCGACCGGGTGGCCAAGCTCGTGCTGGCCGAAGCCGTCCTCGCCGGCTTCACCCCGATGCCCCCGCTGCTCATGCCGCCCGAGGTCAACGAGTTGGCCTGGCACTTCGTCTTCAACCGTCTGGCCGAGATCAACGAGCGCATGGTGTCCGGCCGCGAGGAAATCTACTTCGGCTACCAGTTCGCCACCAAAGCCGCATCGCCCGAGGCCATCCCCCAAGCCGCGGTCGACGTCTACGTCGATGCCCTGCGCGACCCCGCCGCCTTGCACGCGAGCTTCGAGTTCTACCGCGCGGGAGAGTCAGGAGACCAGGTGGCCGCGCTGGCCGCCGAGGGGCCGCTGGATATTCCGGTGCTGGCCATCGGGGGCGAGCACGGCATGCGTGATGGCGTCGAGCGGGCGGTGCGGCAGGTCGCCTCGAACACCAGCGGCGCCGTCGCACCAGGTGCGGCGCATTTCCTGCCCGAGGAAGCGCCCGAATGGATGGCGCACACCTTGATCGACTTCTTCGCCTGACTGAGGAAACACCATGTCCAGCCCTCTCGAAGCCACCCGCGGCAGTGTCACCGTCGCCGGGGCCACCCGCACCTTCACTCTTGTCGGCACCACAGCGCCGGGCGATGCCAAGCCACTGATTCTGGTATTCCACGGATCCGGCCAGAGCGGCGACAAACACCGCGCCTTCACCGGCGGCGTCTTCGACGCGCTCGCCGCCCGCGGTGCGCTGGTCGCCTACCTCGACGGCTTCCGCGGCAACTGGAACGACGCCCGCCGCGAAAGCCGCTTTCCGGCCCGCCGAGCCGACATCGACGACGTCGGCTTCACCCGCGCGGTCATCGCGACATTCGCCTCGGACCGGCGCATCGACCCCAACCGTGTCTACGCCGTCGGCTACTCCAACGGCGGCCAGATGGCCATCCGCCTCGCCCATGAGATTCCCGACCTGCTGGCGGGTGCGACCGTGATCGCCGCCACCATGCCCGCACCGGAGAACTTCCTCGCCGGTCAGGCACCCCGGGCGTCCTTGCCGGTCTTGTTGATCCACGGCACCAAGGACCCCATCGTCTCCTACCAGGGCGGCACCATGAACTGGGCCCTGCGCACCCTCTTCAAAGCAGGCGGCCCGACCTGGCCGGCCACCCGCACGGCTCGCTACTTCGCCGAGCGCAACGGGATCACCACCGAACCCACGACCACCCGCCTGCCGAAGAAGACCACGGCCGACCCCACCGAAGTCGAACGCACAGCGTACGAGGCAGAAGGTGTCCCCCCGGTGGTCCTTTACACCATCCACCGCGGCGGCCACACCGTCCCCGCCGCCGCCTCCTCCGCCCCGGCACTCATGGGCAAGACCAGCCACCAGATCGACACAGCAGATCTCATCACCCAGTTCTTCGACCTCTGAGTGGGTGTTCTGCGAGTCGCCGTGGCCGGTTGTCCGGATATCCGGGTCGGCGGGTTGCGGTAGACCGGTCCTGCGGTGTGCTGGAGGCGTGACCGAGCGGCAGCCGTATCCGAGTGATCTGTCGGACGGGGCGTAGGAGCTGCTCCGGTCGGCCATCACGTCCTGGAAGGGACAGCACCGCTCGGTCAGCGGTCATGAAGGCCGGTACGAGATGCGGGAGATCGTCAACGCGATCCTGTACCAGGCCCGGGTGGGCTGCCGGTGGCGCTACCTGCCGCACGACTTCCCGCCGTACACCGCGGTGTACTACTACTTCGGCAAGTGGCGCGACGACGATACCGACCAGGTGATCCACGACCTGCTGCACTGGCAGGTGCGCGAGGGACGTGGCCGGAGCGAGGATCCGTCCGCGATCGTGATGGACACCCAGACCGTGCACGCCTCGGTCAACGCGCCCAAGGAGACGACCGGGCTGGATCCGGGCAAGGAAAGCGGCAACTGGCATAAGAGGTCCTACGCCAGGCCACGCCCTTGAGCAGGACGTAAGCGATGCCCGCCAGTGCGACCCGGTCCAGCACTGGGAGCCGTCCGGGATGGCGTATGTCTTGTCGCCGCGCACCCGGTCCGGGCGGCAGCGGGGGCGGCCGGTCCGCGGCGGCGCATGCCCAGTGCCTCCAAGATCGGCAGAAGCATGGGGCTGTCGCCCCGCTGGCCCGGCAAGGTTCGCGGCCGGCGGGCGGCCAGGTCGTCGGTCAGCAGATGCACCTTCATATCGGGCGTAGCTCGTCTGGAGGGAGAGTGCTGCGGTCGGCAGTGTCAGTGCCATGGGCAATGATTCCCGCATGTGGAGCTTCCCCGTGATCGCGGACACCTGGAGACTGGGATCTGAGTGATCCCAGAGGAAGTAGCACCAGGTGGGAAGTAAGTACACGAAGCGGTA
>NZ_JBHWHV010000057.1:0-64604 GCF_042732375.1 Streptomyces sp. NPDC059785
CCCTCGTACTGGACGTACTTGGGTTTGTGCCCGGTGCGGCGAGAGTGCGTGCCGGGCGTCGCGACGGGGCGAACGTTGCCTGTTGGGGCACTAGTGCCCGTCGAGCGCACGCAGCGCGTCGACCGCCGCGTCGAGCCTGGCGCTGCACCGCGCCACGTAGTCGCCCCGGTACCCGCGCGGACCGCACTCCACGACCAGTATCAAAGAGAAGTACAGCCGGTAGAGCGCCAGCCGACGCAGGGCTGCCGGCGTGTATTCCAACTCGCCCCCACCGTCCAGGTACCCGGCAAGGAAGTCACTGCCGGGCCCGACGTCACCGCATATCTCCAGAGACACCAGCTCGGCGACCGGGTCCCCCCAGAACGCCCTCTCGTGATCGATGATCCCGCTCACCCGCGGCGGATCACCCGGCACGGAAACGCCGTCCACGAAGATGTTTCCCGGCCACAGATCGAAGTGCACGAGGCTCGGCTGACGCACCTCTTCCAGCGCGTCCGCTCCCGCTTCCACCCGCGCCCGCACCTCGTCCGTGCTGACGCCGAGCGGAGACCTCCACCGCTCGGCATCCTCCAGGATCGCTTCCACCATCGCCGTGAAGGCGGTGGGCCAGTCGTCGGCGAGCAGCCCGGCCTCCGGTGCCGGGCAGCCGAAGAGGCCGGCGCCCTCGCGGATCGCATGGAGGTCGGCGACGATTTCTCCTACCCGGCGAAGAAGCTTTTCCCGTGCCTCTCGCGGCAGCCGGGCAGCCGCTTTGTTCCACGGCTCCCCCGGCAACACAGAAATCAGCAGGAAGTCCGACTCGGCGTGCAGCAGTTCCGGGATCGGCACTTTCCGGTGAGCCGTCACACGCCGATAGAAATCTGCTTCGGTACCCATGATGCCTCGCTCGTACTTCAGGACAGGAGCATCCGGGGCCGGCCCGAGCTTGACCACGGCGGACATACCGTGGTCCGCCGTCACGCGGTAAGCGGAGTTGAACCAGCCATCGGTCAATTCGCATTCCACTCGCCAGTCGATTCCTGTTGCTTCACGTATTCGCTGCTCGACATCGGCAGGCGTCAGCGAACGCTTTATCGTGCTTTTCATGCGACGCATGCTAAGGGCGCGGGCCGTCCCGGCGGGCCGGTTCCCGTCCGGCCGCTCCGCCCAGACCCTCGGGACCAGCCGGTCTCCCCCTGTGAGACTCCAAGGCCCGGTTACTGGGCAGCCGCTACCATGGACCTGTGCTCGCACTCCGAGAGAGCACAGCCGCACATCACCCCAACCTGGTCGCCGCCGTGACGACCATAGATTGAGGCGCTCATGAGTTACCGTGACCGGCCGGTCGTCGGTGTGATCGACTATCAGACCGGGAACTCCCAGAGCGTGCAGTATGCGCTCAATTTCCTTGGCGTACCGAATCGCCTGATGACGACATCCGAGGAACTCGGCGAAGTCGACCGGATCATTCTCCCCGGCGTGGGTTCCGCGGGCACGACCATGGATTACCTGAACAGCGCCGGGTGGCCGTCCGCACTGCACGACAGGGTAATCGAAGGGGACATGCCGTTCCTCGGCATCTGCGTAGGACTGCAGGTGCTTTTCGAGACGAGTGCGGAACAAGACGCCAAGTGCCTCGGCTGGCTGCCGGGTACCGTACGGCCGTTCACCCCGGAATCGGTTCGTGTTCCGCAAATGGGCTGGAATCAGGTACGGCGCGAGTCCGGGCACTCCTTCGTCGCCGAACTGCCCGAGGACGGCCACTTCTACTTCGTCAACTCCTACTACGCGGACCCGGCGGAAGAGTCCGACATCGCCGCGACGACCGAGTACGGAGTGAGGTTCGTTTCGGCGGTGGCCAGGGGGAACATCATGGCCACTCAGTTCCACACAGAGAAATCGGGCCCCCTCGGCCTGGATCTGCTCGAGCGTTTCACCAAGCTTCCGCAGGAGGAACTGTGCTCACTGCGAGGCTGATCGCCTGCTTCGACATCGTCGAGGGCCGCGTCACGAAGGCGCGCCGATTCCAGGACAACATCGACGTCGGTGACGCCGCCGAGATCGCGGCCGCGGTCTACGCCGACGGCGTCGACGAGGTCATCTTCTACGACATCCTGGCGAGTGCACAGCGTCGTCAGGCCGACCTCCGCACCATCGAAGCGGTGGCCCGCCAGGTCTTCGTGCCTCTGACGGTCGGCGGCGGGATCCGCTCCCTCGAAGACATGCACGCCGTGCTCGACGCGGGCGCCGAGAAAATCTCCCTGGACTCGATGGCTGTGCGCGACCCGGAGATCATCGCTCAGGGGTCGAAGGAATTCGGCCGCCAGTGCATGGTGCAGTCGATGCAGGTCAAGCGAGTACCGGTGACTCCGAAGATTCCCAGCGGCTACGAGGTGTTCATCGACGGCGCCCGAGTCGCCACCGGCCTGGACGCGGTGGAATGGGCCCGGCGCGGCGAAGAGCTGGGCGCCGGCGAGATCGTGGTCAACTCCATCGACCAGGACGGTACGCACGAGGGCTACGAGCTGCACATCACCGGCACCATCGCGAACACGGTGAACCTCCCTGTGATCGCGTCGGGCGGAGCCGGCAACGCGGACCACGTGGCGGACGCCTTCAAGAAGGCGTCCTCGTCGGCGGCGATCATCAGCTCCCTGCTCTACTCCCCGCGCATGGAGCGCACTCTCTCGGTACGTGACGTCAAGGCGGACCTGGCCAAGGCGCACGACCTCTCGGTCAGGCCCTGCCCCTAGGCCCCCGGGAAGCCACCACCGACGGCCGGTACCGCGAACCAGCGGTACCGGCCGTCGGCGTTGGCGGCATGAGCAACCCTGCCCCTAGTTCACGCCGAGTACCACCACATCACTCCGAGTAGTTGACCGAAAATGACCTCCGCGTCTAAGATCATTTCCCGAACTGGCTTGGGGCGTGGGGAAGTTGCTCCGTGACGGATGTGGTATTGGGCCCCCGATACCGCCCGTCACGGCATCGGGGGACATTGTCACTCGCACCGATCTTGCTCGCGCCGACCGTACTGGGAGGGAAATCCTGTGGTCGACGTATCGCGAATAGCCACGCAAGAAAAGTCCGAGGCCGGCGAGCACCTTCTGCCGGGCAAGGCAGGAATCAGCGCGGACACGGTCGAGGAAGTCGCGCGATACCTGCGGCAGGGCAACCCGCTGTCGATCGGTGACGGCTCAGGAATCATCGAGCGGCTGGAACACCGACTGGAAGAACTGCTCGGCATTCAGAACGTTCTCACCTGCAGTTCGGGTACCGCAGCGCTCCACTCCGCCTATCTGGCACTTGACCTGCCCACGGGTTCCGAGGTCATCGCCCCCGTCACCACGTTCCACGCGTCGGTGACGCCGGCTCTGCAGTGCGGCCTGAGCCCGGTGCTCGTGGACGTCGACCCCGACAACGGGAACATCTCTCCCGCGGCGCTGAGGGCGGCGATCACCGAGCGCACACGCTGCGTCGTCGTCACCCACAACCTGGGGCACCCGGTCGAACTGGACGAGATCGCCGAGATCTGCCGTACCCACGGGCTGCGCCTCATCGAGGACTGCTCGCACGCCTACCTCTCCACGTACCGCGGACGCCCGGTCGGGACCGTGGGGGACGTCGCGGTGTGGAGCATGCAGGCGGCGAAAACGCTGGTGGCGGGGGAAGGCGGCTTTCTCGCCACCAAGGACCGCGCCATCTTCGAGCGCGCGTGCTTGGCAGGCCACTACCGTGGCCGCTCCGAGAAGCAGATCACTGATCCGCGGCTGCGGGCGTTCGCTGACACGGGTCTGGGGCTGAAATACCGGCTCCACCCCTTGGCCGCCGTGATCGCCTGGTCCGAGGCCGGGCACCTGGTCGAGCGGGTCGCGCGACGCCGGCGGCTCCTGACCCGGCTGAGTACCCGGCTGACCGGCATCCCCGGCGTGCAGCCGCCCCGGGTGCGGGACGAGGTCACCATGGGCGGCTGGTTCAGCTACAGGCCCACGCTGGTGCCGTCCGGCGGTTGCCCCGCCGAAGACTACGAGCGGATCGTGGGCGCGCTGCAGGAGGCCGGTGTGCCTGCGCACCGGCCGTCCATCGGCTCGCTCGATGCCATGCCGCTGTTCACCACGCCGCCCCCGCTGGACCACGCGGTCGCGACGTGGCGCCCCCGGCTGTGCGGACCGTTCGACGGCGCCAGGGCCTACGAGAAGAACCGGCTGTCCGTCACGGTGACGGCCTCTGACACCCTGGACCGGATCGAGGCGTACGCGGACGCCTTCGCCGACGTCATGGGAGAACGGACCGGCCTGCCTGCAGGCGGCGGTCGATGACGTCCGGCCGGGCTTCCACCAGGCTCGGTCCCGGCGAGAGCCGTCATGTCCTGGACCTCGCCCGGGAGATCGCCGACAACCGTCGGGCCCTGCGTCATGACTGGGTGGCGCGTCTGGCGGCCTCGCGCACCGTGGCGCTGCCCGACGCAGAGACCGACCCGGGCCTCGCCATGGTGCCGTCGGGAGGGTTCCGGCTGTCCCGCCAGGACTTCGAGAACCTGGGCGACACCGCGAAGGTGTTCTTCGCCGATGCCGTCACCCGCGGGCCGTGGACCTACCTGCGTGGCTACGGATACTACGCGGCGGACGCACAGATGTACCTGCCGGACCGTGTCCCTTCGGCCGCCCGGCGCTGGCGGCTGGTCCAGGACGGCTGGCCGCGGTACGCCGACTACGCGGCCGAACTCGGCGATGAAACGGCCATGACGCCGATCCCTTGGGGTCGTTGGCTGGCCTGGCTCGCCTTCCTGGAAGCCATGACCAACGATCTGTGCTCCGCCGCATGGACGGCACGGCAGCTTCGGATGCGGTCGGTGTCCGACTGTGCCGACGCCGCCTTGCAGGCTGTCGCGGACCTGTTGGCGGAGAGCGGCTGGCACCTGTGGAACGACCCGCGTCGCGCCCGTCTGGGCTCCTGGGCCGAGCGCGTGCACGCCGTCGCGGCCGATCCGGCCCTTGGCCTCGCGATGCACGGCATAGGGGACGAGGTCGCCCGGCAGCGTCCCCCCTCGTGGGCGGTGCGGGCGATCCGGGAAGGCGACTGCATGTGGCAGGCCGCCGCGGCGTACGAGCTGCGGTGGCCCGCGCTGCGGGCAGCGCATCCCGATGCGCCCGTGCTGTTGCTGAGCGAGGCGTATGGCGCCATGTCCACGGGGCCCTTGTGGGTGGGGCTGATGACCGAGGAGGAGCGGCAGCGGGTTCGCCCGGCCGCGTGCCGTCTCTCCGTGCATGAAGCGGAGATGGGACGCGTGTCCGGGGCGGGGTGGCGTACCGGACGTGTCGAGAGCGAAGGCCGGGTCGTAGTGCACCTGGACGACTCGGTGTTCACGGGGCGTACGCACGCGGCGTTGCGTGATGTCCTTGCCGGTGAGCCCGCGGCTGTCTATCTGGTGCCGCTCACCTTCGACGTGGGCACCCCTTTCAATCACCCCGAGGAGATCACGGCTTTGGGCCGAAGCGTGGCTGAGCACCTGGGACGAATGGAGGATCTGGTGCGCGCGTTGGGCGGGTCCATGCCCTCGGCGACGAGTCTGTGGGCTCGGCGCAAGCGGCCGAGCGCCGCGGACGGCTCGGTGGAGGGGGCGTTCGCCCGGGTGCTCGGTGGCTCGGACCGGCAGCTTGCCCTGCTGTGGGATCTCTATGGCCCGGAGGTACGTCGTGGCTGAACTGAACAGGGAGACGAAGGACGGGCTCGTCTTCCGGGCGGCTCCGGACCGTGCGTCGCGCATGGTGTCCTGGGCGGCCGTCCAGCGTGGTGTCGACCTGCTGGCCGAAGCCGTTCACGCGGCGCGGCTGGCCCCGGCCGCGGTAGTCGGGATCTTCCAGGGCGGATGGCTCGTCGCCCAGTGTCTGGCCGACCACTTCGAGGGTGCGCGGGTGATGGGCGCCATGGCGAACGCGGACGAGGCGGGCGCCGCGCGCATCGCGTTGTTCGACGCGGCTGACGGTCTTCTGACGCCCGCGGTACTCGAACCGGGCAGCACCGTGCTTCTGGTGGACGAGGTGGTCGACTCCGGCCGTACCGCGGGTTACTACCTGAACCGTCTCCGGGAGGACTTCGGCGTCGAGGCATACCTGGCCTGTCTGGCCGCCGACACCGGCGCCCAGCCCGCGCCCGACTTCGCGGCGCAGCGGATGGAATCGCTTCCCGCGCTGGTCCTGCCCTGGCGCGTGCTGCGGGACTTCGAGCAGACGGCGACGTGTCTGCTGCGTGCCGAGCCTCTGACCACATCGCAGATCGACGAGAGACTACGTGAACTCGGACATGACATCGGCCCCCTCATCCTCGAAGCCCGGCTCCGGTCCCTCGCGACCCGGGGATCGGTCCGGCTCGGCCACGACGGCACCTGGAGCTGCGGTAGCGCTTGACGAGGTACGTGCCTTCTACGACGGTGATCCGCAGCGCGAGTGGCGTCGTACGCAGGAAGGCGCCTATCACCGGCTGGAGTTCGAGGTCATCCACCGCGAGATCCTGCCAGGCCGGCTGGCGCCGGGCAGTCGTGTCCTGGACGTGGGGAGCGGTCCGGGGCGGCATGCTCTGGAGCTGGCCCAGCAGGGACACGACGTGGCCCTCGTGGATCTCTCCTTGGCCTGTCTCACCGAGGCGCGCCGCCGGTTCGACGAGGCGGGCCTCTCCTCCCGGCTGATCGACGTGCAGCACACCAGCGCGGCAGAACTGCGGGTGCGGCCCGGCACGTTCGACGCGGTCCTGCTCTTCGGGCCCCTCTATCACCTCATCGACGCCGGCCAGGCGGCGGAGTGCGTACGCCGGGCGGCGTCCTCGGTCCGGCCCGGCGGTCATTTGTTCGCCACCTTCCTGACCCGGACCTCGATCGTCCGGGATCTGCTCAAGAGGGGCCGTTTCGGCGAGATTCGCACGCTGCTCGACGGCGACTACCTGGACCACGGGCGGTACCGGCCGCTGTCGGAGGAGACCCGCGCCGACTACATGCCGCCCGTGCGGACCCACGGGCTGGAGGAGGCGGAAGAACTGCTGCGGGCGGCCGGCCTCGAGATCGTGGACGTCCACTCTCTCGAGGGCGCGGCCGCATGGATGCGGCCGTACATCGACAAGGTCGGTGCCGACGAGCAATCGTTTCGCGAGTTGAGTGCCGTGGTCAGATCCACCAGCCGGTTGCCCGAGCTCATCGAGGCGGGGGACCACTTCGTCATCACGGCTCGGCGCCCGGGACCCGAGGCCGCGACGGACATCAGCGGGCCGGCCACAGTGCCGGAGCCTAGTGGGTCCGCCGGTGGTACGTCCGGTGCGGACAGGGTGAGGAGCGGTCGAACGGTGGTGGCGTCGGCCGCGGACGTCATCTTCTTCGCACCCTCCGCCGTGGCCCACGGCGGCCGCCGCCTGCTCGCCACGGCTGCCGGTGCGGCCGGTGACCGTGTCTTCACGCAGGCCCAGCACCCCGGACGTGCGCCGGAACCCTGGTACGCCAGCGGGCACAACCGCATCCGTCTCGCCCCGCTGTCCGAGGAAGGAACGGCGCGGATGGACGAGTCGGTCGACGTACCGCTGCCGCCCCGCACCGACGACGTGTCCGGCGCGAGTCTGGTGAGCGCGGGCGAAGAGCTTCACCTGTGGTTCGGCGCCCGTGGCGCGTCGGATCCATGGCGGATCCACCACACGGTGAGCACGGACGGCGGCCACTCCTGGACTCCGCCCGCCGTCGCGCTCGGGCCGGGCCCCACGGGGACCAGCGACGGGGAGCACGTGCTGCTGCCGGCCGTGCTCCACCGGCACGACGGCTGGTGGATGTGGTACGCGGGCCGCGACGGTTCCAACCGACGCGTCCATCTGGCCCGCTCGGAGGACGGCGTCCGATGGGAGCGCCGGGGTGTGGCGATCGACCTGGGCGTTCCCGGGAGCCCGGACGCATACGCGACCGACTGTCCCGCTGTTGTCTCCCTGCGGGACGGACGCTTCCTGGCCCTCTACGGAGCAGGCTCTTCCCGGTCACTGGCCGGAGCCGTCTCGGCGGACGGCCGCATCTGGCGCAAGATCGGACCCGTACTGCACCGTGGGGCCGACGGCGCACCGGACTCGCAGTACGCCTTCTATCCGGCGCTGCTGCCCGAGAGAACGGGCGACACCGCCACGCTGCTGTACGCCGGGGAGGACGACGGCGGACGGTGGACCGTTCTCAGCGCGGGTATCGTCGACCTCGCCCATCTGGCCGACCGCCCGGAACCGTTCGCCCTCTCCGCCGCTGTCGACCGCGGTGTGGCCTCCATTCGCGCCGATGTCACGGACCCCTTCCTGGCCGTCCCCGAGGACTGTCACGGTCCGGCCCCCGTCTACCGGTCCGACGACGGGCTCGTCCGGCAGCTGCGACCCAGCTCGACACCCGTCTTCGCGGTGCGGACGGGTCAGGGCCGGCGCGAGAGCCTGGTGGTCAAGCTCGGCCGTGGCCGGACCATGGTGGAGCGGGAGTTCGACGGCCTGCAGGGTCTTTCCCGCCACTTTCCGGTCCCACCGGCGGCCCTGCACTACCACGGCGACCAGGCCACACTGGTCCTGGATCATGTCGAGGGCTCGCCGCTCTCGGCCCTGGCGACTACTGATCCGGAGCGTTTCGACGCGGTCCTGGAGGACGTGGTCAGCCGTGTCGCCCGCGCCGCGACGGCCACGTTGGTGCCCACCCGGAGCGTGGCCGAAGGCGCCGACCAGACGTTGCAGACCCCCGAAGTGGTGGACAGGTGGGTACGCGACCTCCAGGACACTCTGAAGCCCTGGAGGGAGCACCGGCTCGTGCTCGACGGCAGGCCGTCGGACAGCACCCTCGGGCACATCATCGACAGCTCCCGGAAACTGACCCGGCGCCCCGCTGCCTGGCTCGTACACGGCAGTGGGGACGTCCATCTGGGCAACGTGCAGGTCGCACCCTCGGGCGAGCGCTGGTGGCTGCTGGATACGGAGTTCGCCGGCCTGCACGACCTCGACCGAACCGTGGCCACGTTGCTCGGCTCCTGCCTCAAGCACAGCGGCCTGCTCGCGGAGACCGAGGCGGAGGTTCTGCCCGGAGAGCTGCGCCTGATCTACGGACTGAGTGGAGAACTCGGACGACGGCTGCTGACCACGACGCGCTTGTTCGACGGGTTCGCGGAACTGCCGGTCGACCCCGAGCGGGTGTTCGCGTTCCTGCTGCCCGACCTCTACTTCCGGCTGAGTGCCGCCGGTGATCGCAGCCGTGTTCCGGCCTTCGGGCTGGTAGCCCTCGCGCTGGGAGCCCGGATGACCCACCAAGGACACCTATGACCGACGCGTTCTCCGACGTAGAAGCCGTGCTGTTCGACGTGGACGACACGCTCGTCGATACCTACGGGGTGTGGACCCGGGCGCTCGACACCGTCTGCCTCGACTTCGCCTCGCGAGTCCCCGGGGCGGACGCACACGTGCTGGCGGCCACCTATCGCGTCACTTCCGACGCTCTGTGGACCGACTACGAGCGCACACTCGCTCCGTTCGGTTCCGTACCTGCCATGCGCCGTCACGTGTGGAGAAGGACTCTGACCGACTGCGGGGTGGAACCGACCGACGACAGCCTCGACCGGATCATCGCGCAGTTCGACGCCCAGCAGCGGGCGGGCATCAGGCCTGATCCCGAACTGCCCCGCCTGATCGGGCGGCTCGCCCATCGGTACCGGCTCGCCGTCTGTTCCAACGGAGAGGGCACACAGACCCGCACGAAGCTGGAACGGGCGGGTCTGCTCCAGCACTTTGAACTGATCGTGTGCGGTATGGATGAGCATGTACGCAAGCCGGACCCGGAACTCTTCCGGCGCTGCTGCCGAGCCCTGGGCATCCCGCCGCAACACTGCCTGTACATCGGGGACGACTGGCGCAATGACGTGGACGCCGCCCGCCGAGCAGGGCTGCGTCCGCTGTGGATTCCCACGGACCCAGCGGCTGCCGTGCCCGAGGGCGAGCAGTCACCGCCCCGCTTCCCGACCATCGCGCTCTGCCTCCGACATCTCCTGCACGGCACGACCGAACCCTCTGTGCTCAGCGCCCGGGGGGCAGACCGCCATCCTCAGGAGGAAACCTCGTGAACACATGGTGCGCACGGCCCACAGCGGCCGACCCCGCCGTTCTCGCCACCGATCCCGTGCCCTCGCACGATGTCCTGGGCGTCTTCCGCATCCCGGTGACGGAACTGCACGCCGCGGTCGCCATGGGGGTGCCGGAGACCCTGCTCACCCGGTTCTTTCCCCAGGCCTCCGCGCAGGTCGCGTTGAGCCGCTCCAGCGCTTACTACGCCCCCCAGCTTGCCGTTCCGGCAGCTCCGGCACTCCATCGTGCGCTGCGCATCATCGAGGGCCGCCACGACAAACCGGTTCCCGCTCTCCGGCGCGCTCTCGTGGAGAACCTGCACAACTTCTACGCTGCCGTCGCTTTCAGCATGTGGGAACACCTGACCGAACGGGAGAGCGACAGCGACGGGGACAAGAAGTTGCTCGATTCCCTCCTGGAAGCCGGCACCCGGCTCAGCGCCGGCCTGTCCGGGATCGCACCCGGGGGATGGACCGACGAGCCACTGCCCGACCTGGCGGGCTTCTCGTCGCTTCCCGCGCTCAGAGTCTTCAGAGAGCTGGACAGCCAGGCCAAGCTCCATGACGAACTCGCGTTCCTCACCGCACACGTCATAGACCGCAGCCCGGACATCACCGCCGTGGTGGTACCGCTGTACGGCTCGTTGTCCCTCGGGTTCGCGGCCCGGGCGATCCTGCCGGTGACGCGGGCCAACCGGGAACTCACGGTCCATTTCATACGCCTCGGTTTCCACGATCTGTCCTGGGTCGACTACCGGAAGGCGGACGGCACCATCCGCTCGGAACTGGTCGGACCGCCGGGGCACCGCGCGCGGTTGGCGGAGCACGTCCACGGACGTCATGTGCTGGTGGTCGACGACAACGTGGGGTATGGCACCACCTTGCGGGCGGCGAAGACTCTGATCGGTCAGCTCGGCGGGCGGACGACGACGCGGAGCGTGGAGACCGCCTGGCATCTGTACCAGCGGGACGGACGGCACGATGTGGCCGACGCCGCGGACCTGCCCAGCCTGCGGCCCAACCTGCACCACCGAATCCAGGACAGACTGATCGGCCACCTGCTGCGGGGCGACGCCGTAGCCTACCTCGACGACCCTGCCCACAAGGTACGTTCCACGCTGCACCTGCAGATGACGGCCTCGTACGACACGGCGCTCTGCCTGGGCAGTTGGACGCCACACCAATTGCAGGCGATGCGCTCCGAACTCGCGCACGCGGCTTTGAACTGGCACGAGCCCGCGGTTCCCCCGGCGCCCGCGGCTCTGCCCCCGGCCGGAAGGAGAGCCGCGTGACCGGGCTGTTTCCCGAGGACCCGCCCACCGATCTCTGGCGGGTCAACATCGACATCCGCCGGGGTCACGTGACCGCCTGCCCAGGAGAGCCGCCGGACGGCCTCATCGACCGGCTCCTCGAAGCCGGTGTCCCCCTGGCCGTCATCGATCTGGACCGGAGCGTCGATGCTGCGCCGGAGACGACCCTGCTCGAGCGGACGGTGCAGCGGCATCCGGGCCGCGTGTGGCTCGGTGGACGGCTCGCCGCGAGCGACCCCCTGACCCGCCGTCTGCTCGACCAAGGCGCGGCCGGCCTTCTGCTGGGATCCTCGCGGCTGTTCCAGGACGGCCGTGTCGACCGCGGGGAGATCGCGGCGCTGGCGCGCCTTTCCGCACCGGAGCGCCTGATGGTGAGCATCGACGCTCTGGACGACCGGGTTGTCGTCAACGGGTTCACGTCCCCCACCGACCTGCCCGTCTCCGAAGCCCTGAACGCTGTGCTGGAGGCCACGGACGGGAGGTGCCCGGTGCTGTACACGGACACTGCGGCTGCCCTGCGGCACCGGCCGCCCGCCTGGGACCGGATCGAGTCCATTGCCGCGGCCCACCCCTCTTGCCAGTTCTGGTACGCGGGTGGTCTGACACGCTGGTCGGAGTTGCAGCACGCTTGGAGCAAAGGTCTCGGGGCGGTGGTGGGGCGCGCCTACCTGCTTCCGCCGCTCGGCCTGTCCTGAAAAGCCTCCGAGCACCGCCCGCCCCCACCAGCCACCAAACAAAAAGCCCCAGGTCTCACTGCATGAGACCTGGGGCTTTCGACGGAGCCGCCTTCGGGATTCGAACCCGAGACCTACGCATTACGAGTGCGTTGCTCTGGCCATCTGAGCTAAGGCGGCGAGCTGTCCGCACTATGGTGCGATCAGCGACGTCGGTAAGTCTACACAGTTTCCGGGGGTGCTCCGCACACGCCCCGGGGCGGTGGCCGCCGGGGCGGGTGGCGGGGCCATGAGCAGCGCTTTCCCCGGGTGGGTGGGCTATGAGCAGCGCTTTCCCCGGGTGGGGGCGGTGCCCTGAAGGAGGTAGTCGTTGATCGTGGAGTCGATGCACGTGCTGCCGCGCCCGTACGCCGTATGGCCGTCGCCGCGGTAGGTGAGGAGCCTCGCGGAGGAGAGCTGGCCGGACAGGGACCGCGCCCAGGGGTACGGGGTGGCCGGGTCGCGCGTGGTGCCGACCACGAGGATCGGGGCCGCGCCCTTCGCCTCGATGCGGTGTGGTTCGCCGCTGTGCCGCACCGGCCAGTACGCGCAGTTCAGGGACGCCCAGGCCAGGCCCTCGCCGAAGACCGGCGACGCCTTCTCGAAGTCGGGCAGCGCCTTCTCCACCTCCTCCGGCGAGGAGAAGGCCGGCGGCAGATCCAGGCAGTTCACGGCCGCGTTGGCGAACATCAGGTTCGAGTAGCCGCCGTTCGCGTCCCGCTCGTAGTAGCTGTCGGAGAGGACGAGCAGGCCCGCGCCGTCCCTCTCCTCGATGGCCGCGGTGAGCGCCTCGCGCAGTTGCGGCCAGGCCGTCTCGTCGTACATCGCCGCGATCACGCCCGTGGTCGCCAGCGCCTCGCCGAGCTTCCGGCCGTCCGCGTCGCCCGCCGGGATGGGCGCCCCGTCCAGCCGCTTGAAGAACGCCTTCAGGTTCGCCCCGACCTGTCCGGTGCTCGTGCCCGCCTCGCCCAGCGGGCAGTCGCTCCGCCGTACGCAGTCCTTCGCGAACGACTGGAACGCCGTCTCGAAACCCGCGGTCTGCTGCTCGTTCAGCTCGCGCGCCGACAGCGCCGGGTCCATCGCGCCGTCCAGCACCAGCCGCCCGACCCGGTCCGGGTAGAGCCCGGCGTACGTCGCCCCGAGGAACGTCCCGTACGAGGCACCGACGTACGACAGCTTCTCGTCGCCGAGTGCCGAGCGCAGCACGTCCATGTCACGGGCTGCCTCGGCCGTCGACACGTGCCGCAGCAGTGCCGGCGAGTGCCGGCCGCAGCCCTCCGCGAAGCCCTTGAAAGAGCCGACCAGCCGCTTCGTCTCCTGGTCGTCGTCGGGCGTCAGGTCCGTCTGCGTGTACGCGTCCATCCGGGGACCGCTGAGGCATTCGACCGGCTCGCTGCGGGCCACGCCGCGCGGGTCGACCGCCACCATGTCGTAGCGCGCGCGGACCTTCGCCGGGTAGCCGATGCCCGCGTACGACTGGAGGTAGCCGATCGCGGAGCCGCCGGGGCCGCCCGGATTGACCAGCAGCGAGCCGAGGCGCTTGCCCGGGCCCGTGGCCTTCTTGCGCGCCACGGCAAGCTTCACACTGCCCGACCGCGGCTTGTCGTAGTCGAGCGGCACCTTGATCGAGGCGCACTGGAAGCCGGGGACGCCGCACGCGCGCCAGTCGAGCCGCTGCCCGTAGTACGGGGCGAGCGCGGCAGGTGTCGCCCGGGGCAGTGCGGCCAGCGCCGCCTCCGCCTTCGCCGTGGAGGTCGTCGCGGATCCGCCCGAGGAGCAGGCGGAGGCCAGCAGCGCCGTCGCGGCGAGCAGCGTGCCGCCCGCGCGCAGCGGACGTGACATCCGGGACGAACGGAGGTGCCGGGCCCTGCGGGACGTCCGGCGTGGGCGGAGGAAGCGCCTGTAGTGCATCCAGCGAGCGTAACGCTGCGCTGCCGAATGATCACAGCGAGTCGTCGAACCGCCTCGTTCGAGTGACCTGGTCAACCTCGGTCGTACGGGAGCGTGCACGGCCCTCACGGAACCCCGTCCGCCCCAGCCGGTCAGCGCCGACTCTGCCTGTGCCGACGCCGGAATCAGTGCCCCTACCGCCGCCGCCGTCAGCCCGCGCGCAAGGCCATCGTCATCGCCTCCACCGCCAGCAGCGGGGCCACGTTCCGGTCCAGGGCCTCGCGGCAGGCGGCGATCGCGTCGATGCGGCGCAGGGTCGCCTCCGGTCTGCTGCCGCCCGCTATGCGCTCCAGGCTGTCCTGGACCTCCGTGTTGGCGATGGCCAGCCCCGAGCCGAGCTGGAGGGCGAGCACGTCGCGGTAGAAACCGGTGAGGTCGGTCAGCGCGAGGTCGAGGCTGTCGCGCTGCGTACGCGTTCTGCGGCGCTTCTGCCGGTCCTCCAGCTCCTTCATCACGCCCGCCGTGCCCCGCGGCATCCGGCCGCCCTGGGCCGCGCCGAGCGCCGCCTTCAGCTCCTCGGTCTCCTTGACGTCGACCTCCTCGGCGAGCTGCTTGGCGTCCTCCGCGGCCGTGTCGATCAGCTCCTGGGCCGCCTTGAGGCACCCCCCGACGTCCTCGATCCGCAGGGGCATCTTGAGCACGGCGGCCCGCCGGGCACGGGCCCGCTCGTCCGTGGCCAGTCTGCGGGCCCGCCCGATGTGCCCCTGGGTGGCCCGGGCGGCGGCGGCCGCCACGGGGGGCTCGATGCCGTCCCGGCGTACGAGGATGTCGGCGACCGCGTCCACCGGCGGGGTGCGCAGCGTCAGCAGGCGGCAGCGGGAGCGGATGGTGGGCAGGACGTCCTCGATGGACGGGGCGCACAGGAGCCAGACGGTGCGGGGCGCGGGCTCCTCGACCGCCTTCAGCAGGACGTTCCCCGCGCCCTCCGTGAGGCGGTCGGCGTCCTCCAGGACGATGACCTGCCAGCGTCCGGTCGCCGGTGACAGCTGGGCGCGGCGGACCAGGTCACGGGTCTCCTTCACACCGATGGAGAGCAGGTCCGTACGGACGATCTCCACGTCCGCGTGGGTGCCCACCAGGCTCGTGTGACAGCCGTCGCAGAAGCCGCAGCCAGGCACTCCGCCCAGGGCACGGTCGGGGCTCACGCACTGGAGGGCCGCCGCGAAGGCGCGTGCCGCCGTGGACCGGCCCGATCCCGGCGGGCCCGTGAACAGCCAGGCGTGCGTCATCTTCGACGCCTCGGGCGGTGCCGTGTCCGTCCCGGCCGCCGTGACCAGCGCGTCGGCATCGCGGGCGGCCGCGGCGAGCTGCTCGCTCACCCGCTCCTGGCCCACCAGGTCGTCCCATACGGGCATGGGGGCACCGCCCTTCCGTCACGCTTGCCGACACGCTCACCGTCGCACTTCGCCCTGCCTCGTCCCATTGTGCGGGACGGCACTGACATTCCTGCCGGGCGTTCCCGCCGGGCCGCGGAGCGCCGGGGCCGGGACCGGCGGACGCGAGCGTCCGGTGCCGAGACGGGCCGGGGCGGGAAGCGGTTCAGCGGCGCCCCCCGCGCCCCCGTCCCTCGTCCCAGCCCTCGTCGTCGCGCGGGCCGAGCAGTTCGTCCGCCAGGGTCGGCAGGTCGTCCAGCGGGGTCTCCTCCGCCCAGTCGGGGCGGGGGCGCCGGCGCGGGGTGCCCGTCTCGTCGAGCTGGGGCAGCTCGCGCGTGCGGTCGTTGCCGTTGTCGGACCGGGTCTCCGGACGCCCGTCGGCCGGGCGCTCGTCGCGGAAGAAGCCCTGCGGGACGCGGTCGGCCGGGTCGCCGTCCCGTGCGGGGCCCGCGCCCTCCTGCGGTACGGACGGCAGGACGGCCGTCTCGTCCGCCGCGCCCGGGGGCACCGGCGGGAGCACCGCGGTCTCGTCCGCCGCGCCCGGAGTCACCGGCGGAAGCACCGCCGTCTCGTCAGCGGCCTCCGGCACCGGCGGCCTCGGCAGCTTGGCGGTCTCCTCGGCGGGCCCGCCCGAAGCGTTGGTCGGCGTCACGACCGGCGTCGGAACGGTCGCGGCACTGTCCTCGGCGGACCCCCGGGAACCCGAGGAGTCCGAAGTACGCGAGGAACCCGAAGCACCAGAAGAGCCCGAAGTACCCGTGGCGCCCGGAGCCGCCCCCGCACCCGTACTCGAACTCGTAGAAGCCGCCGTCGCCGCCGTGGCCGTCGTAGCCGCCGCAGCGGCCGCAGCCGCCTCCGCCGCAGCCCGCCGCGCCTGTTCCGCCCGCAGCAGCGCCTCTTCCGCCTTGCGCTGCTTCTCCAGGCGGCGTTCCTCCGCCTCGGCCCGCAGCCGGGCCTCCTCCTCGGCGCGGCGGCGCTCCTCCTCCGCCCGCTCGCGGCGGCGTTCCTCCTCGGCCGCCCGGGCCGCCTCCTCCGCGAGCTTGCGCTCACGCTCCTCCTCGGCGCGGCGGCGGGCCTCCTCGGCGCGCTGCCGTGCCTCCTCGGCCTGGCGCTCGGCCTCGCGCCGCTGAGCCTCCTCCAGCTCGCGCTGCTTGCGCTCCTCCTCCTCGGCGCGCAGCCGTTCGAGCTGTTCCTGGCGCTCGCGCTCCAGGCGCTCCTCCTCGGCCTTGCGCGCGGCCTCTTCCTCGGCCTTGCGCCGCGCCTCCTCCTCGGCGGCCTTGCGCGCCTCCTCCTGGGCCTTCACCTCGGCCTCGGAGAGCGGCAGCATCAGGTCGAGCCGGTGCCGGACGACCGTGGTGACGGCCTCGGGCTCCTGACCGGCGTCGACGATCAGGTAGCGGCCCGGGTCGGCCGCGGCCAGGGTGAGGAAACCGGAGCGCACGCGCGCGTGGAACTCGGCCGGCTCCGACTCCAGACGGTCGGGCGCCTCGGTGAACCGCTCGCGGGCGGTCTCCGGGGACACGTCGAGCAACACCGTCAGATGCGGCACGAGGCCGTTCGTCGCCCAGCGGGAGATGCGCGCGATCTCGGTCGGCGACAGGTCGCGCCCGGCTCCCTGGTAGGCGACCGAGGAGTCGATGTACCGGTCCGAGATGACGACGGCGCCCCGCTCCAGGGCGGGCCGCACGACCGTGTCGACGTGCTCCGCGCGGTCGGCGGCGTACAGCAGCGCCTCCGCGCGGTGCGACAGTCCCGCGGAGGACACGTCCAGGAGGATCGACCGCAGGCGCTTGCCGACCGGCGTGGCGCCCGGCTCGCGGGTCACCACGACCTCGTGGCCCTTGCCGCGGATCCACTCGGCGAGGGCTTCGGCCTGCGTCGACTTGCCGGCCCCGTCGCCGCCCTCCAGGGCGATGAAGAAACCGTTCGCGGCGGGCTGCTGCACGGGGTCGTCGCCGCCGCGCAGCGCGTCCCGCAGGTCGTGGCGGAGCGGCACCCCGGAGCGGTCGTCGACCTTGGCGAGGACCAGGGCGGCGACCGGCAGCAGCAGCGCGCCGACCAGCATCAGCGTGAAGGCGGCGCCGCCGTGCGCGAACACGAACTTGCCGTTCTCCAGCCGGTGCGGCCCGATCCCGGCGGCCACCAGGGGCGCCACCAGCACGCCGAGCCCCACGAAGACGCGGGCGACCGCGTGCAGGTGCTCGGTCGTACGGGCCCGCCGGTGGTCCTCGGTCTCCTGGTCGAGCAGCGTGTGGCCGGTGTTGGCGGCGACGCCCGCGGCGACCCCCGCGAGGGCCGTGATCAGCAGCACCGTGGTGACGTCCGGGACGAGCCCGGCGGCAAGCAGCGCGACGCCCGTGCAGGCGATCGCCAGCGCGAGCAGCCGGCGCCGGGACAGCGAGGGCAGCATGGCGGGTGCCGTACGGATGCCCACCACGACACCGCCGGTCAGCACGAGCACCAGCAGCCCGTACGTCACCGGGCCGCCGCCCAGGTCCTTGGCGTGCAGCACGGCGACGCCGACGGCGGCCGCGACGGCCCCGGCGACCGCCGCCGAGGCGGTCACCAGCAGCGGTACGGCTCCGGTGCGGCCCTTGTCGATACCGGCGCCTGCCTTCGGACGGCGCAGGCCCTCGAGCGGCGACCGCGCGCGCGGGGTGCGCGTGTCGGGCAGTTCGAGGAAGACGAGCACCGACAGCGAGGCGGCGAACAGCCCGGCGGCGACGTACGAGGCCAGGGCCGCCTGGTGCTGGTCGAACCAGTCGATCCCGGCACCCAGGAGGTTGTTCAGCAGCGCGGCGGTCACCAGCACGGCGGCGGCGACGGGCACCGCCACGAACGCCGTACGCAGCGACAGGCGGCGCAGCGCGTCCATGTGGTCGGGCAGCGGGCGTACCGTCGCGCCCTCCAGGGGCGGCGCCGGCAGCAGCGCGGGGGCGGCGCTCTCGCGGCACACGGTCCAGAAGCGCTCGGCGACACCGCTCACGAAGGCGGTCACCAGGAGCACGGCGAGCGCGTCGTCCGGGGTCCAGTCGATCCACAGCGGCGCGACGATCAGGAGCACGGCCCGCACACCGTCCGCGCCGACCATGGTCCAGCGCCAGTCGAGCGGCCCGTCCTTGGAGGTGAGGGAGGAGAGCGGGCCCAGGAGTATGGCCCCGAAGAGCAGGGTGGCGAGAATGCGCGTCCCGAAAACGGCGGCCACGGCGAGGCTGACCCCACGGTAACCGCCTCCGAAGGAGCCCTCGGAGATGGCCGCCTGGAGCGCCAGGACGACCAGGACGAGCAGCGCGAGGCCGTCACCGACCCCGGTCACGAACTGTGCGCTCCACAGCCTCTTCAGCTGGGGTTGGCGCAGCAGTGCGCGGACGGCGCGCTCCCGGGAATCTGCGACCAGGGCGTCGTCGGGGGCCGGGTGGTGGGCCGTTGGCTGCTCGGCTCGCGTCATCCTGACAGCCTATCCGGACACGTCCACCTCCCCGAAGGGGCGGCCGAACATGTGGACGCCCCCACACCGGAACGTGCGAGGGCGTCCACCTGCCGGTCACAAAGGTCCGGATCCGGCTGCCGGTCGCAAAGAACCGGTCAGCTGTCGGTCACGACGATCCGGTCAGCTGTCGGAAGCGGCCGCCTTCTTGGCGACGGTCTTCTTGGCGGGCGCCTTCTTGGCAGCCGTCGTCTTCGAAGCCGTCGTCTTCTTGGCGGCCGCTTTCTTGGCCGGGGCCTTCTTGGCCGTCGTCTTCTTCGCGGCCGCCTTCTTGGCGGTCTTCTTGGCCGGACCCTTGGCGCGCTTCTCGGCGAGCAGCTCGTAACCGCGCTCAGGGGTGATCGTCTCGACGCTGTCGCCGGACCGCAGGGTGGCGTTGGTCTCCCCGTCGGTGACGTACGGGCCGAAACGGCCGTCCTTGACGACCACCGGCTTCTCGCTGACCGGGTCGGTGCCCAGCTCCTTCAGCGGCGGCTTGGCGGCGGCGCGCCCGCGCTGCTTGGGCTGCGAGTAGATCTGCAGCGCCTCTTCGAGGGTGATGGTGAAGAGCTGCTCCTCGGAGGTGAGCGAACGCGAGTCGGTGCCCTTCTTCAGGTACGGCCCGTAGCGCCCGTTCTGCGCAGTGATCTCCACGCCCTCGGCGTCCGCGCCGACGACGCGCGGCAGCGACATCAGGCGCAGCGCGTCCTCCAGCGTGACGGTGTCCAGGGACATCGACTTGAACAGCGACGCGGTACGCGGCTTGACGGCGTTCTTGCCCGTCTTCGGGGTGCCCTCGGGGAGCACCTCGGTGACGTACGGGCCGTAACGGCCGTCCCGGGCGATGATCTGGTGGCCGGAGCCCGGGTCGGTGCCCAGCTCGAAGTCGCCGCTCGGCTTGGCGAGCAGCTCTTCCGCGTAGTCGACGCTCAGCTCGTCCGGGGCGAGGTCCTCGGGGACGTCCGCGCGCTGGTGGTTGTCGGAGTCCTTCTCACCGCGCTCGATGTACGGGCCGTAGCGGCCGACGCGCAGCACGATGTCGTTGCCGACCGGGAAGGACGACACCTCGCGCGCGTCGATGGCGCCCAGGTCGGTGACGAGCTCCTTGAGGCCGCCGAGGTGGTCCCCGTCGCCGTTCCCGGCGTCCGCGGCGCCGCCCGCGACGTCGCCCTCGCCGAAGTAGAAGCGCCGGAGCCACGGCACGGCCTGCGCCTCTCCGCGCGCGATGCGGTCGAGGTCGTCCTCCATCCTGGCGGTGAAGTCGTAGTCGACGAGCCGCCCGAAGTGCTTCTCCAGGAGGTTGACCACGGCGAAGGACAGGAAGGACGGCACCAGGGCGGTGCCCTTCTTGAACACGTAGCCGCGGTCGAGGATCGTGCCGAGGATCGACGCGTACGTCGACGGGCGGCCGATCTCGCGCTCTTCGAGCTCCTTGACCAGGCTGGCCTCGGTGTAGCGGGCCGGGGGCTTGGTGGCGTGGCCGTCGACCGAGATCTCCTCGGCGGACAGCGGGTCGCCCTGGGCGACCTGCGGCAGCCGGCGCTCGCGGTCGTCCAGCTCCGCGTTCGGGTCGTCCGCGCCCTCGACGTACGCCTTGAGGAAGCCGTGGAAGGTGATGGTCTTGCCGGACGCGCTGAACTCGGCGTCGCGGCCGTCGGAGGCGGTGCCGCCGATCTTCACGGTGACCGAGTTGCCGACCGCGTCCTTCATCTGGGAGGCGACGGTCCGCTTCCAGATCAGCTCGTAGAGCTTGAACTGGTCCCCGGTCAGACCCGTCTCGGCGGGCGTGCGGAAGCGGTCCCCGGAGGGGCGGATCGCCTCGTGCGCCTCCTGCGCGTTCTTGACCTTCCCGGCGTACGTGCGGGGCCTGTCGGGCAGATAGTCGGCGCCGTACAACTGCGTGACCTGCGCGCGGGCGGCGGCCACGGCCGTGTCCGACAGGATCGTGGAGTCCGTACGCATGTAGGTGATGAAGCCGTTCTCGTACAGCTTCTGGGCCACCTGCATGGTGGCCTTCGCGCCGAAGCCGAGCTTGCGCGAGGCCTCCTGCTGGAGCGTCGTCGTACGGAACGGGGCGTACGGGGAGCGGCGGTACGGCTTGGACTCGACCGAGCGGACCGAGAACGCGGTGTGCTCCAGGGCGGCGGCCAGGGCGCGGGCGTTCGCCTCGTCCAGGTGGAGCGTGTTCGCGCTCTTGAGCTGCCCCAGGGAGTCGAAGTCGCGTCCCTGGGCGACGCGCCTGCCGTCGACCGTGTTCAGGCGGGCGACCAGCGAGGACGGGTCGGACGGGTCACCCGCGCGGCCGGTGGCGAAGGTGCCGGTCAGGTCCCAGTACTCGGCGGAGCGGAAGGCGATGCGCTCGCGCTCCCGCTCGACGACGAGCCGGGTGGCCACGGACTGCACGCGGCCGGCCGACAGCCGTGGCATGACCTTCTTCCACAGCACCGGGGACACCTCGTAGCCGTAGAGACGGTCGAGGATGCGGCGGGTCTCCTGGGCGTCGACCATGCGCTTGTTGAGCTCGCGCGGGTTGGCGACGGCACTGCGGATCGCGTCCTTGGTGATCTCGTGGAAGACCATCCGGTGGACCGGGACCTTGGGCTTGAGGACTTCCAGGAGGTGCCAGGCGATGGCCTCGCCCTCGCGGTCCTCATCGGTGGCGAGGAAGAGTTCGTCGGAATCCTTCAGCAGGTCCTTGAGCTTCTTGACCTGGGACCTCTTGTCGGCGTTGACCACATAGATCGGCTGGAAGTCATGGTCTACGTCCACACCGAGACGGCGCACCTCGCCGGTGTACTTCTCCGGCACCTCGGCGGCGCCGTTGGGGAGGTCGCGGATGTGCCCGACGCTCGCTTCGACGACGTAGCCGGGGCCGAGATAGCCCTTGATCGTCTTCGCCTTGGCAGGCGACTCGACGATGACGAGTCGGCGGCCGCCCTGTGCGGTCTCGCTGGTCGGGGACAACTTCGCTCTTCTCTCCGGTCGACGCGGGGGGTCTCCCCCGGAGTGGCTACCGGGGGTCGTGTCGTGCTGACGCTGCGGAGTGTGACGGTACATCCCGCCCCCGTGTCAAACGGGAAAAGCCCGCAACGGCCACTCGAACGGTAACCCGACTACCGCCATTCCTGCCGCCCGGACTGGCCACCGGCGGTTTCGCCCCCATCCGGAGCGTGACCTCTCAATTACCGGTACCCGGCGTGTCCCTTGATCGAAGAGAAGCGCGAAGGACTCCCTGAAGGAGTCGAAGGAGAGTCGCGTCACACGCGCGTGAAGCACCACACCCCGAGCACCAGGGCGACGACCGAGGCCACCGTGGCGAGCAGCGCGGACGCGGCCGGGTGCACCCCGACGGCGACCGGCTCCCGGTGCCGCAGCCGGACCGCCGTCCAGGCCAGCAGCCCGCCTCCGAACAGGGCGAACACCGTACCCGCGAAGATCGCCGGTCCGCTTTCCATGGGTCAGTCCTTCCGCCCCGCGTGTCCAGGCTCGGGAGGCTGGCACGCCCGGACGGCGACCGCGCGAACCCACGGTGAACGCGGGGCGGACTACAGCCCATGGGCCGCCAAAGGGCGGCGCAGGGGCACCTGTGGCGCTACCCGGTGCCGCGACGGGGAGCGGCGGCTCACGGGAGCCGCGCATCGCGTCGGCACCGCCGGTCCGGCGCCGGGAGTGTGGCGAAACCGTCTTTTCCACGGGCGGCGTTCCGCGTGCGCGGTCGCCGGGGCGGTCGTCGACTGGCTCCACGGTGCGGTCGTCGACGCGATCCCCGGTGCGGTCGCCGGCGCGATCGACGGCGCAGGCGGTACGACGGCCGCCGCACCGCCGCCGCAGCACCGTCACCGTGTCCCCCGTCCCCCGTCATTCCGCAGGCTCGAGGAAGCCCTGTTCCACCAGCAGCCGGATCTGGGCCGGCGTCCGGTCGCGCAGCAGTACGGGGTCCTCCCCCACCAACTGCGCGATGGCGTCCAGGATCCGCCCGGCGCTCAGCGACCCGTCGCACACACCGGCGAAACCGGCGCCGACCGTGTCGACCTTGGTGGCGCGGCGCATCCCGCGGTGCTGGCGCAGCACCACGTGCTCCGGGTCCTCCGCCCCCGGCAGCCCGACCTGCTCCTGGACGACTTCGGAGACGAGCCTGAAGTGCCCGGCGAGCAGTCCGGCGTCGTCGTGCTCACGGAGGTAGTCGACGCGGTCGAAGTGGGCGCGTACGGCGTCGCCGAGCGGCTGTTCGACGGGATGCGGCCACTCCTCGACCGTGATCGAGGGCCGCTCCGCCGCCGTCCGGCGCAGCGTGATCCACCCGAAGCCGACCGCCCTGACCTTGCGCGCCTCGAACTCGTCGAGCCAGGCGTCGTACAGCGCCTGGTACTCCGCCGGGTCGCTGCGGTGGTCGCCCGCGTCCCGCAGCCACAGCTCCGCGTACTGCGTGACGTCCTGCACCTCGCGCTGCACGATCCACGCGTCGCAGCCGCGCGGCACCCAGGACCGCAGCCGGTCCTGCCACTCCTCGCCCTCCACGTGCTGCCAGTTGGCCAGGAACTGCGCGAACCCCCCTTCGTTCAGCCGGTCCCCCGCCTGCTGAACGAGCGTGCGGCACAGATCGTCCCCGCCCATCCCGCCGTCGCGGTACGTCAGCCGGGCGCCGGGCGAGATCACGAAAGGCGGGTTCGACACGATCAGGTCGTACGTCTCGTCGCCGGCCGGCTCGAAGAGGGAACCCTCCCGCAGATCGGCCGCGGGGGCGCCGGAGAGCGCCAGGGTGAGCGCGGTGATGGCCAGCGCGCGCGGGTTGAGGTCGGTCGCGGTCACCCGCGTGGCGTGCTGGGCGGCGTGCAGCGCCTGGATCCCGGAGCCGGTGCCGAGGTCGAGCGCGGCGTCGACCGGCGTGCGCACGGTGATGCCCGCGAGCGTCGTGGACGCGCCGCCCACGCCCAGTACGACCCCTTCCGCGTGGCTGCCGATGCCGCCCGCGCCCCCGACCGCGCACCCCAGGTCGGACACGACGAACCAGTCCTCGCCGCCGGTCCCGGCGTAGGGCCTGATGTCCACGGTCGCGGCCACCTCGTCGCCCCCGACGGCGGTGAGCCAGCCGCTGTCCAGGCAGTCGGCGACGGGCAGGACGTCGGCCACGCGCGCGTGGGGCACGGGTTGCTGCAACAGGAAGAGCCGTACGAGCGTCTCCAGCGGCGTGTCTCCCCGGGTCGCCCGGAGCGCGGGCACGGTCTCGCTGCGGGCCAGCGCCGCGTAGGCGGAGGCGCCGAGCAGATCGAGCATGCCGTCCGCGGTGAAGGAGGCGCCCAGCAGGGCCTCCCGCAGCCGGGCGGCCACGTCGGGGCGGTCGGACGAGGGCAACGGTGACAGGCTGGTGTGACTCACCGCCCCATTGTCTCCCGCGTCCCGCCACCGGCAGTCGCGTCACGGCCCGCGCGTACGGCTGCCCGGCCGCCTCCGCGGGACCGACCGCCCCGGCGCGCCGACCGCACACGTGCCGACCGCATACGTGCCGGCGCCGCACGTGCCGGGCCTCCGTGTGCCGGAGCCACATGTGCGGTGTCGCCGTGCGCTCGGGCTACATGTGCCGGGCCGCCGTGTGCCGCGACGACACGTGCCGCGGCCCCGTGTACCGAGCCCACACATGCCGCAGCGCCACGTCCCACAGCCCCATGTGCCGGGCCCACACGTACCGCAGCCCCATGTGCCGGCGCCATACGTGCCGCAGCACTACGTCCCGCAACCACACGTACCGCAGCCCCATGTGCGACACCGCCACCGTCAGCCGTACGCCTTCGCAGAGCTCAACCCCACAGCTCAACCCCACAGCTCAACCCCACAGCTCAACCCCACAGCTCAACGCTAGAGCTCAACCCCAGAGCTCAGCCGAGGCCGGCCAAGACCGGCCCAGGTCAGTACAGCCCCAGCCGGTCCCGGCCGCTCCCGCTCAGCCCTGCGTGACCTCCGGCGAAGCGGACGCCGTCTTGCAGCTCTCCTGCTGCGACATCGCCTGGCCCACGTCGCCCTCCTCGAGCTTCTTAAGCGCGTCGTTCCCGCTCTTGCTCAGCTTGTCGAGCTGCGTGGCGATGTCCTTCAGCCCGTCCGCGAACTTCGCCTGGTCCTTGGTGTTGAGCTTGTCGACCTGCTGCTTGAGGTCGGCGTACGACTGGGAGATGTCGTTGAGCTCCGCGACCGCGTCCGTCTTCTTCTTCTTGCCGTCGTCGACGTTCGGGTCCCCGGCCCGGTCCACGGCCGCGCCGATCGCCTTGTAGGCGTCGGACATGTCCTGGAAGGCCTGGGCGTCGGTCGACTGGACGTCCGCCGGCTTGCTGTTGTCCGAGGTCTCCTTCTGGATCGCGGCATTGGCGGCCTCGATCTTCTTGGCCTGCGGCTTCACGGCGTCGCAGACCTGCTTGGCCCAGGCGTCCAGCTTCTCGTTGCTGTCGTCGCCGCCGCAGCCGGACAGCGCCATCACCAGTACCGCACCGCCGGACACCGCGGCCGCGAGCTTCTTGTTCACCGGATCGGTCCCTTCCATGGCTCTCGGCCCCGGAACATACACGCCATGTGGGCGACAGCCGTATGAAGAACATCCGTTTCATCCATCATTGAAGCCATTTGCACCAGCGAGACAAGGCTCACGAAGAAACGCGAAGGCGGCGTGAACACGCACAGGGCGGGCGGTCGACGCGTCAACACGCGCCGACCGCCCGCCCATTGGCCAGTTTCTGACCGGGTGCGCGGGCCCTGCCGTTACGAAACCACCGCGGTTTCGGCCGACTTGGCCGTCCGTTCCACGGGTTCCTCGTCACCCACCGTGATCCCGCGCCGCTTGGAGACGTAGACCGCGCCGACGATCACCAGCAGCGACAGCACCGCGATCAGTACCCGCAGGCCGACGCTCTTGTCCTCCCCGTAGGAGAACTTGACGACCGCCGGCGCGATCAGCAGCGCCACCAGGTTCATCACCTTCAGCAGCGGGTTGATCGCGGGCCCCGCGGTGTCCTTGAAGGGGTCGCCGACGGTGTCGCCGATCACCGTCGCGGCATGGGCCTCGCTGCCCTTGCCTCCGTGGTGACCGTCCTCGACCAGTTTCTTGGCGTTGTCCCAGGCACCGCCGGAGTTGGCCAGGAAGACCGCCATCAGCGTGCCGGTGCCGATGGCGCCCGCCAGGTACGAGCCGAGCGCGCCGACGCCGAGCGTGAATCCGATGGCGATGGGTGCCATCACGGCGAGCAGACCGGGAGTCGCCAGTTCGCGCAGGGCGTCCTTGGTGCAGATGTCGACGACCCGCCCGTACTCGGGCTTCTCCGTGTAGTCCATGATTCCGGGGCGCTCGCGGAACTGCCGCCGCACCTCGTAGACCACCGCTCCCGCGGACCGCGAGACCGCGTTGATCGCCAGTCCCGAGAAGAGGAAGACGACCGCGGCCCCCGCGATGAGCCCGACGAGGTTGTTGGGCTGGGAGATGTCCATCATCAGGTTCATCGGTGCGCCGTCGCCCGAGACCTTCTCCCCCACCTCGTTCGCGGCCGTGAGGATCGCGTCGCGGTACGAGCCGAAGAGCGCCGACGCCGCGAGTACGGCGGTGGCGATGGCGATTCCCTTGGTGATGGCCTTGGTGGTGTTGCCCACGGCGTCCAGGTCGGTGAGCACCTGCGCGCCCGAGCCCTCGACGTCGCCGGACATCTCCGCGATGCCCTGCGCGTTGTCGGAGACGGGACCGAAGGTGTCCATGGCGACGATCACACCGACCGTGGTGAGCAGGCCGGTGCCGGCCAGCGCCACCGCGAACAGCGCCAGCATGATCGACGTACCGCCGAGCAGGAACGCCCCGTACACGCCGAGCCCGATCAGCAGGGCGGTGTACACCGCCGACTCCAGGCCGACCGAGATGCCGGCGAGGACGACGGTGGCGGGGCCGGTCAGCGAGGTCTTGCCGATGTCCCGGACGGGACGGCGGGTCGTCTCGGTGAAGTAGCCGGTGAGCTGCTGGATCAGGGCGGCCAGCACGATGCCGATCGCGACTGCGACGACCGCGAGGATGCGCGGATCGCCGTCCTTGGCGCCGATCGCCGCGTCCGTGACCCCGTCCAGATCCGCGTACGTGGACGGCAGATAGACGAAGACGGCCACGGCCACGAGTGCCAGGGAGATCAGCGCGGAGATGAAGAAGCCGCGGTTGATGGCGCTCATCCCGCTGCGGTCCGCTCGGCGCGGCGCCACGGTGAAGATGCCGATCATGGCGGTGACCACGCCGATCGCGGGCACGATCAGCGGGAACGCCAGACCCGCGTCGCCGAACGCCGCCTTGCCGAGGATCAGCGCGGCGACGAGCGTCACGGCGTACGACTCGAACAGGTCCGCGGCCATGCCGGCGCAGTCGCCGACGTTGTCGCCCACGTTGTCGGCGATCGTCGCGGCGTTGCGCGGGTCGTCCTCCGGGATGCCCTGCTCGACCTTGCCGACGAGGTCGGCGCCGACGTCGGCGGCCTTCGTGAAGATGCCGCCGCCGACTCGCATGAACATCGCGATCAGCGCGGCGCCCAGGCCGAAGCCCTCCAGCACCTTGGGCGCGTCGGCCGCGTACACGAGCACCACACAGGAGGCGCCCAGCAGACCGAGCCCCACCGTGAACATGCCGACGACGCCGCCCGTACGGAAAGCGATCTTCATGGCTTTGTGCGAGACGGCGGTGAGATCCTTTTCCGGCTCACCTTCCGCCGGAGTCGCTTCCCGTGCCGCGGCGGCCACACGGACATTGCTGCGCACGGCAAGCCACATGCCGATATAACCGGTGGCCGCCGAGAACGCCGCGCCGATCAAGAAGAAGATCGATCGGCCGGCGCGCTGATTCCAGTCGTCCGCGGGCAGCAGCATGAGCAGGAAGAACACCACTGCGGCGAATACCCCGAGGGTGCGCAACTGCCGTCCGAGATAGGCATTGGCTCCTTCCTGCACGGCGGCCGCGATCTTCTTCATGCTGTCGGTGCCCTCGCCCGCCGCGAGCACCTGGCGCACCAGGACTGCGGCGACCACGAGCGCCGCCAGGGCGACGATGCCGATCACCATCACGATGAGCCGGTTGTCGTCCGTGAGTACGGCCGCTGCGAGGGTTGTGGGATGGTCAAACTGATGAGGGGTAGAAAGCCCCGCCATTCGTCCTCCTTGACGCTTGGGCTGAGCTCAAGATGTGGACGGATTGTAGGTACCGGAACCTGATCAAAACAGTGCGCCGTAAACGGAATTGGCCTTCCCAGGCTCTCCAGCAAAAGATCGACAGGCGAAGACGGAACCCGAAAGCGGTAATGCCCTAAAAGCGTTGACGCTTGATCCAATAATCGCGTGACCGATCGTGAATGAATTCACGAAAAGCAGTCCGCCGAACCGCACGCAGCAAAAAGGCCCCGCCGAGCAGGGCCCTTTGCTACTACTGGGTACGTCGAGCGACTTACCGACGGGTACGCCGACCGGGTACTGCCGACGGCGTGGCCGCGACCACGGCGCGCGTACACACACGGCGCGAGACCGGCAGGAACGGACGCAGGACGCGCGCGGACTGCCGCGGACGTACGCGTGAAACGCTGCGAAGACCGCGGGCCTACGCGCGGCCGCGGCGCGGAGGCGCTACGGGATGAGTGCGGCTGGCGGCGTGGTCGGCCAGCTCATCCTGATCAGCCCGCCGTTCTCCCCGGCGGTCACCTCTACGTCGTCGACGAGACCGCTGATGACCGCGAGGCCCATCTCGTCCTCCTCGGCCTCCGGGTCCGGCTCGTCACCCGGTCCCCGGGCGCCCGGCACCTTGTCACCGGGGGCGAGCCGCGGCGCCTCGTCGCCGACCTCGATGGAGAACTGCTTCTCCTCCTCGATCAGCGACACCCTGACGGGTGCCGAGACACCGCTGCTCTGGTGCAGTCCGACGGCCCGCGAGCAGGCCTCGCCCACGGCGAGCCTGACCTCGTCGAGCACGGCCTCGTCCACTCCGGCCCTGCGCGCCACCGCTGCCGCCACCAGCCGGGCGGTCCTGACGTGCTCGGGCAGCGCGCTGAAACGGAGTTCGACGGTGGCCATGCATCCCCCTAGTGACTACGGGCGTGCGGTGAGGGGGACGGGCTGCCGAGGCCCGGTCCCCCCTCCTTGCTTCTGCCGTCATGGGCGCGCGACTGCCGTCCGGTGGCTCGCGGCCCGCAGACGGGTCAGTCGGTGGCCGCCACCGCTTCCTCGACCGAGGTGTGGATCGGGAACACCTTGGTGAGGCCGGTGATGCGGAAGATCTTCAGAATGCGCTCCTGGTTGCAGACCAGCCGCAGCGAGCCCTCGTGGGCACGCACCCGCTTCAGTCCGCCGACCAGGACGCCGAGACCGGTGGAGTCGAGGAAGTCCACGCCCTCCATGTCGACGACAAGATGGAAATTGCCGTCGTTCACCAGCTCGACCAGCTGCTCACGCAGCTTGGGCGCGGTATATACATCGATTTCGCCACCGACCTCGACGACCGTACGATCGCCGACGGTACGGGTCGACAGAGACAGGTCCACGGATCCTCCAGCACCTTGCTATCGAGCGGTCGCCCCTCGGGACACCTCGGCGGGAGCCCCCGGGACGGTTCGCCAGCCGCGATGGCATTCAATCACTTACCGGCAGGCGTGCACGACGCCTTGGCCCCATTGTCCGTCACGCCAGTGACACACTCGATGCCGATGGCCAAGAAACACCGATCCGATCGAACCTCGACGGACAACGCTTCCCGCCCCGCGCCGGGCACGGTCCTGGACCGGCTCGCCTCGGGGCCGAGTCGCGCTTCGCGCATCACTCATACGGAGCACTTGCCCCCGCGTGCCGGTCGGCATGCCGTCTGGCCGGACCGGATCCGCGCCGAGGTCATCGCCACCGTGCAGAAAGCCGGGATCGAACACCCCTGGGCCCATCAGGCGCGCGCCGCCGAACACGCTCTGGACGGCGAATCGGTGGTCGTCGCCACGGGTACCGCCTCCGGCAAGTCCCTCGCCTACCTCGTACCGGTCCTGTCGGCTCTCCTGGACGGCTCCGAGGCCCCGAACGGCCGCGGCGCCACCGCCCTCTACCTGGCGCCCACCAAGGCCCTGGCCGCCGACCAGTGCCGTTCTGTGAAGGAACTTTCACAACCACTCGGCCACGCTGTGCGCGCCGCCGTGTACGACGGCGACACGCCGGTCGAAGAACGCGAATGGGTGCGCCAGTACGCCAACTACGTCCTGACCAACCCCGACATGCTGCACCGCGGCATATTGCCCTCACATCCCCGCTGGTCCTCCTTCCTGCGCGCCCTGCGCTACGTCGTCATCGACGAGTGCCACACCTACCGGGGCGTCTTCGGCTCCCACGTCGCCCAGGTACTGCGCCGCCTGCGCCGCCTCTGCGCCCGCTACGGCTCCTCGCCCGTCTTCCTCCTCGCCTCCGCGACCGCCGCCGAGCCGTCCGTGGCCGCCGGCCGCCTCACCGGGCTCCCCGTCGTGGAGGTCGCCGACGACGCCTCCCCGCGCGGCGAGCTGGTCTTCGCCCTGTGGGAGCCCCCGCTCACCGAACTGCACGGCGAGAAGGGCGCCCCCGTCCGCCGTACCGCCACCGCCGAGACCGCCGACCTCCTCACCGACCTGACCGTCCAGGGCGTGCGCTCGGTCGCCTTCGTACGCTCCCGGCGGGGCGCCGAACTGATCTCGGTCATCGCCCAGGAACGCCTCACCGAGATCGACCGGTCCCTGGCCCGCCGCGTGGCCGCGTACCGCGGCGGCTACCTCCCGGAGGAACGCCGCGCCCTGGAACGCGCCCTGCACTCCGGCGAACTCCTCGGCCTCGCCGCCACCACCGCCCTGGAACTCGGCATCGACGTCTCCGGACTGGACGCCGTCGTCATCGCCGGCTACCCGGGCACCCGCGCCTCCCTGTGGCAGCAGGCGGGACGCGCCGGGCGCGCCGGGCAGGGCGCGCTGGCGGTCCTGGTCGCCCGCGACGACCCGCTGGACACCTTCCTCGTCCACCACCCGGAGGCCCTGTTCGACCAGCCGGTCGAGTCCACCGTCCTCGACCCCGACAACCCCTACGTCCTCGCACCCCACCTCTGCGCCGCCGCCGCCGAGATCCCGCTCACGGACGAGGACCTGGAGCTCTTCGGCCCGGCCACGGCCGACCTGATGCCGCAGCTGGAGGCCGCGAAGCTACTGCGCCGCCGGACCAGGGCATGGCACTGGACGCGCCGGGAGCGGGCCGCGGACCTGACCGACATCCGCGGGGGCGGTGGCCGGCCGGTCCAGGTCGTCGAGTCCGGCACCGGCCGCCTGCTCGGCACGGTCGACGCCGCCGCCGCGCACACCGCGGTGCACGAGGGCGCTGTCCACCTCCACCAGGGCCGTACGTACCTGGTGCGCAAGCTGGACCTGGAGGACAGCGTCGCCCTGGTCGAGGAGGCCGCCCCGCCGTACTCGACGGTCGCCCGTGACACCACCGCCATCTCCGTCCTGGAGACGGACGTCGAGATCCCCTGGGGCGACGGCCGGCTCTGCTATGGCTCCGTCGAAGTCACCAACCAGGTCGTCTCCTTCCTGCGTCGTCGTCTCATCACCGGCGAAGTGCTCGGTGAGACCAGACTCGACCTCCCTCCTCGTACGCTCCGTACGCGCGCCGTGTGGTGGACGGTCACCGAGGACCAGCTCGATGCCGCCCGGGTGAACCCGGAGATCCTCGGCGGCGCCCTGCACGCCGCGGAGCACGCGTCCATCGGCATGCTGCCGCTGTTCGCCACCTGCGACCGCTGGGACATCGGCGGCGTCTCCGTCCCGCTGCACCCCGACACCCTGCTGCCCACCGTCTTCGTCTACGACGGCCACCCGGGCGGCGCGGGCTTCGCTGAGCGCGCCTTCCACACCGCCCGCGAATGGCTCGCCGCCACCCGTCAGGCCATCGCCTCCTGCGAGTGCGACGCCGGCTGCCCGTCCTGCATCCAGTCCCCCAAGTGCGGCAACGGCAACGATCCGTTGCACAAGCGCGGAGCGGTCCGCTTGCTCACGGTGCTGCTGGCGGGTGCGCCCCAGCCGGAGCCCGAGCCTCCGGCTGGGGAGACCTCGCCGGGTCTGCCCGTGCCGCCCGACCTGACGGAACCGCCGGGTACGTCGGGCGCGCCAGGTACTCCGGATGCGCCGGACCCGTCAGCCGGAAAGGGGCGTCCCGGGCAGGGCTCGCGGGCCGTTGGTACGGCGGTGCAGGCCGCCGCCCCGAAGGCGGGACCGGCCCCGACCCGGTGAGGTCCGCGCCGGACTCGCCCGCAGCGGACGGCGCCGTAGCGGGCGAGGTCGCGGCTGACGACATCGCGGCGGGCGGCGGCACATCGGAGGGTGGCGCAGCGGGCGGCGGGTCCGCTTCCGCCGGGCCCGCTCTCGACCGGACCTCGGCGGCGAACGGCCCCCGGCCGGACACCGCCAGAACGTCGGAGATCTCGCCCTGGACCGCGCACCGGGCCAGCCGAGCGGCCTGGGCCCGGGCCACCTGCTCCGCCGCGGCGCAGGCCGAGTCGGAGCCCTCCATCCAGTGGTCCGCCGCGGCGAGCGCCGCGAGATCCGCCGCGGACGCGGCACGGTGACGCGTCACGACGGCCTGCCCCATGGCCAGTACGGCACCGAAGACGAGGCACAGCGCGGCGATCGCCCACACCACCCAGACGGTCGCCGACCCTCGGTCCGACCGGAGATTCCGGAGGCCTCGGAGGTCCCGGAGGTTCTGGGGATCCGTACGCCCGACTCTGTCCACTCTGTCGACGTAGGTCGCGGTCGCGCTGTTCATATCAGCCGCCCTCCCCCATCGGCTCTCCCACCGTCTCCTCCGCCAGTGCCACTGCCTCATGGCTCAGTTCGAGCGTCAGTGCGTCCGGGCCCGGCGGGCGGGCCACGACCACCACGTGCACCAGGTCGCCGTGCCGGCTCACCGTCACGCGCGCTCCGCGCGGCGCCGCCTGACGGGCCACCGTCAGCACCGCGTCGGGCGGGTCCTGGCGGGCCGCCGCACGGGCCCCCGCCCGCGCCGCGTCCACACACTGGATCTGTGCGGACGCGGCAAGCAGGGCCCAGACGAGCGCCATCGCGAAGAGCACGAGGGCGGGCAGCACCACGGCGGTCTCCGCCGTCACGAACCCCTGGTCGCCCCCACGGTGCCGCCCGCTCCGCGGCCTGGTCCCGCGCGCGAGCACCGGCCCGCGATCACGTCCCCTTTCACATCCGGACATCCAGCGCCCGCCTCACGATGTCCTGCAACTCCGCGCTGACCTCGCCGCTCGTCAGCACCCGATAGAGCACCAGGGCGAACCCCACCGCCGCGACGATGCCCATCGCGTACTCGGAGGTGACCATGCCCGCGTCCCTCCGCCCCGCTCGTGCCCGGGCCGCCCTACGCGCCAGGGCACGCACTGCCCGTCCCGCTCGTACCGCTCGTCCCGTCTTGTTCATCTCCACCCCCGTGGATTCCGTACCGTCGTCGATCACTTGCCGACCGTCTGCTGAGCGCCCATCACCTCCGCATCCACCGCCTCACCCGCCACCTCCGTGTGTTCGTCATTCACCACCCCCGCCCAGCGCGCTTCCCGCCAGCCCGATCACCACGGGCAGGACACCGACCGCGATGAACGCGGGCAGAAAGCACAGTCCGACCGGTGCGGTCACCATGACTCCCGCCCGGCGTGCCCGTGCCGTCGCCGTACGGCCCCGGTCGGCCCGAGACTCGGTGGCGAACCGGGCGACGGGCCCTGCCGCCGGCACGCCCGACTCGCCCGCTCTTTCCAGCAGCCGCGCGAGGGCAGCCGCGCCCGGCAGTTCGGCCAGGGCCCGCCAGGCATCCGCCGGTTCGCCCCCGAGGGCTACCTCGGCCGCGCCGCCTGCCAGGCGCTCGCCCACCGGACCGCCCAGGGCCTCGCCCACCGCCTGCGCCGCCGTCACCGGACTCGCACCGGCCGCGATGCACGCCGCCAAGAGGTCGGCGGCGAGGGGCAGTTGCCGGGCCGCGTGTGCGGCGTCGTACGTCCGCGCCGGGCTGTCCGCTCGCCGCCGTCGCCATCGCCGGGCCCCGTAACCGGCGGCCAGTCCGATCAGCAGTCCGACCGGGCCGCCGACCAGCGCCCAGCCGACGCAGAACGCTCCCAGCACCGGCAGCCACCGCCGCGCCGTCTCCCGCACCTCGACACGGCGTCGCGCGGGCGCGGCGTCCAGAGACAGCACCGCACCGCATCTGCGCCGCACCCGCCGTTCCCGTCTCGCGGCGGCGACCGTCCATCCGAGAAAAGGCAACAGCACACACAGCGCTGCCCCCAGCCTGTGGACGACGTCCGCGCTCATGCCGTCTCCGCCCCTCGTACGATCCGCAGCGCCCACCACAGCCCGGCGCCCTCCAGAACCGCCCCGGTCAGCAGGCAGCCGAGCCCCGGCCCCGTGTGCAGCACCACGTGCAGCGGGTCGGCGCCCAGTGCCGTGCCCAGCAGGAGGCCGAGCACCGGCAGTCCGGCGAGCATCACCGCCGTGGAGCGGGCGCCCGCCAACTGGGCGCGCAGATCCGCCCGCTGGTCGCGCTCGGCGCGCAGCGCGCCCTCCAGCCGCTCCAGTCCGGCCGCCAGACCCGCGCCGCGGTCGACGGCCACGCCCCAGCAAGCCGCGAGTGCCGAGAGGCCCTCCGCGCCCGGTTGCCGGGCCGCTTCCGTGAGGGCGCCGGGCACATCGCCGCCGAAGCGTGCCGCCGCCAGGACCATGGCCCGGGCCTCGCCGAGACCCTCCGAGTCGTGTGCGGCGTGGAACAGCGCCTCGCCCGGCTGCCGCCCGGCCCGCACCTCACCGGCGAGCGCACCGCACAGCCCGATGACGGCGTCGCCCCGCCGCTCCCGCTTCCGGCGCGCCGCCCGTGCCAGCCGCACACGGCGCACCAGGGGCACTGCGGCGAAGCCCGCCGCCAAGGGCAGCACGGACGCGCCCAGCAGCGCGAGCGCCAGCCCGGCGACCGGCGACCACCACTCGGCGCCCAGCTGCCCGCACCGGGACCGCACTCCGGCCACCGCCCACTGCCACGGCGGTGGAGCGGCCTCGATCGCAGCGCCGCCCGCACACAGCAGCCGGGCCCGCCGCGCCTGCGCGTCCCGCGCCGCCAGCAGCCAGGCCGCCGCTCCGGCGCATGCGAGCGCCGTACCCACCGACACATCACCGATCGACGTCGTCATCCCCGTCCCCCCAGTTCCTCGTCCGTTCCCCGGCCCCAGCGCCCCTCACAGCACCGCGCCCCCTTCGTCTCCGGGCCGCAGCAGTCCGCACAGCCGCTCCCAGCCCCGCTCGTACGCGAACGCCTGCGCACCCCACCGCAGTGCGGGCACCGTCACCACGAGCCCCGACCGCTCCCGCTCCAGCACATGGACCTCGGCGATCCGCCGCCGTCCGTCCCGGTCGCGCACCAGGTGCAGCACCACCGAGAGCGCGGCGGCCAACTGACTGTGCAGGGCCTGCCGGTCGAGCCCCGCCGCCGTGCCGAGCGCCTCCAGCCGGGCGGGCACCTGGGCGGCGGCGTTGGCGTGCACCGTGCCGCAGCCGCCCTCGTGCCCCGTGTTCAGCGCGGCCAGCAGCGACACCACCTCGGGGCCGCGCACCTCACCGACCACCAGACGGTCGGGGCGCATCCGCAGGGCCTGCCGCACCAGGTCCGGCAGTTCGACCGCTCCGATGCCTTCCTGGTTCGCCGGCCGGCCCTCGAGGCGTACGACGTGCGGGTGGTCCGGCCGCAGCTCGGCGGAGTCCTCGGCGAGCACGATCCGCTCACCCGGCCCCACCAGCCCCAGCAGCGAGCTCAGCAAGGTCGTCTTGCCAGACCCCGTACCCCCGCTGATCAGGAAGGACAGCCGGGCGTCCAGCAGCGACCGCAGCACCCGGTCCCCGCCCGGCGGCACCGTGCCCGCCGCCACGAGTTCGCCGAGTGTGAACGCCCGCGGCCGTACGACCCGCAGTGAGAGGCAGGTGGAACCGACCGCCACCGGCGGCAGCACGGCGTGCAGGCGGGTGCCGTCCGGGAGCCGGGCGTCCACCCAGGGGCGGGCGTCGTCGAGCCGTCTGCCCGCGACCGCGGCCAGACGCTGCGCGAGACGCCGCACCGCCGCCGCGTCCGCGAACGACACAGCCGTCAGTTCCAGGCCGCCGCCACGGTCCACCCACACCCGGTCCGGGGCCGACACCAGGACGTCGGTCACGGACGGATCGGCGAGCAGCGGGTCCAGTGGGCCGCTGCCGACGAGTTCCGAGCGCAGTCGCTCGGCCGCTCCGAGCACCTCGGTGTCCCCGAGCACCCGCCCCTGTTCGCGCAGTGCCTGTGCCACGCGCGCGGGGGTCGGCTCGGCACCGCTGGCGGCGAGCCACTGCCGTACGCCGTCCAGCAGTCCCGTGGTTCCCGGGTCCGGGCCGTTGCCGGTGCCCAGGGCCTTGGTCCGGCTCATACGTACCCTCCCGCGGCGGGCATGCGCTCCCAGAAGGCGGTGCAGAACCGGGCGAGCGGCCCCCGCGCCGCTCCTCCGGGTGGCACGCTGCCGTCCGGGCGCGCGAATTCGGCGGGCACCTCGCCGACGAGCGGCAGTCCGAGCAGCCGGGCCACTTCGCCGTCGTCGAGACCGGGCGCGTACGGGCCGCGCACCGCGACCCTGAGGTCGCGCAGCACCATCCCGGCCACCGACGCCACCCTCCGGGCCGAGGCGACGGCCCGGAGCTCGGCGGGGACGACCAGCACCCCGACGTCGAGCTGGGCCAGCGCCTCGGCGGTGCCCTCGTCGATCCGGCGCGGCAGGTCCACGACGACCGCGCCGCCGCGCCGCCGAGCCGCGGCGAGGACCGCGCGGACCGTCGGCGGCGGGATCACCACCGTGTCGCCGCGGTCCCAGCTCAGGACGCGCAGGGCGTGCAGCTCGGGGAGCGACTCCTCCAGGGCGCTGCCTCCGACACGTCCGCGCGAGGCGGCGAACGCCGGCCAGCGCAGCCCTTCGGCGGTCTCTCCGCCCAGCAGCACGTCGAGACCACCGCCCAGCGGGTCCGCGTCGATGAGCAGGGTGCGCCGGCCTCGGCGGGCGGAGGTGACGGCGAGGGCGCAGGCCAGCGTGGAGGCCCCGGCGCCGCCGCGGCCGCCCAGCACGCCCACGGTCAGTGCGGGCGCGCCGACCCCTTCGGCCACGTCGGCGATGCGGTCGACCAGCCACCGCTCCCCGTCAGGGAGCATGAGGACGTGATCGGCGCCGATCTCGACGGCCCGCTGCCAGATTCCCGGATCGTCCTGGTCCCGCCCGACCAGCACCACTCCTCTGCGGCGGCCGGCCCCGCGCAGCCGGTGCGCGGCGTCGTCACCGACGAGGACCAGCTCGGCCGTCTCCCAGCCGCCGCCGCGCTCGGGCACTCCGTGGTGGACCTCCGGCCGGGCGCCCGCCGCGGCGCACAGCCGCAGCAGATCGTCCAGCAGTTCGACGTCCTCCGTGACGATCAGTGGTCCGCTCTGCCGCCCCTCGGCGGCGGGCGTCCTGCCGTGCGTGATGGCTCCCGCCACGATTTCCAGCCCCCTTCACTGCTCCGTGCGCGGGGTCTTCCGAGCCCGCGATTGCGTCCCGCTGAAGAACCGGCAACCGGTCTCCATATGAACGGCCGATACGAACCGGCCAAACGCGTCCGGCAAACGGAACCGGCCATGAACTGGCCGCTGCGAGACGCGCCGGAATCACGGTGCAACGAACCCGGAAATCGTGTGGATCTTGGTGGATAACTGTGGACAACTCAGTGGTTGTGAATATCGCCTTCACCCATACCGGTGACCCCTGTGCGACTTCTCCACAGCGACGCATTGACTACACACAGTGACGAATCATGCGCGGGCACCCCGAAGGCCGGAGTGCTGCGCTCGACGGCTCGGTGACTGTGGAAGCGGAGGGAAAAACCCATCCGGACATGCGACGACCCCCGCCGGGGGGGGAGAGCGGGGGTCGTCCCCACGGCCGACTCGGGGGGGGGGAGGAGTCGGACCGGGTTAGCACGGTCGCGAACGATCCGTGACTTCCATGGTGTACCCGAGAGCCCTCTCAGGCAAACCCACGCGCCCCACACTACGCCGAATGGTGGGCGCCTATGCTCGGCTCGTGGAAAACCACTCCTTGCCCCGTACAGCCGCCTTCTTCGACCTGGACAAGACGGTCATTGCGAAGTCGAGCACCCTCACGTTCAGCAAGTCGTTCTACCAAGGCGGCCTGATCAACCGCAGGGCCGTCTTGCGTACCGCATATGCCCAGTTCGTGTTCCTGGCGGGCGGTGCCGACCATGACCAGATGGAGCGCATGCGCGAGTACCTGTCCGCGCTGTGCCGGGGCTGGAACGTCCAGCAGGTCAAGGAGATCGTCGCCGAGACGCTGCACGACCTGATCGACCCGATCATCTACGACGAGGCGGCGTCCCTCATCGAGGAGCACCACGTCGCGGGACGGGACGTCGTCATCGTCTCCACGTCGGGAGCCGAGGTGGTGGAGCCCATCGGCGAACTGCTCGGCGCCGACCGTGTGGTGGCGACGCGGATGGTCGTCGGCGACGACGGCTGCTTCACGGGCGAAGTGGAGTACTACGCGTACGGCCCGACGAAGGCCGAGGCGATCAAGGAACTGGCCGCGTCGGAGGGGTACGACCTGGCGCGGTGCTACGCCTACAGCGACTCCGCGACCGATCTGCCCATGCTGGGTTCCGTCGGCCGTCCGCACGCCGTCAATCCGGACCGCGCGCTGCGGCGCGAGGCGGTCGCCCAGGGGTGGCCGATTCTGGACTTCAACCGCCCGGTGCGGTTGAAGCAGCGGCTGCCCGCACTGTCGGTGCCGCCCCGCCCGGCGCTCGCGGTGGCCGCCGCGGTCGGCGCCGCGGCGGCCACGGCCGGTCTGGTCTGGTACGCGAGCCGGCGACGGGCGGCAGCCGTCTGAGCCTCCGGGAGGCCGGGCGCGATCGAGCGCCGCGCGACGCAGCACCTCGACGCGCCCGATAAGTGCCTATTTGAACCTAAAAGTAAAGAAGCGCGGCCAGGGCTTCCGCTTCCTGCGGACCAGGAGTACAAAGGGGGTTAACGGCCCGCGAGACCAGGGACATCCGAGAGGATCACCTTCTGACGCAACCAAGGCCCCACGGACCGAGCATGAACACCAGGCACCCACGCGACGTCGACCCGTCGATTACGGGCCAGCCGCACCAGGTGACGGGCGACAGTTCCCGACCTGATGGGCAATATTCGAGGACGCATGGTAACCAGGTGGACATGCCAGCGGCGGTACGAGAACTCGTACCGCCGCAACCCTGTACAGGGAGTTTTCGGCCGCCCCTAGGGGCGGCCTTCTTCATGGCCGGACTACTTACCGGACCGGACTTTGCGCGCGGACGCGAACGGGTTCAGGCGGCGCCGCGCTGGAGCGCCTCGCACACGGCCGTCGATTCCCTGGCGCCCAGTCCCACCGCCTTGCCGCAGTGGGCGATCCAGGCCGCCATGCCCTCCGGAGTGCCGGAGACATAGCCGTCGAGAGCGGCCACGTACGCGGCCCGGCCGAGTTCGGCGTGGCCCACCTCGGCGGGGCAGACGGACTTCGGGTCGAGGCCGCTGCCGACCAGGACGATGCGTTCGGCGGCGCGCGCGACCAGGCCGTTGTGCGAACCGAAGGGGCGCAGCGCGAGGAGTTCGCCGTGCACGACGGCCGCCGTCACCAGCGCGGGCGCCGAGCCCCCGGCGATGATCAGCCTCGACAGCCCGTCCAGGCGTCCGGCGACCTCACGCGCGTCCGGCAGCGGCAGCTCCACGAGCGGTTCGTCGACCGGCTCGCCGTCCTGCCGCGGCCTGCCCACCTCGTCGCCCCTGTCGGCGGCGGCCACGAGATGCAGCCGGGCGAGGACCCGCAGCGGCGACTGCCGCCAGATGGAGAGCAACTGGCCCGCCTCGGCGCTCAGCCGCAACGCCGCGCCGACCGCACGGGCCTCGGCGTCCGCGCTGAAGTCGGCGCGCCGGCGCACCTCTTCGAGGGCCCAGTCGGCACCGGACAGCGCCGCGGAACCGCGGGCACCGCGCAGCGCCGCCTCGGACGTGATCTCGTTGCTGCGGCGGCGCATGATCCGGTGTCCGTAGACCCGGTCCACGGCCTTGCGCACGGACTCGACGGACTCGGCCACGCCGGGCAGCGAGGCCAGGGCCGCAAGGGGATCTGCGGAAGCGCCTGTCGTACTCATGGGTGCGACCCTACGCACCCAGGGGCGTCCCACCCACGATGGAGTGGTCTTCTTCACGTCCTCACGCGCGCGGGACCCCCTGCCCCACTAGGTTAATGAACATGAAAATTGCTTTCGTTGGGAAGGGCGGCAGTGGCAAGACCACGTTGTCCTCGCTCTTCGTCCGCCATCTGGCCGCCTCCGGCGCCCCGGTCGTCGCCGTGGACGCCGACATCAACCAGCACCTCGGGACGGCCCTCGGCCTCGACGACGAAGCGGCCGCCGCACTGCCCGCCATGGGCGCCAAGCTGCCGCTGGTCAAGGACTACCTGCGCGGCTCCAACCCGCGCATCACCTCCGCCGCGTCGATGATCAAGACGACGCCGCCCGGCGAGGGTTCGCGACTGCTGCGCTTGCGCGAGGACAACCCGGTGTACGACGCCTGCGCCCGGCCGGTGGAACTCGACGGCGGCACCGTCCGTTTGATGGTCACCGGCTCCTTCACCGAGGCCGACCTCGGTGTCGCCTGCTACCACTCCAAGACGGGAGCGGTGGAGCTGTGCCTGAACCACATGACCGACGGCCCGGACGAGTACCTGGTGGTCGACATGACGGCGGGCTCGGACTCCTTCGCCTCCGGCATGTTCACCCGCTTCGACATCACGTTCCTCGTCGCCGAGCCGACCCGGAAGGGGGTCTCCGTCTACCGCCAGTACAAGGAGTACGCCCGGGATTACGGCGTCACCCTGAAGGTCGTCGGCAACAAGGTGCAGGGCCAGGACGACATCGACTTCCTCCGCGCCGAAGTCGGTGACGACCTGCTGGTCACGGTCGGCCACTCGGACTGGGTACGCGCCATGGAGAAGGGCCGTCCGCCGCGCTTCGACCGGCTCGAGGACGTCAACCAGCGTTCCCTGCGAGCCCTCCGGGACGCCGCCGACGCCACGTACACGCTGCGCGACCGGGAGCGCTACACGCGCCAGATGGTGCACTTCCACCTGAAGAACGCCGGTTCCTGGGGCAACGCGCGGACCGGGGAGGACCTGGCCGCGCAGGTCGACCCCGGCTTCGTGCTCGACGAACGTACGGCGGGCGCGGTGTCGCCGGCGGCCGCCGCGGGCGCTACCGCATGAGCGCCGGCGCCCCGGGCGCGCCCTTCGGGGCGGGGGCGGGGCTGCCCGCGAGGAAGGAGTCCCAGCCGCGCTTCGGGGCGTGGCCCACCTTGAGCTTGCGCAGCTTCTTCAGCGTCGCCGGGTCCTGGGCGTCGAGCCAGTCGGTGAGCTGGCGGAAGGAGACGCAGCGCACCTCCGACTTGGTGCAGATCGCGTCGACGACCTCTTCGACGGCGCGCATGTAGGTGCCGCCGTTCCAGGACTCGAAGTGGTTGCCGATGATCAGCGGAGCGCGGTTGCCGTTGTAGGCGCGGTGGAAGCCCTCGAGCAGCCCGTCACGCATCTGGTCGCCCCAGTACTCCTGCTTGTCGGGGTCGCCCTGGGTCGTGGTGCCGGACTGGTTCACCATGAAGTTGTAGTCCATGGTGAGCGTCTCGAAGCCACGGCCCGGGACCGGGACGAGCTGCATCGACAGGTCCCACAGCCCTTTGCGCTTCTTGGGCCAGAGCTGGTCGTTGACGCCGCTGGTGTCGTAGCGGAAGCCCAGGGCGCGGGCGGCCTTCCTGAAGTTCTTCTGCCCTTCGAGACACGGTGTGCGGCCTCCGATGAGTTCCTTGTCGTAGTCGAAGGGCAGGGGGGAGTCCTTCTTCAGCCCGCTGTTGGTCTTCCATGACTTCACGAACGATTTCGCCTGGGCGATCTCGTCCTTCCAGTCCTTGACCGACCACTCCCCCACACCGCCGCCGCTGCCGCAGAAGTGGCCGTTGAAGTGGGTGCCGATCTCGTTGCCCTCCAGCCACGCCAGGCGCAGTTGCTTCACGGTGTCGTGGATGCCCTGCTCGTCGTTGAAGCCGATCTCGGAACGGCCCGGCGAGTGCTGCGGGGGCTTGTAGAGGTCCCCCTTCTCCTCCGGCAGCATGTACACGCCGCTGAGGAAGTACGTCATGTTCGCCTTGTTCGCCTTGGCGACCTTGCGGAAGTGCGAGAAGAGCCGCTGGCTGTCCTCGCCCGCGCCGTCCCAGGAGAAGACGACGAACTGCGGGGGTTTCTGTCCGGGCTTCAGCCGCTCCGGTCTGGGCAGATGCGGCTGTGCGCCGGTGTAGGCGGTGGAGCCGTCACCGATCAGACGCACCTGGCTCTTGGGCGCCCCGGCGCCCGGCGCCTTCTTCGCGCCTTCCTTAGAGCCGGTCGCGCACCCGGCCAGCGCCGCGGCGCAGGCCGCGGTGACCGCGACGCCCGCGGCGATCCTCTGGGTGACGGTCATCTTCCGCCCACCGCCTTCCTTCGGTCGGAGCCACGCCGCTCGGGCGATCGCGGCTCGTGTGCAGGGACCTGCCGACAGCGCCGTCAAGGTCGCACGGACTCGCGAAGGAATTTGTATGACAAGCCGATGAAAATAGGCATTCACTCTCGGGAGTGAATTGATAGCCCATTTGCGGAATTTGTTAGGACTTCGCCTTTACTCTGCATTACGATTCATTTACCGATTATTGAGAAATCCCGCCGCTGTACGCCGTGACCCACGGCCGCGTTCTCGCCCCGCCGCCGAGCGGGGCAACCACCTGTTCCGCGACCGCGCTGCCCCGGAGGAGACGGGAAACATGTCCGCTCACGCCCCCGCCCGCGACGCCGACTCGACTCGGCCCGCGCGCGACCACCAGCCCCACAGCCCACCGACCGGCCCGCCCCGCCGCTTCCGCGTCGCGGGCGCCGATCTCTCGGCCTCCGTCGCCGTCTTCCTGATCGCCCTGCCCCTGTCCCTGGGCATCGCCCTCGCCACCGGCGCCCCGCTCCAGGCCGGTCTCGTCGCCGCCGCGGTCGGCGGTCTCCTGGCCGGCCGGTTCGGCGGCTCCGCCCTCCAGGTCAGCGGCCCCGCCGCCGGACTCACGGTGGTCACCGCCGACCTGATCCACCGCTACGGCTGGCGCACCACCTGCGCGATCACCGTCCTCGCGGGCCTCGCCCAACTCGGCCTGGGCTGTCTGCGCGTGGCGCGCACGGCGCTCGCCGTCAGTCCCGCGGTCGTGCACGGCATGCTCGCCGGCATCGGTGTGACCATCGCCGTCGCCCAGCTGCACATCGTGCTCGGCGGCACCCCGCAGAGCTCCGTCGTCGCCAACCTCCGCGGCCTGCCAGCCCAGCTGGCCCGGGTGGACCTGGCCGCCGTGTCGACCAGCGCGCTCACACTCGTACTGCTGCTGGCCTGGCCCCGGATCCCCGGGCGGGTCGGACGCGTGCTGCGCAAGGTCCCGGCCGCGCTGGTCGCCGTCGCGGGCGCCAGCGCGATCGCCTCGCTCGCCGGGCTCAGCCTGGCCATGGTCGACCTGCCGTCCTGGAGCAGCCACGCCCTCGCGGGACTGCCCGAGGGACCGGCGCTCGGCCTCGCCGCCGCCGTCCTCACCACCACGCTGGTGTGCAGCGTGCAGTCACTGCTCGGCGCCGTGGCCGTGGACAAGCTGGCGGCCCGAAAGCCGGGTCTGCGCGCGCGTGTCGGCCGTTCCGACCTGGACCGGGAGCTGCTCGGGCAGGGCGCCGCCAACGTGGTGTCCGGAACGCTCGGCGGCCTGCCCGTCGCCGGAGTCGCCGTACGCAGCTCGGCGAACGTGCACGCGGGCGCCGTCAGCAGGAACTCCACGATGCTGCACGGCGTCTGGGTGGTGATCGCCGCGCTGCTGTTGGTCCCCGTCCTCGAGCTGATCCCGCTCGCCTCGCTCGCCGCCCTGGTCATGGCGGTCGGCATCCAGATGGTGTCCCTGCACCACATCCGCACGGTCACCAGACACCGCGAGGTCCTGGTGTACGCGGTCACCACACTCGGCGTCGTGGTCTTCGGCGTCCTGGAGGGCGTGGCCCTGGGGGTCGCCGTGGCTGTCGCCGTCGCCCTGCACCGGCTCACCCGCACCCGTATCACCCACGAGGAGACGGACGGGGTCCACCACATCCACGTCCGCGGGCAGTTGACGTTCCTCGCGGTGCCGCGGCTCAGCCGGGCGCTGCATCCGGTGCCCCAGGGAGCCGCGGTCGTGGTCGAGCTGGACGGCTCGTTCATGGACCACGCCGCCTACGAAACGCTCCAGGACTGGCAGAACACGCACCTCGCCCAAGGAGGCACAGTGGAGCTCACCGGCCGGCGCAGCGGGACCCGTATCGCCGAACCGGGCAGCGCCTCCCACTGCCGTTGCCGCCCCTGGACGCCCTGGCGCAACCACCAGTGCGACTCCACCGCGGACCAGTGGTCCGCTCCGGACGACGACCGGCCGGGCGACGTGGGAGAGCCCGGAGAAGCGGCCGACCGCACCGAGAGCGGCGGGCACCGGCTGGCGCGGGGCATCAGCGCCTTCCAGCGCAACACCGCGCCCCTGGTGCGGGACGAACTGGCCCGTCTCGCGCGCGAGGGACAGCAGCCGTCGCAGCTCTTCCTCACCTGCTCCGACTCCCGGCTGGTCACGTCGATGATCACATCCAGTGGTCCCGGCGACCTCTTCGTCGTGCGCAACGTGGGCAATCTCGTGCCCTCGCCGGGAGAGGAGAGTGGGGACGACTCGGTGGCGGCGGCGATCGAGTACGCGGTCGACGTGCTGAAGGTGCGGTCGATCACGGTGTGCGGCCACTCCGGGTGCGGCGCGATGCAGGCCCTGCTGAACGCGGATCCGGACGGGCCGCGGACGCCGCTCACGCGGTGGCTGCGGCACGGGCGGCCGAGCCTCGAGCGGCTCGTCGCCGACGAGCGGCCACTGCCGCGACTCGCCGCACGCGCGCCGGCCGACGCCGTGGAGCAGCTGTGTCTGACCAACGTGGTGCAGCAGTTGGAGCATCTGCGGGCACATCAGTCGGTGGCCCGTGCACTGCGGGACGGGGGCGTGGAGCTGCACGGGATGTACTTCCATGTCGGGGAGGCGCAGGCGTATCTGCTGACCGAGTCGAGAGTGGGGGTGGATGGGGGTGCGGGTGCCGGCGCCGACGTCGGCAGTGGCTCCGGCAGCGGCTCAGGGGTTGACGCCGACCGTAGCTCCGACACCGATGCCGGTGCGGGGTCCAGTGGGCCTTGCCCCGACGAGAGAGCCGTCCCGGCCGACGTCTTCGCTCACGTAGGGGCGATGGAGGAAACGCGCAGTCCCTCCTGAGCAGGCGTCGGAGGCGGGGCCCGGGGCCGAACGCCGGGACCCTACGGGTAGGGGTGGGCGGGAGCGAGGGCGTCTGCGTTGGGATTTCGCCCCCTCCGCCCCTTCCCTCTCCCGTAACTCCGGGGGCTGCCGCCCCCAGGCCCCCGCTTTCGGCCTGGACGGCCTCGTCCTCAAACGCCGGACAGGCTGCAAGGTGCCGTACGCCGTGAGGGGGTTCCTTCGGTTTCCGTTCCCTCTGAACCGGGGCGGCCGTCCCTACGTGCCTCAGAGTGATTCGGAGTGAGCCGGAGCGGGTCCGTTCGATGGCGCGGGATAGGTCTAAACCAATTTTGGAACGGCCCTTGTCAGCGGGCCCTCCGGTCTGATGAGCTGTGGTCTGGGACACAACGGACACCCTGGGAAAGGGAGATGTCGTGAGCAACGAAAGCCTGGCCAACCTGCTGCGCGAGGAGCGCAGGTTCGCTCCGCCCGCCGACCTGGCCGCGAACGCCAATGTCACCGCGGAGGCGTACGAGCAGGCCAAGGCTGACAGGCTCGGCTTCTGGGCCGAGCAGGCGCGTCGGCTGACCTGGGCGACCGAGCCCACCGAGACCCTGGACTGGTCGAACCCGCCGTTCGCCAAGTGGTTCCAGGACGGCAAGCTGAACGTCGCGTACAACTGCGTGGACCGCCATGTGGAGGCTGGGCACGGCGACCGGGTCGCGATCCACTTCGAGGGCGAGCCGGGCGACAGCCGCGCCATCACCTACGCCGAGCTCAAGGACGAGGTGTCCCGGGCCGCCAACGCCCTGACGGAGCTGGGCGTGCAGAAGGGCGACCGGGTCGCCGTATACCTGCCGATGATCCCCGAGGCGGTCGTCGCCATGCTCGCGTGCGCGCGGATCGGCGCCGCGCACTCGGTCGTCTTCGGCGGCTTCTCGGCCGACGCGATCGCGGCCCGCATCGACGACGCGGACGCCAAGATCGTCATCACCTCGGACGGCGGTTACCGGCGCGGCAAGCCCTCCGCACTGAAGCCGGCCGTCGACGACGCCGTCGGCCGTTCACCCGGGGTCGAGAAGGTGCTGGTCGTCCGCCGTACGGGCCAGGACGTCGACTGGACCGAGGGCCGGGACGTCTGGTGGCACGAGATCACCGGCCGGCAGTCCGCGGAGCACACGCCCGAGGCCTTCGACGCCGAGCACCCGCTGTTCATCCTCTACACGTCCGGTACGACGGGTAAGCCCAAGGGCATCCTGCACACCTCCGGCGGCTATCTCACCCAGGCGTCCTACACCCACCACGCCGTCTTCGACCTCAAGCCGGAGACCGACGTCTACTGGTGCACGGCCGACATCGGCTGGGTGACCGGCCACTCGTACATCACCTACGGACCGCTGTCGAACGGCGCGACGCAGGTCATGTACGAGGGCACCCCGGACACCCCGCACCAGGGCCGCTTCTGGGAGATCGTCCAGAAGTACGGGGTGACCATCCTCTACACGGCGCCGACCGCGATCCGGACGTTCATGAAGTGGGGCGACGACATCCCCGCGAAGTTCGACCTCGGCAGCCTGCGGGTGCTCGGGTCCGTCGGCGAGCCGATCAACCCCGAGGCCTGGGTCTGGTACCGCAAGCACATCGGCGCCGACCGCACCCCGGTCGTGGACACCTGGTGGCAGACCGAGACCGGCGCGATGATGATCTCGCCACTGCCGGGAGTCACGGAGACCAAGCCCGGCTCCGCGCAGCGCCCGCTGCCCGGCATCTCCGCCACCGTCGTGGACGACGAGGCGAACGAGGTGCCGAACGGCGGCGGTGGCTATCTGGTCCTCACCGAGCCGTGGCCGTCGATGCTGCGCACCATCTGGGGCGACGACCAGCGGTTCATCGACACCTACTGGTCGCGCTTCGAGGGCAAGTACTTCGCCGGCGACGGCGCCAAGAAGGACGAGGACGGCGACATCTGGCTGCTCGGCCGGGTCGACGACGTCATGCTCGTCTCCGGGCACAACATCTCGACCACCGAGGTCGAGTCCGCGCTCGTCTCGCACCCCTCGGTCGCCGAGGCGGCCGTCGTAGGCGCCGCGGACGAGACGAGCGGGCAGGCCATCGTCGCGTTCGTGATCCTGCGCGGCACCGCGTCCGCCGAGGACGAGGGCCTCGTCGCCGCCCTGCGCAACCACGTGGGCGCCACGCTCGGCCCGATCGCCAAGCCCAAGCGCGTCCTGCCGGTGGCGGAGCTCCCGAAGACCCGCTCCGGCAAGATTATGCGCCGGCTGCTCCGCGACGTCGCGGAGAACCGCGAGCTGGGTGACGTCACCACGCTCACGGACTCCACGGTCATGGACCTCATCCAGTCCAAGCTCCCGGCGGCACCGAGCGAGGACTGAGCTCCCCGCGGAACCCTCGTGCGGGCATCACGGCTGAGATCCCCGTGAGGGCATCGCCAGCGGCATCACCAGGGGCATTCGGCGGCACGCCGGATGCCCCTTTCGTCTAATATGCGGGGAACTGCGGATACGTCACGCCACCCCTCGGGTAGGCTGCACAGCGCGTCAACAACTTGAAAAGAAACCCCCAAAGGTGTGCCGGGAAGTCTGGTCGGCGACTGCTCAGTCCTGCCCACCGACCGGAGGTTTTCGTGACCGCGCCCCGCACCCCCCGCCCGTTCCTCGGACGGCTGTCCCTGCCCGAGCGGACCTATGTCGCGGACGCGCTGCGCACCGAGACCGTGGGCGGGCTCCTGTTGCTCGCCGCCACCATCGCGGCACTGGTCTGGGCGAACGTACCGGCCCTGACCGAGAGCTACGAGAACGTCCGCGACATCCACCTGGGCCCGTCCACGCTCGGCCTCGACCTCTCCGTCGAGCACTGGGCCGCCGACGGACTGCTCGCCGTCTTCTTCTTCGTCGCCGGTATCGAGCTCAAGCGGGAACTGGTCGCCGGAGACCTGCGGGACCCGAGGGCGGCGGTGCTGCCGGTCGCCGCCGCACTCAGCGGCATGGTCGCCCCCGCACTCGTCTACACCCTGGTCAACATCACCGGTGGCGGCTCCCTCGACGGCTGGGCCGTGCCGGTCGCCACCGACATCGCCTTCGCGCTCGCCGTGCTCGCGGTCCTCGGCACCTCCCTGCCGTCCGCGCTGCGCGCCTTCCTGCTGACGCTCGCCGTGGTCGACGACCTCTTCGCGATCCTGATCATCGCGGTGTTCTTCACCGAGCGGCTCGACTTCGCGGCGCTCGGCGGAGCCGTCGCGGGCCTCGTCGTCTTCTGGCTGCTCCTGCGCAAGGGCGTACGCGGCTGGTACGTCTACGTACCGCTGGCCCTGGTCGTCTGGGGGCTGATGTACAACAGCGGGATCCACGCCACCATCGCCGGTGTGGCGATGGGTCTGATGCTTCGCTGCCACCGCCGGGAGGGCGAGGAGCACTCCCCGGGCGAGCGGATCGCCCATCTCGTACAGCCCCTGTCCGCCGGACTCGCCGTACCGCTGTTCGCCCTGTTCAGCGCAGGTGTCGCGGTCTCGGGCGACGCTCTTGCCGAGGTCTTCACCCGGCCCGAGACGCTCGGTGTGGTGCTCGGCCTCGTGGTCGGCAAGACGATCGGCGTCTTCGGCGGGACCTGGCTGACCGCCCGCTTCACCAGGGCGTCCCTGAGCGAGGACCTGACATGGCCGGACGTGTTCGCCCTCGCCACACTGGCCGGAATCGGCTTCACCGTCTCGCTCCTCATCGACGAACTCGCCTTCCAGGGCGACCAGGCGCTCGCCGACGGGGTGAAGGCCGCCGTCCTCATCGGCTCGCTGACCGCCGCCGTACTCGCGGGGGTGCTGCTGAGGGTGCGCAACGCCAAGTACCGCCGGCTGTGCGAGACCGAGGAGCGCGACGAGGACCAGGACGGCATCCCGGACGTCTACGAGCAGGACGACCCGGAGTATCACCTGCGCATGGCCGCCCTTCACGAGGAGAAAGCCGCGGAGCACCGCAGGCTGGCCGCGGAGAAGGCGGCCGGGAAGACCGCGTAGGAGGTCGCACGGCGGCAGGGGCTTGCCGAAGTGAAGGGCGGGGCAGGCGAGGGGGACGACCGTCCGGCATGATCTGACAGGACGGCACAAACACATGCAGAAGAGGGAGATCGCGATGAGCGCACCCGACGGCAGCCCGGTCGGCGCCGAACGCAGCATCGGCCAGCTGTTCGCCTCGGCGACGACCGAGATGTCCGCGCTGGTGCACGACGAGATCGCACTGGCGAAGGCGCAGCTCAAGCAGGACGTCAAGCGCGGTGCGGTCAGCGGCGGCGCGTTCTCCGCGGCCGGCGCGGTACTGATCTTCTCCCTGCCCATGCTGAGCTTCGCCCTGGCGTACGGGATCCGGACCTGGAGCCACTGGAACCTCGCCGTCTGCTTCCTGCTCTCCTTCGCCGCGAACGTCCTGGTCGCCGGGTTGCTCGCGCTGATCGGCACCGTCTTCGCGAAGAAGGCCAAGAAGAGCAAGGGCCCGCAGAAGGTCGCGGCGTCCATGAAGGAGACGGCGGGCGTCCTGCAGAACGCCAAGCCGCACCCCCGCCAGACGCACCCGGCGGACCGGCTCGGTGAGGACATCGAGGCTGTGGCACGCTCGTCCTCATGACGGACCCCGCCACACCTTCGGCGCAACCCACCTCGGTCGTACGACTCGACGGACCCTGGACCCACCGGGACGTCGCGGCCAACGGCGCGCGCTTCCACATCGCCGAGCTGGGCGACGGGCCGCTGGTGCTGCTGCTGCACGGCTTCCCGCAGTTCTGGTGGGCCTGGCGCCACCAACTGGTCGCCCTCGCCGACGCGGGCTTCCGCGCGGTCGCGATGGACCTGCGCGGCGTGGGCGGCAGCGACCGCACCCCGCGCGGCTACGACCCGGCGAACCTCGCGCTGGACATCACCGGGGTGGTGCGCTCCCTCGGCGAGCCCGACGCCGCTCTGGTCGGCCACGACCTGGGCGGATACCTGGCGTGGACGGCGGCCGTCATGCGCCCGAAGCTGGTCCGCCGGCTCGCCGTCTCCTCGATGCCCCACCCCCGCCGCTGGCGCTCGGCCATGCTCTCGGACGTCAAGCAGACGGCCGCGGGTTCCTACATCTGGGGCTTCCAGCGCCCCTGGATACCTGAGCGTCAACTCGTCGCGGACGACGGCGCCCTGGTGGCCCGTCTGATGCGCGACTGGTCGGGGCCGCGGCTGCCGGACGACGAGGCCGTGGAGATGTACCGCCGCGCGATGTGCATCCCGTCGACGGCGCACTGCTCGATCGAGCCGTACCGGTGGCTCGTACGCTCCATGGCGCGCCCCGACGGGATCCAGTTCAACCGGCGCATGAAGCGTCCGCTGCGCGTGCCGACGCTCCATCTGCACGGCTCGCTCGACCCGGTGATGCGGACGCGCAGCGCCGCCGGATCGGGCGAATACGTCGAAGCGCCGTACCGTTGGCGGTTGTTCGACGGACTGGGACACTTTCCCCATGAGGAGGACCCGGTGGCGTTCTCCTCCGAACTGGTCAACTGGCTGAAGGATCCGGAACCCGATCGATGACCCTTTACGGGGTCCCGAGCGATGACCCTTACGGGGTCCCGAGCGATGACCCTTACGGGGTCCGGTCCGTGACCGTTTGAACACGTTCCGCTCCGATGGACGAACGCTTGTCCGTCGAACAGCCAATTGCCTCCCGCATAGGCCAATTGGGTGCCCCGGAGGCGGTTACCGACCATGAGGCAGGGGCAGACGTCGGGGTATGGGCTGGACGCACGACTACAGTGACGCAGCACGCAATCGCCGCTCGGCCTCAGGCCTGAGCTCCCATCAGGGGGGCGCCCCGCAGTTGCAGGGCACGGATCCCCGATTGGGCATTCCGCACATTCTCCGCCGCCGGGCCCGTTGGGTCTCGGCCCGGCTGCGCCACCCGCGCGGCTGAGCCGGCGACCGGCGCCACGGCCCCGTAAGCGGACGGCCGTCGGCACCGGATCACGGTCCCCTGACCAGCGGACCGCCGGCCCCGGACCACCGTCCCCCGGCCGGCGGACCGCAGGCGTCGGCCCACCTTCTGCGAACCGACCGGACACCGGCCTGCACACAGCGACCACGCACCGGCCTGCGCACCCCGACCGGTTGCCGGCCTGCCTGTCAGTGCCCCGACGCCGGTGTCAGAGTGCGCAGCTGTCGCTGTCCACCTGCTGGTTCGCCGTGCGCCCCTCGGTGATGTCCTCCCGGATCTCCTGCGCGGTGAGCGCGTAACCGGTCGCGTCGTCGTCGAGCGACTTGGCGAAGACCACGCCGTAGACCTTGCCGTCGGGGGTGAGCAGCGGGCCGCCGGAGTTGCCCTGGCGCACGGTCGCGTACAGCGAGTAGACGTCGCGGCGGACCGTGTCGCGGTGGTAGATGTCCGGGCCGTTGGCGGTGATCCGGCCCCGCAGCCGCGCGGGCTGGACGTTGTACGCGCCGTTCTGCGGGAAGCCCGCGACGATGGCGCTGTCGCTGCTCTCGGCGACCTGCCGGGTGAACTGTAGGACGGGCGCGTTCAGGTCGGGGACGTCGAGCACGGCGATATCGCGCCGCCAGTCGTAGAGCACGACCGTGGCGTCGTACTTGCGGCCCTCGCCGCCGATCTGGACGGTGGGCTCGTCCACTCCGCCGACCACGTGCGCGTTGGTCATCACCCTGCGCTCGCCGAAGACGAATCCGGTCCCCTCCAGGACCTTGCCGCAACTCTGCGCGGTGCCCATGACCTTGACGATGGACTTCTTCGCACGGGCGGCGACGGGACTGTTGGCCAGCGCCGGGTCGGGCGGCTGCACCTCGGTGATGGGCTCGTTGGCGAACGGACTGAAGACCTGCGGGAAGCCGTTCTGCGCGAGGACGGAGGAGAAATCTGCGAACCAGGTGTCGGCCTGCGTCGGCAGCGCGCGGGCGACCCCGGTCAGGACCTTCGAGTCGCGCACCTCCTTGCCGAGCGTCGGCAGCGTCGTGCCGGCGAGCGCGGAGCCGATCAGCCAGGCCACCAGCAGCATCGCCACGACGTTGACCAGGGCGCCGCCGGTCGCGTCCAGGGCGCGGGCCGGGGACCAGGTGATGTACCGGCGCAGCTTGTTGCCGAGATGGGTGGTCAGGGCCTGGCCGACGGAGGCGCAGACGATGACGACGACCACCGCGACGACGGCGGCCGACGTGCTCACCTCGGCGCCGTCGGTCAGGGCGTCCCAGATGACGGGGAGCAGATAGACCGCGATCAGCCCGCCGCCCAGGAAGCCGATCACCGACAGGATGCCGACGACGAAACCCTGGCGGTAGCCGACGATCGCGAACCAGACGGCGGCGACCAGCAACAGGATGTCCAGCACGTTCACTGCTTCAAGCCTCGCCTCGTCACTTCGCGGTCGCCTTGTGCCGGCCGGAGGCACGGCCCGCCGCACGGCGGCAGGAGGGCACGTCGCCCGGCGGGAGAACACAGCACGGGGGCCACCCTGTCATGCGCGCCAGTCGAGCGGGACCTGCTTGTCACGGTCCCAGGGACGCTCCCAGCCCGCGTAGTGCAGCAGCCGGTCGATGATGCCCGCCGTGAAACCCCAGACAAGGGTGGATTCGACCAGAAATGCCGGTCCGCGGTGGCCGCTGGGGTGCGACGTCGTCGCGCGGTGGGCCGGATCCGTGAGATCCGCCACGGGGACCGTGAAGACCCGGGCCGTCTCCGCCGGGTCGACCACACCGACCGGTGTCGGGCGGCGCCACCAGCCCACGACAGGGGTGACCACGAAGCGGCTCACCGGGATGTACAGCCTCGGCAGGACGCCGAAGAGCTGGACTCCGGCCGGGTCGAGCCCGGTCTCCTCCTCGGCCTCGCGCAGCGCGGCCCGCAGCGGACCGTCCGTCTCCGGATCGCCGTCCTCGGGGTCGAGGGAGCCGCCGGGGAACGAGGGCTGGCCCGCGTGCGATCTCAGCGAGCCGGCCCGCTCCATGAGCAGCAGTTCGGGGCCGTGCTCGCCCTCGCCGAACAGGACGAGGACGGCGGACTGGCGGCCCTCGCCGCTCTCCGGCGGCAGGAAGCGGCTCAGCTGACGGGGCTTCACCTGCTCCACGGCGCGCACGACGGGATCCAGCCAGCCGGGCAGGCCCTCCTTGCTGAGTACGGGGGCGGGGCGGGGGTCGGGGTCCGGGGAGGGCGCGTGCCCGCTCCCCGCACCGGACTGCGCGCCGGGCCGGGCCTGCGCACCGGGCCTGACCAGCCCGCCCGGTCCGGCCTGCGCGCCGGGACCGTGATCGGTGGCGCGTCCGTGCTCCGTGGCGTCTCCTCGGTCCGTACCGCCATGGCCCGTACCGCCGCCATGGTTCGTGGCGCCGGCATGGTTCGTGGCGCCGGCATGGCCCGCGGGGCTGCCATGGTCCATGGGGCCTATGTGATCCGTACCGCTCCCGTGCTGCGCGTCGTGAGCGTGCCCCGTGTCGTGAGCGTGCTCCGCGCCCTGGACATGCTCCGCGCCCTGGACGTGGTGCGTGCCCTGGACGTGGTGCGTGTGGCTCGCGTGCGTCATCGCCACCCCCGTTCTGCTGCTGTCAACGCCCGTCGACGATGGGATCGTTCCGTCATCCGGCCGCCGCCGGCGAGGCCGCCGGGCCGGCCCCCAGCGGCGGGGCGGGGATGCCGCCCGCGTCGAGGTAGGACTGCGGCGGCTTGAGGCGCTGGCCCGGCATGCCGCCCTTCTCGTACTTCAGGAGCTTCTTCGCCTTCTCCGGGTCGGTCTCGCCCTCCCCGTACGCCGGGCAGAGCGGGGCGATGGGGCAGGCGCCGCAGGCGGGCTTGCGGGCGTGGCAGATCCGGCGCCCGTGGAAGATCACGTGGTGCGAGAGCATCGTCCAGTCGCTCTTCGGGAAGAGCGCGCCGACGGCCGCCTCGACCTTGTCCGGGTCCGTCTCGTCGGTCCACTGCCAGCGCCGCACGAGCCGTCCGAAGTGGGTGTCCACGGTGATGCCGGGCCGCCCGAAGGCGTTCCCCAGCACCACGAAGGCGGTCTTGCGGCCCACTCCGGGCAGCTTGACGAGGTCCTCCAGGCGGCCGGGCACCTCGCCGCCGAAGTCGTCCCGCAGGGCTTTGGAGAGCCCCAGTACGGACCTGGTCTTGGCGCGGAAGAAACCGGTGGGCCGCAGGATCTCCTCGACCTCCTCCGGGTTGGCCGCGGCCAGGTCCTCGGGGGTGGGGTATCTGGCGAAGAGCCCCGGAGTCGTCTGGTTCACCCGCAGGTCGGTCGTCTGCGCCGAGAGCACCGTGGCGATCAGGAGCTGGAAGGGGTTCTCGAAGTCCAGTTCCGGGTGCGCGTACGGGTACACCTCGGCGAGCTCGCGGTCGATCCGGCGGGCCTTGCGGACGAGGTCGGGGGACGGCGGCACGGTGACGGCGGGCGCGGCCTTCTTGGCGACCGTCTTCTTGGCGGCGCTCTTCTTGGCGACCGTCTTCTTGGCGACCGTCTTCTTGGGAGCCGCCTTCTTGGCCGCCACCTTCTTGGTGGCCGTCTTCTTGGCGACCGCCTTCTCAGGCGCCGCCTTCTTCGCGGCGACCTCCCCTGGGGCCGCCTTCTTCGCCGCCGTGGCCTTCTTCGCCGCGGCGGCGGTCTTCTTCGCGGCACCGGACGTCTTCTTCGCCACGCCGGACGTCTTCTTCGCGGCGGTCGTCGGCCCGGACCTCACCGGCGCCGACCCCGCCGTTTTTGTCGGTTTACTGGCACCGCCCGCGGCCTGTTCGCCCACAGCGGAATCACGACGTACAACCACCCGCCCAGCTCCCTTGGCCTGTGCTCTCACCGGCGATTTGGACACCCGGCCAGCCTAAAGCCCGGCACCGACATCCGCCTCGGACCCCGAAGATCGGCCCCCAATTGGCCCCCTGCCACACTCCTCGGGACGCCGGTGCGGCAGACTTGTGACTGATCACACTGTTTGGACCGTCCGGCAAAATGGGGAACACGGACCCCTGACACACGGGGGAGCAAGATCCCCTGAGCAGGTCGACAAGGAGAGAACTCGTGGACGACGTTCTGCGGCGCGCCCCGCTCTTCGCGGCGCTCGATGACGAGCAGGCCGCGGAGCTGCGCGCCTCCATGAGTGAGGTGACCCTCGCGCGCGGTGACGCTCTCTTCCACGAGGGCGACCCCGGGGACCGCCTCTACGTGGTCACCGAGGGCAAGGTGAAGCTCCACCGCACCTCCCCCGACGGCCGCGAGAACATGCTGGCCGTCCTCGGCCCCGGTGAGCTGATCGGCGAGCTGTCGCTGTTCGACCCGGGCCCGCGTACGGCGACGGCCACGGCGCTGACCGAGGTCAAGCTGCTCGGCCTCGGTCACGGCGACCTCCAGCCCTGGCTGAACGCACGCCCCGAGGTCGCCGCCGCGCTGCTGCGCGCCGTCGCCCGGCGCCTGCGCAAGACCAACGACCAGATGTCCGACCTGGTCTTCTCGGACGTCCCGGGACGCGTGGCCCGCGCGCTGCTGGACCTCTCGCGCCGCTTCGGTGTGCAGTCCGAGGAGGGCATCCACGTGGTGCACGACCTGACGCAGGAGGAGCTGGCCCAGCTCGTCGGCGCCTCGCGCGAGACGGTCAACAAGGCCCTGGCCGACTTCGCGGGCCGCGGCTGGCTCCGCCTGGAGGCCCGCGCCGTGATCCTCCTGGACGTGGAGCGGCTCGCCAAGCGCTCGCGCTGAGCCGTAGCGCCCGCGCCGAGGCCGTACGCCTGCCCACTCCGGTCCGCCCGCTGTACGCCGATGGGTCCCGTCTTCGTGAGACGGGACCCATCGGCGTACCCGGGGCACCTCGGGAATCTCGGCCACCCGGGTGTCAGATCAGTCCGTGCTCGCCCAGGTAGTCGAGCTGGGCGCGCACCGAAAGCTCGGCCGCGGGCCACAGGGAGCGGTCGACGTCCGCGTACACATGGGCGACGACTTCGGCCGGCTCCCGATAGCCGTCCTCGACGGCGGTCTCGATCTGGGCCAGCCGGCCGGCCCGGTGGGCCAGGTAGAACTCGACGGCACCCTGGGCGTCCTCCAGCACGGGGCCGTGGCCGGGCAGGACGGTGTGCACGCCGTCGTCGACGGTCAGGGAGCGCAGCCGGCGCAGGGAGTCGAGATAGTCGCCCAGACGGCCGTCAGGATGGGCCACGACGGTCGTTCCGCGGCCGAGGACGGTGTCTCCGGTCAGGACGGCCCGATCGGCCGGGAGATGGAAGCACAGCGAGTCCGCGGTGTGGCCGGGCGTCGGGACGACGCGCAGCTCGAGCCCGCCGACGGTGAGGAGGTCGCCGTCGGCCAGCCCCTCGTCGCCGAGCCGCAGCGCCGGGTCCAGGGCCCGCACCTTGGTGCCGGTCAGCTCGGCGAACCGCCCGGCGCCCTCCGCGTGGTCCGGATGCCCGTGCGTCAGCAGCGTCAGCGCGATCCGCTTGCCCGCCTGCTCGGCCGTGGCCACGACCCGGCGCAGATGCCCGTCGTCCAGGGGACCCGGATCGACGACGACCGCGAGCTCGGAGTCCGGCTCGGCGACGATCCAGGTGTTCGTGCCGTCCAGGGTCATCGCGGACGCGTTGGGGGCCAGGACGTTGACGGCCCTCGGGGTGGCGGGGCCGGTGAGCACCCCGCCCCTCGGCCGGCCGGGGAGTGCTGCTGCTTCCGTCATGCGGGGGCTCCACCGTCGGGGATGTGCTTGGTGAACTCGTCGTGTCCCGGCCAGGACAGGACCAGTTCGTCGTTCTCGATCCGGGCCCGCGCCAGCACCGGCGTCAGATCGCGCCCGGGTGCGGCGGCGAGGGCGTCCGCGGCCGTGCCGTACGGCTGGAGCTGGCGCAGGGTCGCGATGGTGGGCGGCATCATCAGCAGCTCGCCCCGGTCGTACGCGTCCGCCGCGTCCCGGGGGCCGATCCACACCGTCCGGTCGGCCTCCGTGGACGCGTTGCGCGTGCGCTGCCCGGCCGGGAGGCAGGCGACGAAGAACCAGGTGTCGTAGCGGCGGGGCTCGAACTCCGGGGTGATCCAGCGCGTCCAGGCGCCGAGCAGGTCGGACCTGAGGACGAGTCCCCTGCGCTCCAGGAACTCGGCGAAGGAGAGATCGCGGGCCACCAGGGCCGCGCGGTCCGCTTCCCAGTCCTCCCCCGTGGTGTCGCCGACCACGGTGTCCGGGGCGGGCCCGGCGAGCAGCACGCCCGCTTCCTCGTACGTCTCCCGGACCGCCGCGCAGACGATCGCCTGGGCGGACGTCTCGTCGACGCCGAGCCGGTCGGCCCACCACGCGCGCGTGGGGCCCGCCCAGCCGATCCGGTGGTCGTCGTCGCGGGGGTCCACGCCGCCGCCCGGATACGCGTACGCGCCTCCGGCGAAGGCCATGGAGGCGCGTCTGCGCAGCATGTGCACCACGGGTCCGGAGGCGCCGTCCCTGAGCAGCATGACCGTGGCCGCCCGCCTGGGGGCGACCGGTGTGAGCGTGCCCGCCGCGAGCGCGCGGATCCGATCGGGCCACTCCGGTGGGTACCACTGCCCATTCGCCATGGCCGGAGGCTATCTGGTGGCGCGCTGATGTTCGAGAGGCAGTGATCGACCGCTCAGGGGCAGGTCCGGGGCGCTCCAGGGACGGGCTCCGGCCGGAACGCCGCCCCTGGAGGGGCCGTTCACGCCTCGGTGAGCTCCACCTGGATCTCGACCTCGACCGGCGCGTCCAGCGGAAGGACCGCCACGCCGACGGCGCTGCGGGCGTGCACGCCCTTGTCCCCGAGGACCTCGCCCAGGAGTTCGCTGGCACCGTTCAGGACGCCGGGCTGGCCGGTGAAGTCGGCCGCCGAGGCGACGAAGCCGGTGACCTTCACCACGCGCGCGATGCGGTCGAGATCGCCGACGACGGACTTGACCGCGGCCAGCGCGTTCAGCGCGCAGATGCGGGCCAGGTCCTTGGCCTCCTCGGCGGTGACCTCGCCGCCCACCTTGCCGATGGTGGGGAGCTTGCCCTCCACCATCGGGAGCTGGCCCGCGGTGTACACGTACACGCCGGACCGCACGGCCGGCTGGTAGGCGGCCAGCGGCGGCACGACCTCCGGCAGGCTCAGGCCGAGCTCCGCGAGCCTGGACTCGACGGCACTCATGCCTGCTTCTCCCGCTTCAGGTAGGCCACCAGCTGCTCGGGGTTGTTCGGCCCGGGCACGACCTGGACGAGCTCCCAGCCGTCCTCGCCCCAGGTGTCCAGAATCTGCTTCGTGGCATGGACGAGCAGCGGCACGGTTGCGTATTCCCACTTGGTCATGTGGCCGACTGTATCCGCTGTTATCCACAGCCTCCCGCGTAGCCCGGGCCAGGACTGGTTAGGCTCGAATACGTGAGCAGGCTCCAGGTCGTCAGCGGCAAGGGCGGTACCGGCAAGACCACGGTGGCCGCCGCCCTCGCGCTCGCCCTCGCCACCGAGGGCAGGCGCACCCTCCTCGTCGAGGTCGAGGGCAGACAGGGCATCGCGCAGCTCTTCGAGACAGAAGCGCTGCCCTACGAGGAGCGGAAGATCGCCGTCGCTCCTGGGGGCGGGGAGGTGTTCGCGCTGGCCATCGACCCCGAGCTGGCCCTCCTGGACTACCTCCAGATGTTCTACAAACTCGGCGGCGCCGGACGTGCGCTGAAGAAGCTCGGCGCCATCGACTTCGCGACCACCATCGCCCCGGGCGTGCGCGACGTGCTGCTCACCGGCAAGGCCTGCGAGGCCGTGCGCCGCAAGGACAGGAGCGGCCGCTTCGCCTACGACTACGTGGTGATGGACGCCCCGCCCACGGGCCGCATCACCCGCTTCCTGAACGTCAACGACGAAGTGGCGGGCCTGGCCAAGATCGGCCCGATACACAATCAGGCACAGGCCGTCATGCGCGTCCTGAAGTCCTCGGAGACGGCCGTCCACCTGGTCACGCTCCTGGAGGAGATGCCCGTCCAGGAGACCGCGGACGGCGTCGCCGAGCTCCGCGCGGCCGGGCTCCCGGTGGGCCGGACGATCGTGAACATGGTGCGTCCCGCCCTGCTGGAAGCGGCCGATCTGGAGTTCGCCGCGACCGCCTCCCGTACCGCCATCGCCAAGTCGCTCTCCGCGGCCGGGCTCGGCGGCGCCCGTCGCGGCGGGAACGCGGAGCGGCTGGTGGACCCGCTCCTGGAGCAGGCCGGGGAGTACGCGGAGCGCCACGCCCTGGAGCACGAGCAGCGCGCCGCCCTGCGCGAGCTGGGCCTGCCCCTGCACGAACTGCCACTGCTCGCCGAGGGCATGGACCTGGCGGGCCTGTACCACCTGGCCAAGGAACTGCGTCAGCAAGGGATCTCATGAGTTCCGATCCGGTACGCGTCCAGGGCCCCGCCGCCGAACCGGCCCGCGCGCTCGGCTCCGCCCGCCCCCTGGACGTCGACGCGCTGCTCGACGACCCGAAGACCCGCATCGTGGTCTGCTGCGGTTCGGGCGGCGTCGGCAAGACGACGACGGCCGCGGCGCTGGGCCTGCGCGCGGCCGAGCGCGGCCGCAAGGTGGTCGTGCTGACCATCGATCCGGCCCGCCGACTCGCCCAGTCGATGGGCATCGACTCGCTGGACAACGTCCCGCGCCGGGTGAAGGGCGTCGAGGACCGCGCGGGGGCACCGGCCGGCGGCATCGGGGCCGGGGACACGGGTGGCACTGAGGGCACGAGTGGCGCCGGTGGCACAGGTGACGCCGGTGGCGCGGGTGACGCCGACAGGTCCGGCCGCGCAGGTGCGGCAGACGGCGAGCGGCGGCGGCCGGCCGGCGAACTGCACGCCATGATGCTCGACATGAAGCGCACCTTCGACGAGATCGTCGAGGCGCACGCGGACCCCGACCGGGCGGCCGCGATATTGAACAACCCGTTCTACCAGTCGCTCTCCGCGGGCTTCGCCGGCACGCAGGAGTACATGGCCATGGAGAAGCTCGGCCAGCTCCGCTCCCGCGACGAGTGGGACCTGATCGTCGTCGACACGCCTCCCTCGCGCTCGGCGCTGGACTTCCTGGACGCCCCCAAGCGTCTGGGGTCCTTCCTGGACGGCAAGCTGATCCGCGTCCTGATGGCACCGGCGAAGGTCGGCGGACGCGCCGGGATGAAATTCCTGAACGTCGGGATGTCGATGATGACGGGCGCCCTCGGCAAGGTGCTGGGCGGGCAGCTCCTGAAGGACGTCCAGACGTTCGTGGCCGCCATGGACACCATGTTCGGCGGCTTCCGTACGCGCGCGGACGCCACGTACAAGCTGCTCCAGGCGCCCGGCACGGCGTTCCTGGTGGTGGCCGCCCCGGAGCGCGACGCCCTGCGGGAGGCGGCGTACTTCGTGGAGCGGCTCGCGGCCGAGGACATGCCCCTGGCGGGCCTGGTCCTCAACCGGGTACACGGCAGCGGTGCCGCGCAGCTGTCCGCCGAGCGGGCGCTCGCGGCGGCAGAGGACCTCGAACTCACGACGGCCGAGCCCGACGACGCCGGAGCCGGTCCAGGGGCCGGAGAAAATCTTGCCGGGACCCGCATTGTGGATCAGAGCGACGGGAAAGCTGGACTTCGTAACTCTCCCGATACGTACGGCAGTTCAGAATCTCCCTCTGAACTCACCACTGATCACACCGACAGCGCCGGCCCGGCCGGTCCGGACTCCGCTTCCTCCGAGGGCTCCCCCGCCGCGGACGGAGCCGTCGAACGACTCACCGCAGGTCTGCTGAGGCTGCACGCCGAACGTATGCAGCTGCTCGCCCGTGAGCAGCGCACCCGTGACCGTTTCACCGCGCTGCATCCCGAGGTGGCCGTGGCGGAAGTGGCCGCACTGCCGGGTGACGTGCACGACCTCGCCGGGCTGCGGGACATCGGGGACCGGCTCGCGGCCCACCGCTCCGAGCTTCCCGAAGCAGGCGCCTGAGCACACGGCCGAGCGCACAGGGCCGTGCGCACGCGCGCGCGGTCAGGCCGCTCCTGTGCCGGTACGCGGTCCAGGACACGCCACTGAGCGCGCCGAACCGAACCCGGGCACACCGTGCTCGCACCTGGGCCACCCGTCCCGTGGACGAACCGGGGCCTCGAACGAACCCCTGAGGACCCGACTGTCTGAGTCCGAGGGGCGCAACGTTCGGGTCCTGGGCGGTGTCAGCCCACGGCCGCGTAGTTCTCGTACACCTCTTCCTCGTCCAGGGGCAGCAGGCCCGCACCGCGCTCGTACTCCGTACGCGCGGTCTCGAGGAGGCGACGCCATGACGTCACCGTCGGCCGCCTGCGCAGCAGTGCACGGCGCTCACGCTCCGTCATGCCACCCCACACGCCGAATTCGACGCGGTTGTCCAGCGCGTCGGCCAGGCACTCCGTGCGCACCGGGCAGCCGGTGCACACCGCCTTGGCCCTGTTCTGCGCTGCTCCTTGAACGAACAGTTCATCCGGATCGGTAGTGCGGCAGGCCGCCTGCGCACTCCAGTCGGTTACCCAGCCCATACCGGCGCCGTCCTCTCCCGAATCGAGGCTCCCCCACGGCGGCAGCGGCATATTCACCGCCGCCAGTTGAGGACGTTACGGAAGGTGGGCACGGCGCAACACCCCCTTCGGGCCCAATCTTGAATGGCCCGAACGGACTATGCGTAAGCGGCAGATCACCCGGGGGAGTGAGCTGGGGACATACATGAGTTTCCCGGCGAACCAGGACACTTCCGCTGAGTCACAACGGACGCCCCGTGACACACAAGGCGGATACGGACACGCCCCTCACAAAAATTGAGGGAACGTCCGGAACGATTCGGGGTCGCCGGACGTACTTGATACATGGCCCTACTGCTGTGACAGTTGAGAGCAGCTTAGGCCAAGGCATATACGCGTGTCCGGCGAATGAGAACGTAGGCTGCCCTCATGGCAAAGAAGCGCTCGGGCGGGGGCCTGTCCCCTTCGCAGCAGGCCGCCAAGTTCCTCGGTGTCAGCGTTCTCGCGGGGGCGGTGCTGGCCGGCATCGCACTGCCCGCGGCCGGCGCGCTGGGTCTCGCGGCGAAGGGATCCGTCGAGGGGTTCGACGAGATTCCGGCCAATCTCAAGCGGCCGCCGCTAAGTCAGCGGACCACCATCCTGGACAACCAGGGCGGACAGATCGCCACGGTCTACTCGCGCGACCGCACGGTGGTCGACCTCAAGGACATGTCGCCGTACATGCAGAAGGCGATCGTCGCCATCGAGGACTCGCGCTTCTACGAGCACGGCGCGGTCGACCTCAAGGGGATCCTCCGCGCGCTCAACGAGAACGCGCAGAGCGGTGGCGTCGCCCAGGGCGCCTCGACGCTGACCCAGCAGTACGTGAAGAACGTGTTCATCGAGGAGGCCGGGGACGACCCGACGAAGGTCGCCCAGGCCACTCAGCAGACTCTCGGCCGCAAGATCCGCGAGCTGAAGTACGCGATCCAGATCGAGGAGAAGCTCGGCAAGAAGCGCATCCTCGAGAACTACCTGAACATCACCTTCTTCGGGGAGCAGGCCTACGGCGTCGAGGCCGCGGCCCAGCGCTACTTCTCCAAGTCCGCCAAGGACCTGAACGTCCAGGAGTCGGCGCTGCTCGCCGGCATCGTCCAGTCGCCCAGCCGGTACGACCCGGTGAACGACGAGGCCGAGGCCACCAAGCGGCGCAACACGGTGCTCCAGCGGATGGCCGAGGTGCACGACATCTCCCAGCAGGAGGCCGACAGGGCCAAGAAGACGCCGCTCGGCCTGAAGGTCAGCAAGCCGAAGAACGGCTGCATCACCGCGGTCAAGGGCGCCGGCTTCTTCTGCGACTACGTGCGCGAGGTGTTCCTGAACGACTCGGTCTTCGGCAAGACCAGGGAGGCCCGCGCCAAGGTCTGGAACCAGGGCGGCCTGACGATCCGCACGACCCTGGACCCGCAGGCGCAGGAATCGGTCCAGGCGTCGGTCAAGGAGCACGTCAACAAGACGGACGACGTGGCGACCGCAGCCACCATCGTCGAGCCCGGCACCGGCAAGATCCTCGCGATGGGCCAGTCGCGTCCGTACGGCTTCGGCAAGAACGAGACGCAGATCAACCTCTCCGTGGACAAGGACATGGGCGGCGGCGCGGGCTACCAGCCCGGTTCGACGTTCAAGCCGATCGTCGCGGCGGCGGCCATAGAGGGCGGCAAGTCGGCGACCCAGCAGTACTCGTCGCCGTACGAGATGGAGTATCCGAGCCCGGTCTCCATCTGTGACGGCAAGAACTGGACCAACGTCTCCAACGAGAAGCTGACGAACGAGAACGAGTCGGAGCGCGGTCCGTACGGCATGAAGGAAGCGACCGCCAAGTCGGTCAACACCTACTACGTGCAGCTCATCAGCGACATCGGCATCTGCCCGGTGACCGACATGGCGAAGAAGATGGGCGTCGACCGCGCGGACGGCGGCAAGCTCGCCCAGGCGCCGTCCATCGCGCTCGGCACCCAGGAGATGTCGCCGCTGACGATGGCGAACGCGTACGCGACCTTCGCCTCGCGCGGCACGTACTGCACGCCGATCGCGATCGAGTCGATCAGCCAGACCGTCGGCGGACAGAAGAAGTCCCTGTCGGTGCCGAAGTCGGCCTGCTCGCGCGCGATGTCCGAGACCACCGCGGACACCATCAGCACCCTGCTGAAGGGCGTGGTCGAGGACGGTACGGGTACGCAGGCGGGCCTCAGCGGCCGCGCCAGCGCGGGCAAGACCGGTACGACGGACTACCGCTACGCGGCCTGGTTCGTCGGCTACACGCCGAACATGGCGGGCGCGGTCTGGGTCGGCGACCCGGCCCACAAGCGGCGGATGGTCAACATCACGATCGGCGGCGTTCCGTACGACAAGGTCTTCGGCGGCGAGGTACCGGGCCCGATCTGGCGCGACATGATGACCGGCGCGCTGGAGGGCAAGCCCGCACCGGAGTTCAACCTGGTCAACATCCCCGACCCCGGCAAGGACAAGGGCCGCGACGACGGGGACAACGGGGACGACGACAACAACGACAACGGCGGGAACGGCGACGACGGTGGCTGGACCACCGACGGCGGCACCGACGGCGGCACGATCCCGACACCGTCCTTCTCGATCCCCGAGGGCTTCATCCAGGGGCAGGGGAACGGCGGCAACGGGAACGGGAACGGCGGCTGGCGGGGATAGTTCCGGGCCGCCCGCGAGCCCGTAGCGGGTAGTCCTGGGACTCCCGCGAGCCCGTAGGACGGGAAAGCGGTGGGGGCGTTCCTGATCGGTGGCGATCAGGAA
>NZ_JBHWHV010000058.1:0-62986 GCF_042732375.1 Streptomyces sp. NPDC059785
GTTCCGGCCACCCCGGCGGCACGTTTCTGCTGAGTACTGGTGGGGCTCAGCCCTCGTCGTGCGAGACCGCGCGACGCGCGTCGGCGTCCAGGACGCCCCAGCTGATCAGCTGCTCGGTCAAAACCGAGGGGGACTGGTCGTAGATGACGGCGAGTGTGCGCAGGTCGTCCTGGCGGATCGACAGCACCTTGCCGTTGTAGTCGCCGCGCTGGGACTGGATCGTCGCCGCGTAACGCTGCAAGGGACCCGCCTTCTCGGCCGGCACGTGGGCCAGGCGCTCAAGGTCGAGGACCAGCTTCGGCGGCGGCTCGGCGGCCCCGCCCGGCGTGGTGCCCGGCAGCAGCTCCTGCACGGGGACCCCGTAGAAATCCGCCAGCTCGGCGAGGCGCTGCACGGTCACGGCACGGTCGCCGCGCTCGTACGAACCGACCACGACCGCCTTCCAGCGTCCCTGGGACTTCTCCTCGACGCCGTGGAGGGAAAGGCCCTGCTGGGTACGGATGGCACGGAGCTTGGCCCCGAGCTGTTTGGCGTATTCGCTGGACATATAGCTCCCCGGACGCTGTATCAACGTGCGGCTCCGCCGCGCGGCTGGTGACTCACTGTGAGGTTACGCAGCGTTACTCTTCCCCGTCAAGCCGAATGGTCCGTACCGGCCCCTTTACAGGGTCCGCCGAACGGGTGGTGCAGGGGTGGCGATCAGGCGTGTTGGCTTGCTGATAACGTGGGTGGCGCAATTACGACGTCCTTTAATGATCCGTCCCGTGAGGCGGAGAAGGAGGTCCGTTTCGTATGGACACTCAAGCGTACGAGTCCGATGCCAGGCCCGTCCTCGAAGGCCCCGACATCGCGCGGGTGCTGACCCGTATCGCCCACGAGATCGTCGAGCGCGCCAAGGGCGCCGATGACGTGGTGCTTCTCGGCATCCCCACCCGAGGCGTCTTCCTCGGCCGCCGGCTGGCGGAGAAGCTCGAAGAGATCACCGGCCGCACGATTCCCGTCGGCTCCCTCGACATCACCATGTACCGCGACGACCTGCGCATGCACCCACCGCGCGCGCTGGCCCGCACCGAGATCCCCGGTGACGGCATCGACGGCCGTCTGGTCGTCCTCGTCGACGACGTGCTCTTCTCCGGCCGTACCATCCGGGCGGCGCTCGACGCGCTGAACGACATCGGCCGCCCGCGCGCGGTGCAGCTCGCCGTCCTCGTCGACCGCGGCCACCGCGAGCTGCCCATCCGCGCCGACTACGTCGGCAAGAACCTCCCCACGTCGCTGCGGGAGACGGTCAAGGTCCAGCTCGCCGAGGAGGACGGTCGCGACACCGTGCTGCTCGGCGCCAAGCGGACCTCCCCGGCGGGCGAGCAGTAGCCACCCCGAAGGCGTACGTCCCTGCCGTACGTCCCGCAGGTGCGCCTCCGCATGCCCGCGCGCCCGAAATCTCCCGACCTGAACTGCCTTACGGAGCCTGACAGATGCAGCGTCATCTCATCTCGGCCGCCGACCTCACCCGCGACGACGCCGTCCTGATCCTCGACACCGCCGAGGAGATGGCCCGGGTCGCCGACCGGCCGATCAAGAAACTGCCGACCCTGCGCGGCCGTACCGTGGTCAACCTCTTCTTCGAGGACTCGACCCGCACCCGGATCTCCTTCGAGGCGGCCGAGAAGCGCCTGTCCGCGGACGTCATCAACTTCACCGCCAAGGGCTCCAGCGTCTCCAAGGGCGAGTCCCTGAAGGACACCGCGCAGACCCTGGAGGCGATGGGCGTCGATGCCGTCGTCATCCGGCACGGCGCCTCGGGGGCCCCGTACCGGCTCGCCACCTCCGGGTGGATCGACGCCGCCGTGATCAACGCCGGGGACGGCACCCACCAGCACCCGACCCAGGCGCTGCTCGACGCCTTCACCGTGCGGCGGCGGCTCGTCGGGCGGGACGCGGGCCTCGGCCGGGACCTGGCCGGCAAGCGGATCACCCTGGTCGGCGACATCCTGCACAGCCGGGTCGCCCGCTCCAACGTCGACCTGCTGCACACCCTGGGCGCCGAGGTCACCCTCGTCGCGCCGCCCACCCTGCTGCCCGTCGGCGTCGAGTCCTGGCCCTGCGAGGTCGCCTACGACCTCGACGGCACGCTGGCCAAGTCGGACGCCGTGATGATGCTGCGCGTCCAGCGCGAGCGGATGAACGCCGCGTTCTTCCCGACCGAGCGCGAGTACTCGCGCCGCTACGGCCTCAACGGCGAGCGCATGGCGAAGATGCCGGAGCACGCCGTCGTGATGCACCCGGGGCCGATGGTCCGCGGTATGGAGATCACCGCCGAGGTCGCCGACTCCCCGCGCTGCACCGCGATCGAACAGGTCACCAACGGCGTCTCGATCCGGATGGCCGTCCTCTACCTGCTGCTGGGCGGCAACGAGCCCGCCGTCACCCGCCCACCCGTCGCCCACCACCACCCTTCCGACGAGCGCTCCGCGCACACCTCTTCGACCGAGGAGAAGTAAGCAAGATGAGCAAGATTCTGATCCGTGGTGCGAAGGTGCTCGGCGGCGAGGCGCAGGACGTGCTGGTCGAGGGCGGCACGATCGCCCAGATCGGTACCGGGCTGAGTGCCGAGGGCGCCGAGGTCGTCGAGGCCGAGGGCAAGGTCCTCCTGCCTGGCCTCGTCGATCTGCACACCCATCTGCGCGAACCCGGCCGCGAGGACTCCGAGACCGTCCTGACCGGCACCCGTGCCGCCGCGAGCGGCGGGTACACCGCCGTCTTCGCCATGGCCAACACCTTCCCCGTCGCCGACACCGCCGGCGTGGTCGAGCAGGTCTACCGGCTCGGCCAGGAGAGCGGCTACTGCGACGTGCAGCCCATCGGCGCCGTCACCGTCGGCCTGGAGGGCAAGAAGCTCGCCGAGCTGGGCGCCATGCACGAGTCCGCGGCCGGAGTCACGGTTTTCTCGGACGACGGCAAGTGCGTGGACGACGCGGTGATCATGCGCCGGGCCCTGGAGTACGTGAAGGCGTTCGGCGGGGTCGTCGCGCAGCACGCGCAGGAGCCGCGGCTGACCGAGGGCGCCCAGATGAACGAGGGCGTCATCTCCGCCGAGCTGGGCCTCGGCGGCTGGCCCGCGGTGGCCGAGGAGTCGGTCATCGCCCGGGACGTGCTGCTCGCCGAGCACGTCGGCTCCCGCGTGCACATCTGCCACCTGTCGACCGCCGGGTCCGTGGAGATCGTGCGCTGGGCCAAGTCCCGCGGCATCGACGTCACCGCCGAGGTCACCCCGCACCACCTGCTCCTCACCGACGAGCTGGTGCGCACCTACAACCCGGTCTACAAGGTGAACCCGCCGCTGCGCACCGAGCGCGACGTCATGGCGCTGCGCGAGGCGCTGGCCGACGGCACGATCGACATCGTCGCCACCGACCACGCCCCGCACCCGCACGAGGACAAGGACTGCGAGTGGGCCGCCGCCGCCATGGGCATGGTCGGCCTGGAGACGGCGCTGTCCGTCGTCCAGCAGACGATGGTCGAGACCGGGCTCCTCGACTGGGCCGGGGTGGCGGACCGGATGTCCTTCACGCCCGCCCGGATCGGCCGCGCCACCGGCCACGGCCGGCCCGTCTCGGCAGGTGAGCCCGCCAACCTCGTGCTGGTCGATCCGGCATACCGTGGAGCGGTGGACCCCGCGGGCTTCGCGTCGCGCAGCCGCAACACTCCGTACGAAGGTCGTGAGCTGCCGGGCCGTGTCACGTACACCTGGCTGCGGGGCAAGGCCACGCTCGTCGACGGGAAGCTCGCGTGACATCACAACTCATCCACCTCGCCGCCGAACAGAAGTCGGCGGAAGTGACCGACTGGGCCGCCCGGATCGGCTGGCTCGTCGGGCTCGCCCTGTTCGTCGCCCTCGTCTACTGGCTGATGCGCGAGGGCTGGAAATGGCGCGCGACGCTCCAGGGCGACCTGCCCGAGCTGCCCGCCCTCCCGTCTCCCACCACCACCCTCAACGGAGACGGCGAGCCGTCCCGGCCCGGAATGCCCGAGGGGCCGGGCCCGGCGAGACTGGAGCTGACCGGCCGCTACCACGGCTCCACCACCGCCGGGCAGTGGCTCGACCGCATCGTCGCGCGCGGCCTGGGCACCCGCAGCCGGGCCGAGCTGACGCTGACGGACGCGGGCCTCGAGGTCGTACGCCCCGGCGCGGCCGACTTCTTCGTCCCGGTCGCGCAGCTGCGCGAGGCCCGGCTCGACAAGGGCATCGCGGGCAAGGTCCTCACCGAGGGCGGCCTGCTCGTGATCACCTGGGAGCACGGGGGCAAGCTGCTCGACTCCGGCTTCCGCTCCGACCACGCGGCCGAACACAACGAATGGGTCGCCACCCTGAACGACCTGATCGCGAAGAACAACCCGAGCGACAACAAGAACGACCTGATCGACCAGACGGAAGGCGCACGATGACGACCTCCAGCAGGGGAAGCTCCTCGCAGCGCAAGGACGCGCTTCCCGCCGTACTCGTCCTGGAGGACGGCCGGATCTTCCGGGGCCGCGCCTACGGGGCCGTGGGGGAGACCTTCGGCGAAGCCGTGTTCTCCACCGGCATGACCGGCTACCAGGAGACCCTCACCGACCCGTCGTACCACCGGCAGGTGGTCGTCATGACCGCCCCGCACGTGGGCAACACGGGCGTCAACGACGAGGACCCCGAGTCCAAGAAGATCTGGGTCGCGGGCTACGTCGTACGCGACCCCGCGCGCGTGCCGTCCAACTGGCGCTCCCGCCGTTCCCTGGACGACGAGCTGCGCGAGCAGGGCGTCGTCGGGATCTCCGGCATCGACACCCGGGCGCTGACCCGGCACCTGCGCGAGCGCGGCGCCATGCGCGTCGGCATCTTCTCCGGCAACGCGCTGCCCGACGAGGGCGCGATGATCGACCAGGTGCGCCAGGCACCCGAGATGAAGGGCGCCAGCCTCTACGAGGAGGTGGCCACGACCGAGGCGTACGTGGTCCCGGCCGTCGGCGAGAAGCGCTTCACGGTCGCCGCCATAGACCTCGGCATCAAGGGCATGACCCCGCACCGCATGGCCGAGCGCGGCATCGAGGTGCACGTACTGCCCGCCACCGCGACCGTCGAGGAGATCTACGCCACCGGGCCCGACGGCGTCTTCTTCTCCAACGGCCCCGGCGACCCGGAGCAGGCCGAACACCCGGTCGCCCTGATGCGGGCCGTCCTGGAGCGCAGGACCCCGCTGTTCGGCATCTGCTTCGGCAACCAGATCCTCGGCCGCGCGCTCGGCTTCGGCACCTACAAGCTGAAGTACGGCCACCGCGGCATCAACCAGCCGGTGCAGGACCGTACGACCGGCAAGGTCGAGGTCACCGCGCACAACCACGGCTTCGCCGTCGACGCGCCCACCGACCAGGTCTCCGAGACCCCCTACGGCCGCGCCGAGGTCTCCCACGTCTGCCTCAACGACAACGTGGTGGAGGGCCTCCAACTGCTCGACCGGCCGGCCTTCAGCGTCCAGTACCACCCCGAAGCCGCCGCGGGTCCGCACGACGCCGCCTACCTGTTCGACCGCTTCACGTCTTTGATGAACACAGTCCTGATGGAGGGCCAGCGTGCCTAAGCGCACCGATATCCAGTCCGTCCTGGTCATCGGCTCCGGCCCGATCGTCATCGGCCAGGCCGCGGAGTTCGACTACTCGGGCACCCAGGCGTGCCGCGTGCTCAAGGCCGAGGGCCTGCGCGTCATCCTGGTCAACTCCAACCCGGCGACGATCATGACCGACCCGGAGATCGCCGACGCCACCTACGTCGAGCCGATCACCCCCGAGTTCGTCGAGAAGATCATCGCCAAGGAGCGCCCGGACGCGCTGCTGCCCACCCTGGGCGGCCAGACGGCCCTGAACACCGCGATCTCGCTGCACGGCGCGGGCACCCTCGACAAGTACGGCGTCGAACTGATCGGCGCCAACGTCGAGGCCATCAACAAGGGCGAGGACCGCGACCTCTTCAAGGATGTCGTGGAGGAGGTCCGCAAGAAGACCGGCCACGGCGAGTCCGCCCGGTCCGTGATCTGCCACTCCATGGACGACGTGCTGAAGGGCGTGGACACGCTCGGCGGCTACCCGGTCGTCGTCCGCCCCTCCTTCACCATGGGCGGCGCCGGCTCCGGCTTCGCCCACGACGAGGAGGAACTGCGCCGCATCGCGGGCCAGGGCCTCACGCTCTCCCCGACCACCGAGGTGCTCCTGGAGGAGTCCATCCTCGGTTGGAAGGAGTACGAGCTGGAGCTGATGCGCGACAAGAACGACAACGTCGTGGTCGTCTGCTCCATCGAGAACTTCGACCCGATGGGCGTGCACACCGGCGACTCGATCACCGTCGCCCCGGCGATGACGCTGACCGACCGCGAGTACCAGGTACTGCGCGACGTCGGCATCGCGATCATCCGCGAGGTCGGCGTCGACACCGGCGGCTGCAACATCCAGTTCGCGGTGGACCCCGAGGACGGCCGGGTCATCGTCATCGAGATGAACCCGCGCGTCTCGCGGTCCTCGGCGCTCGCCTCCAAGGCGACCGGCTTCCCGATCGCCAAGATCGCCGCGAAGCTGGCCGTCGGCTACACGCTCGACGAGATCCCGAACGACATCACCGAGCAGACCCCGGCGTCCTTCGAGCCGACCCTCGACTACGTGGTGGTCAAGGCCCCGCGCTTCGCCTTCGAGAAGTTCCCGTCCGCCGACTCCACCCTCACCACCACCATGAAGTCGGTGGGCGAGGCCATGGCGATCGGCCGGAACTTCACCGAGGCGCTCCAGAAGGCGCTGCGCTCGCTGGAGAAGAAGGGCAGCCAGTTCACCTTCGTGGGCGAGCCCGGCGACAAGGCCGAGCTGCTGCGCGAGGCCGTCCGCCCGACCGACGGCCGGATCAACGCCGTCATGCAGGCGATCCGCGCGGGCGCCACGCCCGAGGAGGTCTTCGACGCGACAAAGATCGACCCGTGGTTCGTCGACCAGCTCTTCCTGATCAAGGAGATCGCCGACGAGCTGGCGGCGGCCGACAAGCTCGGCCCCGAGCTGCTGGCCGACGCCAAGCGGCACGGCTTCTCCGACGTCCAGATCGCCGAGATCCGGGGCCTGCGCGAGGACGTCGTCCGCGAGGTCCGGCACGCGCTCGGCGTCCGCCCGGTCTACAAGACGGTCGACACCTGCGCCGCCGAGTTCGCGGCCAGGACGCCGTACTTCTACTCCTCCTACGACGAGGAGACGGAAGTCGCGCCCCGCGAGAAGCCGGCCGTCATCATCCTGGGCTCCGGCCCCAACCGCATCGGCCAGGGCATCGAGTTCGACTACTCCTGCGTCCACGCCTCCTTCGCACTGAGCAACGCGGGCTACGAGACCGTGATGGTCAACTGCAACCCCGAGACCGTCTCCACCGACTACGACACCTCCGACCGGCTGTACTTCGAGCCGCTGACGCTGGAGGACGTGCTGGAGATCGTCCACGCGGAGACGCTGGCCGGGCCGGTCGCGGGCGTCGTCGTCCAGCTCGGCGGCCAGACCCCGCTGGGCCTGTCGCAGGCGCTCAAGGACAACGGCGTCCCGGTCGTCGGCACGCCGCCCGAGGCCATCCACGCGGCCGAGGACCGCGGCGCCTTCGGGCAGGTCCTCGCCGAGGCCGGTCTCCCGGCCCCGAAGCACGGCACCGCCACCACCTTCGCCGGCGCCAAGGCCATCGCCGACGAGATCGGCTACCCGGTCCTGGTCCGCCCGTCGTACGTCCTCGGCGGCCGCGGCATGGAGATCGTCTACGACGAGACCCGCCTGGAGTCGTACATCGCCGAGTCCACCGAGATCAGCCCCTCCCGGCCGGTGCTCGTGGACCGCTTCCTCGACGACGCCATCGAGATCGACGTCGACGCGCTGTACGACGGCGAGGAGCTGTACCTCGGCGGCGTCATGGAGCACATCGAGGAGGCCGGCATCCATTCCGGCGACTCGGCGTGCGCCCTGCCGCCGATCACCCTCGGCGGGTTCGACATCAAGCGGCTGCGCTCCTCGACGGAGGCGATCGCCAAGGGCGTCGGCGTCCGCGGCCTGATCAACATCCAGTTCGCGATGGCCGGCGACATCCTCTACGTCCTGGAGGCCAACCCGCGCGCGTCCCGCACCGTCCCCTTCACCTCGAAGGCGACCGCGGTGCCGCTGGCCAAGGCCGCCGCGCGGATCTCGCTCGGCGCGACCGTCGCCGAGCTGCGGGCGGAGGGCCTGCTCCCGGCGAACGGCGACGGCGGCACCCTGCCGCTCGACGCGCCGATCTCCGTCAAGGAGGCCGTCATGCCGTGGTCGCGCTTCCGCGACGTGCACGGCCGGGGCGTCGACACGGTGCTCGGCCCGGAGATGCGCTCCACCGGCGAGGTCATGGGCATCGACGCCGTCTTCGGCACCGCCTACGCCAAGTCCCAGGCGGGCGCCTACGGGCCGCTGCCCACCAAGGGCCGCGCCTTCATCTCGGTCGCCAACCGCGACAAGCGCTCGATGATCTTCCCGGCGCGGGAGCTCGTCGGCCACGGCTTCGAGCTCCTCGCCACCTCCGGCACCGCCGAGGTCCTCAAGCGCAACGGCATCAACGCCACCGTCGTGCGCAAGCAGAGCGAGGGCGAGGGCCCGAACGGCGAGAAGACGATCGTCCAGCTCATCCACGACGGCGAGGTCGACCTCATCGTCAACACCCCGTACGGCACCGGCGGCCGCCTCGACGGCTACGAGATCCGTACGGCGGCCGTGGCGCGGTCCGTGCCGTGCCTGACCACGGTCCAGGCGCTCGCCGCCGCCGTCCAGGGCATCGACGCGCTCAACCGCGGAGACGTGAGCGTGCGCTCGCTCCAGGAACACGCCGGGCAGCTCACAGCGGCCCGCGACTAGCAGCCCCGAGGGGGACACCGGAGATCCGGTGTCCCCCTCCTCATGAGACCGCCGCCTCGCGGGACCTTCCCCGAGGCCGTCAGGCGCTTCGAGGACACGACACGACCATGTACAAGCTGTTCTTCCACCTCGTCTTCAAGCGGATGGACCCCGAGCAGGCCCACCACCTGGCCTTCCGCTGGATCCGGCTCGCCGCCCGCGTGCCCGTGCTGCGCACCTTCCTGGCCGCCGCCCTCGCCCCGCGCTTCGAGGAACTGCGCACCGAGGCCTTCGGGCTGCGGATGCACGGTCCGTTCGGGCTCGCGGCGGGCTTCGACAAGAACGCCGTCGCGGTCGACGGGATGTCGATGCTCGGCTTCGACCACGTCGAGATCGGCACGGTCACCGGCGAGCCGCAGCCCGGCAACCCCAAAAAGCGGCTGTTCCGGCTGCTGAAGGACCGGGCGCTGATCAACCGCATGGGCTTCAACAACGACGGCTCGGCGGCCGTGGCGGAACGCCTCGCGGGGCGCGAGGCCGTCTTCCGCACGGTCGTCGGCGTCAACATCGGCAAGACCAAGGCCGTACCCGAGGAGGAGGCCGCCGGCGACTACGTGAAGTCGGCCGAACGGCTCGCCCGGCACGCCGACTACCTCGTGGTCAACGTCTCCTCGCCGAACACGCCGGGACTGCGCAACCTCCAGGCCACCGAGGCGCTGCGCCCGCTGCTGAGCGCCGTCCGCGAGGCCGCCGACCGCACGGTCACGGGCCGCCGCGTCCCGCTCCTGGTCAAGATCGCGCCCGACCTCGCCGACGAGGACGTGGACGCCGTCGCCGACCTCGCCGTGGAACTCGGCCTGGACGGCATCATCGCCACCAACACCACCATCGCGCGCGAAGGCCTCGGCCTGCGCTCCGACGCGGCCCTGGTCGCGGAGACCGGCGGCCTGTCCGGCGCCCCGCTCAAGGCCCGCTCCCTTCAGGTGCTGCGCCGCCTCTACGCGCGCGTGGGCGACCGCATCACCCTGGTGGGCGTCGGCGGCATCGAGAACGCCGAGGACGCCTGGCAGCGCATCCTGGCCGGCGCCACCCTGGTCCAGGGCTACAGCGCCTTCATCTACGAGGGCCCCTTCTGGGGGCGCGCCATCCACAAGGGACTCGCCGCACGGCTGCGCACGAGCCCGTACGCCACCCTCGCCGACGCGGTCGGCGCCGATGTGAGGAACGCCGCATGACCGACTCCCCGGAGACCCCGGACGCACCGGAGCCGTTCGGCGCGCGGCTGCGCCGTGCCATGGACGACCGGGGCCCGCTGTGCGTCGGCATCGACCCGCACGCCTCGCTGCTCACCGACTGGGGCCTGAACGACGACGTCGCCGGTCTGGAGCGGTTCAGCCGCACGGTCGTCGAGGCGCTGGCCGGCCGGGTCGCCGTCCTGAAGCCGCAGAGCGCGTTCTTCGAGCGCTTCGGCTCGCGCGGCATCGCCGTCCTGGAGAAGTCGGTCCAGGAGGCGCGCGAGGCGGGCGCCCTGGTCGTCATGGACGCCAAGCGCGGCGACATCGGCTCGACCATGGCCGCGTACGCGGAGACCTTCCTGCGCCCCGGTTCCCCGCTCTTCTCCGACGCGCTGACCGTGTCGCCGTACCTCGGCTACGGCTCGCTGAGGCCCGCGGTGGATCTGGCCCGGGAGAGCGGCACGGGCCTGTTCGTGCTCGCGCTCACCTCCAACCCGGAGGGCGGCGAGGTGCAGCACGCGGTCCGCGGGGACGGCCAGGACGTCGCCTCGACCGTCCTCGCGCACCTCGCCGCCGAGAACGGCCGGGAGACGCCCCTGGGGTCCTTCGGCGCCGTCGTCGGTGCGACACTCGGCGATCTCTCGGCGTACGACCTGGAGATCAACGGGCCGCTCCTGGCGCCCGGGATCGGTGCTCAGGGAGCGACTCCCGCCGGTCTCCGGGGCGTTTTCGGCGCGGCGGTGCGCCAGGTCGTGCCCAACGTCAGCCGCGGGGTGCTGCGGCACGGGCCCGACACGACCGCGCTGCGGGCGTCCGCCGACCGCTTCGCGGAGGAGATCCGGGCCGCCGTGGCGGTCGCGTGAGTGTTCGAGGGAGGGTCTCTCGGACAGGTTCCGTCTGAATACTTCCTCAAATCCGGGGTTTAATGTCCCAAATGCCGGGCTCGACGGAGGCTGACCAGGACTTTTCCGCTGTTCTCGCTGACTCTGGCGGACTTGCCCGCTAGTCTCCGACGAGTGGGGGCCCCTCCCGCGCTCTTGAGGCAGTGGGGGACAACGGGCGAGCGTGTTGCTCGTGGCCCCCCAGGTGTGGGGCGACTAGGTTCCTCACCGGTCCGTATCCGACAGTTCGACATCCGAGGTGACGTAGGCGTGGCTCTTCCGCCCCTTACCCCTGAACAGCGCGCAGCCGCGCTCGAAAAGGCCGCCGCGGCTCGCCGGGAGCGGGCCGAGGTCAAGAATCGACTCAAGCACTCCGGCGCCTCCCTGCACGAGGTCATCAAGCAGGGCCAGGAGAACGACGTCATCGGCAAGATGAAGGTCTCCGCTCTCCTCGAGTCCCTGCCGGGCGTGGGCAAGGTCCGCGCCAAGCAGATCATGGAGCGACTCGGCATCTCCGAGAGCCGCCGGGTGAGGGGTCTCGGTTCCAACCAGATCGCCTCCCTGGAGCGCGAGTTCGGCAGCACCGCCGGCTGACGTTCTCGGGCACCCCCGAGAACCTGGATAATCGCTGCATGGCTGTAGCACCCCGGGGGGCGACCCCCGTACCCCCGGACGTACGTTCGCGGCTGACCGTGCTCTCCGGCCCCTCGGGGGTCGGCAAGAGCACGGTCGTCGCTCATATGCGCAAGGAACACCCCGATGTCTGGCTCTCGGTGTCGGCGACGACCCGCAAGCCGCGCCCCGGGGAGAAGCACGGTGTCCACTACTTCTTCGTCTCCGACGACGAGATGGACAAACTGATCGCCAACGGTGAACTGCTGGAGTGGGCCGAATTCGCCGGCAACCGCTACGGCACGCCGCGCGACGCCGTCATGGAGAAGCTGGAATCCGGCGAGCCCGTCCTGCTCGAGATCGACCTCCAGGGCGCCCGTCAGGTCCGCGAGTCCATGCGGGAAGCCCAGCTGGTGTTCCTGGCCCCGCCCTCCTGGGAGGAGCTGGTACGCAGGCTCACCGGACGCGGCACCGAGCCGCCCGAGGTCATCGAACGGCGCCTCGAAGCGGCCAAGGTCGAGCTCGCCGCCGAGGCCGAGTTCGACACCACCCTGGTCAACACCTCCGTCGAGGACGTGGCGAGCGAGCTGCTAGCCTTGATGAAGGTTGTGTGATCTGCGCTGATTCAACTGGGATTCGTCCGCGTGACCCGCATGGGGCGCGGGACGAGTCGTGAATGAGTCGCACGATCCGCACTGAAGACATAGATACATTCATCCATCGGAAGGCAGAGCGTGTCCTCTTCCATCACCGCGCCCGAGGGCATCATCAACCCTCCGATCGACGAGCTCCTCGAGGCCACCGACTCGAAGTACAGCCTGGTGATCTACGCGGCCAAGCGCGCCCGTCAGATCAACGCGTACTACTCGCAGCTCGGCGAGGGCCTCCTCGAGTACGTCGGTCCGCTCGTCGACACCCACGTGCACGAGAAGCCGCTGTCGATCGCGCTGCGCGAGATCAACGCGGGCCTGCTGACGTCCGAGGCCGTCGAGGGCCCGGCGCAGTAATCGTTCGTTGTTCACTTCGGGCCCGGCAGCGCGGCTGCCGGGCCCGTGGTGTGTCATGGAGCCGTAGTCGTCGTAGTCGTCGTAGTCACCGAACAGGTTCGAGCGGGGAGATCCGGTGGACAAGCCGAGGGTCGTGCTGGGGGTCAGCGGCGGCATCGCCGCGTACAAGGCCTGTGAGCTGCTGCGCAGGCTGACGGAGTCCGGCCACGACGTACGGGTGGTGCCGACCGCGTCCGCGCTGCACTTCGTCGGCGCCGCCACCTGGTCCGCGCTCTCCGGGCACCCCGTCTCCACCGAGGTCTGGTCCGACGTCCACGAGGTCCCGCACGTGCGCATCGGGCAGCACGCGGACCTGGTGGTGGTGGCCCCCGCCACGGCCGACACGCTCGCGAAGGCGGCCCACGGCCTGGCCGACGACCTCCTGACGAACACCCTGCTCACCGCGCGCTGCCCGGTCGTCTTCGCCCCCGCCATGCACACCGAGATGTGGGAGCACCCGGCCACCCAGGAGAACGTCGCCACGCTGCGCCGCCGCGGCGCCGTCGTGATCGAGCCCGCGGTCGGCCGGCTGACCGGCGTCGACACCGGCAAGGGCCGGCTGCCCGACCCCGGGGAGATCTTCGAGGTCTGCCGCCGGGTGCTCGCCCGCGGCGTGACCGAGCCGGACCTCGCGGGCCGGCACGTCGTGGTCAGCGCGGGCGGCACCCGCGAACCGCTCGACCCGGTGCGCTTCCTCGGCAACCGCTCCTCCGGCAAGCAGGGCTACGCCCTGGCCCGTACGGCCGCGGCGCGCGGGGCCCGGGTCACGCTGCTCGCCGCGAACACCTCGCTGCCCGACCCGGCGGGCGTGGACGTGGTGCGGGTGGGGACCGCGGTGCAGTTGCGCGACGCCGTGCTGAAGGCCGCCGCGGACGCCGACGCCGTGGTGATGGCGGCCGCCGTGGCCGACTTCCGTCCGGCGGAGTACGCCGCCGGAAAGATCAAGAAGAAGGACGGCCAGGACCCGGAACCGGTCGTTCTGGTCCGTAATCCGGACATCCTCGCCGGGATCTCGGCCGAGCGGGCCCGCCCGGGCCAGGTGGTCGTCGGCTTCGCCGCCGAGACCGACGACGTACTGGCCAACGGCCGTACGAAGCTGGAGCGCAAGGGCTGTGACCTGCTCGTGGTGAACGAGGTCGGGGAGGCGAGGACCTTCGGCGCCGAGGAGAACGAGGCCGTGGTGCTCGGCGCCGACGGCAGCGAGACGCCCGTGCCGTACGGGCCGAAGGAAGCGCTGGCCGACACCGTATGGGACCTGGTCGCGGCCAGGCTGACCTGACTCCTCCTGCGCCGCAGTGACCTCGCGGACCCCGTGCGTCGGCCCTCCGGAGCCCGTGCGGCGGCCTCGGGAAGCCCCGTGATTTCGGGCGTGGCGACCCTGGCGGAGAGGGATAAGGACCGTGCAGAATGCCCGTGCCGCAGGTCACAGCGGATCCGAGGCGCGAGACAGGATGACCGGTGGCCGAGTGCGACCGATAAACTGTTCTCGGACGACGCCGGGCGCAGCCCCCGTCCCGTCCGCCAATGATCAGCCAGCAGCCGCTGCAACCACAGGGAGCGTTGTGTCCCGTCGCCTGTTCACCTCGGAGTCCGTGACCGAGGGTCATCCCGACAAGATCGCTGACCAGATCAGCGACACCATTCTCGATGCGCTCCTGCGCGAGGACCCGACGTCCCGGGTCGCCGTGGAGACGCTGATCACGACCGGCCTGGTGCACGTGGCCGGCGAGGTCACGACCAAGGCCTACGCGCCGATCGCGCAGCTCGTGCGCGAGAAGATCCTCGAGATCGGTTACGACTCCTCCAAGAAGGGCTTCGACGGCGCCTCCTGCGGCGTCTCGGTGTCCATCGGCTCGCAGTCCCCGGACATCGCGCAGGGCGTCGACACGGCGTACGAGAGCCGGGTCGAGGGTGCCGCCGCAGGTGGAGAAGGCGACGAGCTGGACCGGCAGGGCGCGGGCGACCAGGGCCTGATGTTCGGGTACGCGACCGACGAGACGCCGAACCTGATGCCGCTGCCCATCCACCTGGCGCACCGCCTCTCGCGGCGCCTGTCCGAGGTGCGCAAGAACGGGACGATCCCCTACCTGCGTCCCGACGGCAAGACCCAGGTCACCATCGAGTACGACGGTGACAAGGCGGTCCGTCTGGACACGGTCGTGGTCTCCTCGCAGCACGCGTCCGACATCGACCTGGACTCGCTGCTCGCCCCCGACATCCGCGAGTTCGTCGTGGAGCCGGAGCTGAAGGCCCTGCTGGACGACGGCATCAAGCTCGACACCGACGGCTACCGGCTGCTGGTCAACCCCACGGGCCGGTTCGAGATCGGCGGCCCGATGGGCGACGCGGGCCTCACCGGCCGCAAGATCATCATCGACACGTACGGCGGCATGGCCCGCCACGGCGGCGGCGCCTTCTCCGGCAAGGACCCCTCCAAGGTCGACCGCTCCGCCGCCTACGCGATGCGCTGGGTCGCCAAGAACGTCGTCGCCGCGGGCCTCGCCTCCCGCTGCGAGGTCCAGGTCGCGTACGCCATCGGCAAGGCCGAGCCGGTCGGCCTGTTCGTCGAGACCTTCGGCACCGCCAAGGTCGACGCCGAGAAGATCGAGGCCGCCATCACCGAGGTCTTCGACCTCCGCCCGGCGGCCATCATCCGCGACCTCGACCTCCTCCGACCGATCTACGCCCAGACCGCGGCGTACGGCCACTTCGGCCGCGAACTCCCCGACTTCACGTGGGAGCGCACGGACCGGGTGGAGGCGCTTCGGGGGGCTGTGGGGCTTTAAGGTTCCGTTCGGTCGCTGGGCCCGGTGCTCCTTCGGGAGCGCCGGGCCTTCGCCGTGCCGGGATCCGTCCGGCCGCTCGCGGGCGGCAGCCGGACGGATCCCGGCCCCGGTCTCCTGTCAGTGCCGTCTGGGAGAATGCAAGCGTGAGCAGCGAGGACAGGCCGGAGGGGGCGGGGGGCGGTGGGGCGCCGCCGGAGCAGCTTGCGCTGGTTCGGGAGGCGGTTCGGCGGGCCAAGGTGCCGAAGGCGAAGCCGCGGACGTGGCGGGGGGCCGCGCTCGCCAAGGAGCTGCCCGTGGCGCGCGTGGTGGTCGACAAGGGTGTGCTGCACCTCGACCGGTACTTCGACTACGCCGTGCCCGAGGAGCTGGACGAGGCGGCGCAGCCCGGGGTGCGGGTGCGGGTGCGGTTCGGGGCCGGCGGGCGCACCGTGCGGGACGGGCGGCGCGAGGGCGGCGGCCTGATCGACGGGTTCGTCGTGGAGCGGGTCGCCGAGTCGGACTACTCGGGGCCGCTGGCCGCGCTCGCCCAGGTCGTCTCGCCCGAACCGGTGCTCGGGCCCGAGCTGCTGGGCCTCGCCCGCGCCGTCGCCGACCGCTACGCGGGAAGCCTCGCGGACGTGCTGCAACTGGCGGTGCCGCCCCGGCACGCCCGTGCCGAGGCGGCCGCGACGGCCGAGCCGCCCCCGCGGCCCCCGGCACCGGACCCGGGCAGTTGGCAGCGGTACGGACGGGGTGCGGAGTTCATCGGCGCCCTGGCCTCGGGCGGAGCCCCGCGTGCCGTGTGGACCGCGCTGCCGGGGCCGCAGTGGGCCGACGAGATCGCCCGGGCCGTGGCCGCCACTCTCGCCTCCGGACGCGGCGCCCTGGTCGTCGTACCTGCCGGGCGGCCCGTGGCGCGCGTCGACGCCGCGCTCAGGGCCCTGCTGGGAGAGGGCCTGCACGCCGTGCTCACCGCCGATGCCGGACAGGAGCGGCGCTACCGGGAATGGCTCGCCGTCCACCGGGGATCGGTCCGGGCCGTGGTGGGCACCCGCGCCGCCATGTTCGCCCCCGTACGCGACCTCGGGCTCGTGGTCGTCTGGGACGACGGCGACTCCGCCCACAGCGACGACAACGCCCCCTTCCCGCACGTCCGCGAAGTGCTCGAGCTGCGCGCCGCCCGCGACAAGTGTGCCTTCCTGCTGGGCAGTTGGGGCTGCACCGTGGAGGCCGCGCAGCTCGTCGAGACCGGCTGGGCGCTGCCGCTGGCCGCCGACCGGGACCAGGTCCGCGCGGCCGCGCCGCTCGTACGGACCGTCGGCGACGGCGACCTCGCCCGCGACGAGGCCGCCCGCGCCGCGCGGCTGCCCACCCTCGCCTGGCAGATCGCCAGGGAGGGACTGCGGCGCGGCCCCGTCCTGGTCCAGGTGCCCCGCCGGGGTTACGTGCCGCGGATGGCCTGCGCCCAGTGCCGGGCGCCCGCGCGCTGCCGCCACTGCGCCGGGCCGCTCCAGGCACAGGACGCCGGCGCGCTGCGGTGCGGCTGGTGCGGACGGGACGAGCACGACTGGCACTGCCCGGAGTGCGGGGCGTTCCGGCTGCGGGCCCAGGTCGTGGGGGCCCGGCGGACCGCCGAGGAGCTGGGACGGGCGTTCCCGTCCGTGCCGGTGCGCACGTCGGGGCGCGAGCAGGTGCTCGACACGGTGTCGGGGGAGCCCGCGCTCGTCGTGAGCACGCCGGGCGCCGAGCCCGTCGCGGAGGGCGGTTACGCGGCCGCCCTGCTGCTCGACGGCTGGGCCATGCTCGGCCGCCCCGACCTGCGGGCCGGCGAGGACGCGCTGCGGCACTGGCTGGACGCGGCCGCGCTCGTCCGCTCCCAGAGCGCCGGCGGCACGGTAGTGGTCGTCGCGGAACCGACGCTGCGGCCCGTCCAGGCGCTCGTCCGCTGGGACCCCGTCGGACACGCCGTGCGCGAGCTCGCCGACCGTGCCGAGCTGGGCTTTCCCCCGGTGTCCCGGATGGCCGCCGTGTCCGGACCTCCCGAGGGCCTCGCGGATTTCCTCGCCCAGGCCGAACTTCCGCCCGACGCCGAGGTGCTGGGACCCGTACCGGTGCCGGTCACGGAGCCGGGGCGGCCCCGGCGGGTGGGCGGGCCGCCGCCCGGCGAGCAGTGGGAGCGGGCCCTCGTCCGGGTGCCTCCGGGCAGCGGCGCCGCGCTGGCCACCGCCCTGAAGAAGGCGCAGGCGGCCCGGATGGCGCGGGGCGGGAGCCAGGCGCCGCGGGGCGGCAGCGGCAGAGCGGCGCGGGGTGGTGGCGGGCAGGCGGTGCGGATTCGGATCGATCCGCTGGACATCGGGTGAGGTTCCCGCCGGATACGGGGTGACGGGGTGAGGTCCCGGTGGGGGCGTGTGACTCAGGGGCGGCTGACGGGGGTGCCGGGCCGGCGGGCCGAGGGGCCGACGGTCCGGAGGAAGGCGGCGGTCCGGAGGAAGGCGGCGGTCCGGCGGCGGGTGCCGGACATGGGTCTGCCTCCCGGCCGGGGGGCCGGGAGGCAGACGCGGTGCGGGCGGGTCAGCCGTTGCGTGGACTCGGAAAGGTCGTCGGCCTGGCCTCGTCGCGCAGGACGGGGCTGCCCGCGGCGTCGCGCAGGACGGGGCTGCCCGCGGTCGGCTGGGTCGGCATGGAACGGGCCGCGGGGACCGTCGGGACGCTGGGCAGCGTGGTGTTCACGGAGGCGGTGTTCACGGAGACCGTGCGGGTGCTCGCGGCCTCTGTCGCCCGCTCCGCGTCCGCGGCTGCCTGGGCGGCGGCGCGCCGGGCACCGTACCGGCGGTGCACCGCCTGTTTGGTGACCCCGAGCGCGGAGCCCACCGCGTCCCACGAGAAACCCAGGGACCGGTCGAAGTCGACGGCGGCCGTGACCAGGGTCTCGACGCTGTCTCGCAGCTCCTGCGCGAGGCGGACGGTCGGGGCGGGGGCGCGTCCGTAGACGACGAAGCCCGTAGCGGGGCCGGAGCGGCGGGGGCGGTAGACGTTGCCCAGTTGGGCGGTGAGGGTGCGCAGTGCGTCCACCTGCCGGCGGACCCGCTCGATGTCCCGCACCAGCAAGTGCAGGCTGGCCCGAGCCTGGGCGTCGTGGGTTGCGTGGTCGGCCATGAACAAGCCTCTCGAACCGGCGTTGAAAAGGATTGGGCCGCGCTCGCGGCCCGTTTTGGTCAACTCTCTCTTGACAACGCGTGTGCCGGAGAGTGGTCACGCTGCGGGGGCGTAAGGACATATGCACGGGGCGCGCACCTCGACGTACGCCCCTGAACAGGCCGTGGTGAGCCCCCTCGGCCCCGACGGTCGAGCCCTCGGCGCCGATGCTCGAGCCCTTGGGGTCGACGGTCGAGCCCTTGGTGTCGACGGTCGAGCCCTGGGCGTCGGTCGAGCCCTTGGCGCCCACGGTCGCGGCCGGGTACGGGCCGGTACGGGGCGCGGCCGTGTGCCGGGCCGCCGGGCTCATAGACTGGTGCGCTGCCCCGCACGCGCACCGCCACGCGGCGAACGTGCGGCTCCGACGAGTTCCCGCCCGAGAGGCCAGCCGCTACCCATGAAGCTTGTCTTCGCCGGCACCCCCGAGGTCGCCGTTCCCGCTCTGGACGCCCTGCTCGCCTCCGGGCGACACGAGGTCGCCGCCGTCGTGACGCGGCCCGACGCGCCGGCCGGCCGGGGGCGAAGGCTCGTCGCGAGCCCCGTCGCCGAGCGCGCGGCGGAGGCCGGGATCGAGGTGCTCAAGCCCGCGAAGCCGCGCGACGAGGAGTTCCTGGCGCGGTTGCGGGAGATCGGGCCGGACTGCTGCCCCGTGGTCGCCTACGGCGCGCTGCTGCCCCGGGTCGCCCTCGACGTCCCGGCGCACGGCTGGGTCAATCTGCACTTCTCGCTGCTGCCCGCCTGGCGCGGTGCCGCGCCGGTGCAGCACTCGATCATGGCCGGTGACGAGATCACCGGCGCGTCCACCTTCCTGATCGAGGAGGGGCTCGACTCCGGGCCGGTCTACGGCACCGTCACCGAGGAGATCCGGCCCACCGACACCAGCGGGGACCTGCTGACGCGGCTGGCCCTCGCGGGCGCCGGGCTGCTCTCCGCGACCATGGACGGGATCGAGGACGGCACCGTCAAGGCGGTGCCGCAGCCCGCCGAGGGCGTCACCCTCGCGCCGAAGATCACCGTCGAGGACGCCCGGATCGACTGGGCCGCGCCCGCGCTGCGCGTGGACCGGGTCGTCCGGGGCTGTACGCCCGCGCCGGGCGCGTGGACGGTGTTCCGCGGGGAGCGGCTCAAGCTGATCCAGGCGGCGCCGGTGCCCGACCGCACCGAGCTCGCCCCGGGCGAGCTCGCGGTCGGCAAGAACAGCGTGCACGTCGGGACCGGCTCGTACGCCGTCGAGCTGCTGTGGGTGCAGGCGCAGGGCAAGAAGCCGATGCGGGCGGCGGACTGGGCGCGGGGTGTCCGGATTTCCTCCGGGGAGCGGGTGGACGGCTGACGGACGCGGCTCGCGTCCCGGGTGCCGGGTGCCAGGCCTCGCTTCCCGGGCCTCGCGTCCCGGGTGCCGGGTCCCGCGTCCCGGGTCCCGCGTCCCGAGTCCCGGGTCCGGCGTCCCGCGTGCCGCGTCCGGCGTCCGGCGTGCCGCGTCCGGCGTCCGGCGTGCCGCGTCCGGCGTCCGGCGTGCCGCGTCCGGCGTGCCGCGTCCGGCGTGCCGCGTCCGGCGTGGCGCGTGCCGCGTGGCGCGTGCCGCGTGCCGCGTGCCGCGTGCCGCGTCCCGCGCTTTCCTGCGGTTCGCCGTTGTTCGCTCTGTCGCCGGCCGGCCGGCCGCGGCGCCGTCGTGGCCGGCCGCGCAGTTCCCCGCGCCCCTTCGGGCACTGCCGTGCCCGAAGGGGCGCAGACTGACCGGACGGCCCGGAACCCCGTCCTCCCCGTCGGCGTACGCTGAGAAGCGCACCTTTTCCCGGATCCGGAGCACCTTTTCCCGTGAGTGAGCAGTCCCGTCGGCCGCGCAGGCCGGGCAAGCCCTACCGCCGTCCCCAGAAGGACCCCGTCCGCATCCTTGCCTTCGAGGCGCTGCGGGCCGTCGACGAGCGGGACGCGTACGCGAACCTCGTGCTGCCGCCGCTGCTGCGCAAGGCGCGCGAGAAGGGCGACTTCGACGGCCGGGACGCGGCGCTGGCGACCGAGCTGGTGTACGGGACGCTGCGCAGGCAGGGCACGTACGACGCCGTCATCGCGGCCTGTGTGGACCGGCCGCTGCGCGAGGTCGACCCGCCCGTCCTCGACGTGCTGAGCCTCGGCGCGCACCAGCTCCTCGGTACCCGGATCCCGACGCACGCCGCCGTCTCGGCCTCGGTCGAGCTGGCCCGGGTGGTGCTCGGCGACGGCCGGGCCAAGTTCGTCAACGCCGTGCTGCGCAAGGTCGCGCAGGACGACCTCGACGGCTGGCTGGAGCGGGTGGCGCCGCCGTACGACGAGGACCCGGAGGACCATCTCGCGGTCGTGCACTCGCACCCGCGCTGGGTCGTCTCCGCGCTGTGGGACTCGCTGGGCGGCGGGCGCGCGGGCATCGAGGACCTGCTGGAGGCGGACAACGAGCGGCCCGAGGTGACGCTCGTCGCCCGGCCGGGACGCGGCGACGCGGAGGAACTCCTCGACGCGCTCGGCGAGGACGCCGCGCTGCCGGGCCGCTGGTCGCCGTACGCCGTGCGGCTGACCGAGGGCGGCGAGCCGGGCGCCATCGAGGCCGTGCGGGAGGGCCGCGCGGGCGTCCAGGACGAGGGCAGCCAGCTGGTGGCGCTCGCGCTGGCGAACGCGCCCGTCGAGGGCCCCGACCGGGCCTGGCTGGACGGCTGCGCGGGACCGGGCGGCAAGGCGGCCATGCTGGCCGGGCTCGCCGCCGGGCGCGGTGCCGTACTGCTCGCCTCGGAGAAGCAGCCGCACCGGGCCGGTCTCGTCGCCAAGGCGCTGGCCGGCAACCCGGGCCCGTACCAGGTGATCGCCGCCGACGGCACCCGCCCGCCGTGGCGGCCAGGCAGCTTCGACCGGGTGCTCATGGACGTGCCCTGTACGGGACTCGGCGCCCTGCGCCGCCGCCCCGAGGCCCGCTGGCGGCGCCGCCCCGAGGACCTGGAGGGCTTCGCGCCGCTCCAGCGCGCTCTGCTGCGTACGGCGCTGGAGTCGGTGCGGGTCGGCGGCGTCGTCGGCTACGCGACCTGCTCGCCGCACCTCGCCGAGACCCGCGCGGTCGTCGACGACGTGCTCAAGCAGTACGCCGACAAGCAGTACGCCGGCAAACAGGGCGCCGACGGCCGGGACGGCGGGGCCGCCGAGCTGATCGACGCCCGCCCGCTGCTCCCGGGCGTACCGGCCCTGGGTGACGGCCCCGACATCCAGCTGTGGCCGCACCTGCACGGCACGGACGCGATGTATCTGGCCTTGATCCGCCGGACGGCGTGACACCCCCGGCGGCGTGAGGACGGGCGCTGGGGACGGGCCTCAGTCCGGTCGTGCCGCCGGTTCCGCGGTCGCCGGGGACGGTGGTGTCTTCGGCGGGCGGTCGGCGGCGGTCCCGTCCTCACGAGCCAGCCGATGCGGCCACCAGACCCCCGGCCCGACGTCCAGGAAAAGGGCCGTGACCAGGACCGAGCGGACGATGAAGGTGTCCAGCAGGACGCCCAGGGCGACCGCGAAGCCGATTTCGGCGAAGGCGACCATCGGCAGGGTGCCCAGCGCGGCGAAGGTGCCCGCGAGGACCAGGCCCGCCGAGGTGATGACCGCGCCGGTCGCGGCCAGGCCCGTCACCACGCCCGCGCGGGTGCCCCGGCGGGCGGCCTCCTCGCGGATGCGGGTGGACAGGAAAATGTTGTAGTCGATGCCCAGGGCCACCAGGAAGACGAAGACGAAGAGCGGGAAGTCCGTCGACTCGCCCGCGTAGCCGAAGAGATGGCGGAAGGCGAACGCGCTCGCGCCCAGCGCCGCCGCGAACGACAGCACCACCGTGGCGATCAGCAGCAGCGGGGCCACCAGCGCCCGCAGCAGCAGCCCCAGGATCAGCAGGACGACCAGCAGGACCGCCGGGATGATCACGACGTTGTCGTGCGTGGTCGCCACGTCCATGTCGAGCAGCGCGGCGGTGCCGCCGCCCACCCGCGCGTCCGCGTCCGGCACGGTGTGCACGGCGTCCCGCACCCGCTCGACCGTCGCCTTGGCGGCCTCGCTGTCGGCCGGGTCGGTGAGGGTGGCCTCGTACAGCACCCTGCCGTCGTACGACGGCGCGGTACCGGTGGGTACGACGACACTGCCGGGGGCCACACCGGGCGTGCCGGCGACCGTGCTCCGTACCCGCGCGCCCTGCGCCTCGGCGCAGACGATCACCAGCGGGTCGCCGCTGCCGGCCGGGAAGTAGCGCGCCGACACCTCCTGGCCGGCGATCGAGTCCGGCCTGCCGGTGAAGGCGTCCGCGTTGCCGATGCCCTCCGCGCGCAGCTGGGTCAGGCCGAGGGACAGCACCGCGAGGGCGAGCGCGGTGGCTCCCCACACCACACGCGGGCGCCGGGCGATACGGCGGCCCACGCGCGCGGAGAGGCCGTTCGCGCTCGGGTCCGGGGAGCCGAAGTGCGGTACGGCGGGCCAGAAGATCCAGCGGCCGAAGACCAGCAGCAGCGCCGGGAAGAGGGACAGCATGGCGAGCAGGGCGACGGCCACGCCGATCGCGGCGACCGGGCCGAGCCCCCGCGTCGAGTTCATCTCGGCGGCCAGCAGCACCAGCATGCTGACGACCACGGTGGCGCCCGAGGCCAGAACAGCAGGGCCCGCCCGGTTCAGGGCCAGGGCCATCGCCTCGTGGCGGTCCTCGTGCCGGCGCAGCTCCTCGCGGTAGCGGGCGACGAGCAGCAGCCCGTAGTCCGTGCCCGCGCCGAAGACGAGCACCGTCAGGATGCCCGCGCTCTGCCCGTTGACCGTCAGATCGGCGTGCGTGGCCAGCAGGTAGACGACCGCCTGCGCGGCGAACAGGGCGACGACCACCGAGATCAGCGGTACGAAGAGCAGGGTCACGCTGCGGTAGGTGAGCAGCAGCATCACGATCACGACGCCCATCGCGGCGAACAGCAGCGTGGAGTCGATGCCCTCGAACGCCTCGGAGAAGTCCGCCGAGATGCCGCCGGGACCCGTGATGTGCACCGCCAGACCGCCGGAGCCGCCGCCCACCACCTCGCGCAGGGCGTCCACCGCCGGCGCGATCTCCTCCCAGCCCTTCTCGTCCATGGTGACCGGCACCAGCAGCTCGGCCGCCTCGGGCCCCTGCCGCCGGTCGTAGACGGGGCCGCGCGTCTCGGCACCGCGCAGCCCGTGCGCGGTCAGCTTCCTGGCCTCCCGGGCGTCCTCGGCGATGCGGGCACGGTCGGCCGCGGTGAGCCCGCCCACGCGCGCGTAGACGACGACCGCGGGGATCTGTTCGGGCCGGAACCCGGCGGACGTCCGCTGCACCTCGGTGGACTCCGCCGAACCGGGCAGCCAGGACGCCGCGTCGTTGTCCTGGGCGTCCGTGAGCCTCGACGCGAGCGGCGCCGCGATCACGAGCAGGACCAGCCACAGACCGACGATGAGCCATTTGCCGCGCCGCCCGCACACGAGCCCGATGAGCCCCTGGCGCACACGGCGTTCCCTGCCGTCCGTCATGGCCGTCCCCCGTAGCCGTCCCCCGTGGCCGCCCCGGCAGCCGTCCCTTCTGGCCGTCGCCGAAGCCGGTGGGCCGCCCAGCATGGCACGGCGGTGCCCGGCACCCCATACGCAGAAGGGACCAGGTCCGTGCCGGGACGGCGGGAGGAGCGTCCAGGTCCGTACCGGGGAGAGCAACCGGCGCCGGGCATGGCAGGCTTGGGGCATGGCCGTGCAGATCAACCCCAGCATCCTGTCCGCCGACTTCTCCCGTCTTGCCGAGGAGGCAAAGGCGGTCGAGGGAGCCGACTGGCTCCACGTCGACGTCATGGACAACCACTTCGTCCCGAACCTGACCCTCGGCGTACCGGTCGTAGAGTCACTGGCCCGGGCGACGGAGACGCCGCTGGACTGCCATCTGATGATCGAGGACCCCGATCGGTGGGCGCCCCAGTACGTCGAAGCGGGGGCCGGTTCCGTCACCTTCCACGCCGAGGCCGCCGCGGCGCCGGTGCGGCTCGCGCGCGAGATCCGCGCCAAGGGCGCCCGCGCCTCCATGGCGCTGAAGCCCGCGACGCCCGTCGAGCCGTACGAGGATCTGCTGCCCGAGCTGGACATGCTGCTGATCATGACGGTCGAGCCGGGCTTCGGCGGGCAGGCGTTCCTCGACATCATGCTGCCGAAGATCCGCCGTACCAGGGAGCTGATCAGCAAGCACGGCCTCGAGCTGTGGCTCCAGGTCGACGGTGGGGTTTCGGCCTCCACCATCGAGCGGTGCGCGGAGGCCGGCGCCGACGTCTTCGTCGCCGGATCCGCCGTATACGGCGCATCGGACCCGGCAGAGGCGGTACGTGCACTGCGCACCCGGGCGACGGCGGCGACGGCCGGCGCGTCCTGGGCGTGCGACCACTGAGCCAAGGGAACGTGAACGCCGCCCATCGGGGCGGATCAAGTGCGCCGGATCTGCAAGGATGAACGGCGAATCCAGAGTGTGAACAGCAGTGAGGAGAGCGCCGTGTCGGGTATGTCGGCGGGCCGCGCAGCCATGCGGATGGGACCCGCTGAGCTGGTCCAGGCGGCGGCCATGGCCCGCCGCTTCTACCTCGAGGGCAAGTCCAAGATCCAGATCGCCGAGGAGTTCGGCGTCAGCCGCTTCAAGGTGGCCCGGGTCCTGGAGACCGCCCTCGAACGGGACCTCGTACGGATCGAGATCCGCGTGCCGGCCGAGCTGGACGCGGAGCGCTCCGACGCGCTGCGCGCCCGCTACGGTCTCCGGCACGCCGTGGTCGTCGAGTCCCCGGCCGAAGCGGACGAGTCCCCCGACCCCGAGAACCTCGGCGAAGTCGCCGCCGACCTGCTCGGCGAGCTGGTCAACGAGGGCGATGTGCTCGGCCTCGCCTGGGGCCGCTCCACCATCCACATGGCGGCCGCGCTCGACCGGCTGCCGCCCTGCACGGTGGTCCAGCTGACGGGTGTCTACGACGCCGGTACCGCCGAGCGCGGTTCGGTGGAGGCGGTACGCCGCGCCGCGCAGGTGTCGGGCGGGGACGCCCACCCCATCTATGCGCCGATGCTGCTGCCCGACGCGGCCACCGCGGCCGCGCTGCGCAACCAGACCGGCATCGCCCGCGCCTTCGAGTACTTCGACAAGGTCACCGTGGCCTGCGTGTCCATCGGTTCCTGGGAGGCCGGGATCTCGACGGTGCACGACATGCTGAGCGACGAGGAGCGGTCGCACTACGCCTCGCTCGGCGTCGCCGCCGAGATGTCCGCGCACCTCTTCGACGCCGAGGGGCGCCGGGTCGGGCGCGACCTGGGGGAGCGGTGCATCACGGTCAAGGCCGACCAGCTCCGCCGGGTGCCGGAGGTCGTCGCGATCGCGGGCGGGCAGCGCAAGGCCGCCGCCATCGACGCGGTGCTGCGCTCCGGGCTCGTCACCAGCCTGGTGACGGACACCTCGGCCGCGGACAGCCTGATGACGGCGGGACCCACGCCGCGGCCCGCCCTGAACCGGGCGGACCCGGACGGGCTGGGCTGAGATGACGAGCGCCCCCCTGGGCGAGGCGCTGCGCGCGGTGGACGCGGCCGGCTGGCGGGTCACCGTCCTCGACCTCACCGGCGTCACCGACCGGGCCGGCCTCATGGATCGCTGCGTGAGCGCCCTGGGCCTGCCGGACTGGTTCGGCCGGAACTGGGACGCGCTCGCCGACTGCCTGGGCGACCCCGAGTGGGGCCCCGCGGACCCGGGCCGGCTGCTGGTGGTCGGCGGCTGGCAGGGGTACGCGGCGGCCCGCCCCGACGAGTGGCGGACCGCCCAGGAGATCCTGACGGGGGCGGCGGGGCGCCGCGGGAGCGGCGCCGCCCTGTCGGTGGTCCTGGCCCTCGAAGCGCCTCCCGGCGCCGACACGGCCCTTGGATGATCCGACAAGCCCTCCGCTGATCAGCCTGGATGATCTGCCGGGCCCGTTCCGGCCACCGGCCGTGGGAGAATGAAGTACGTGCTTTCCCCCTGGCTGACCTGTCCGGGGGCCACCTCTGATCGACTGGGATGAGCAGCACGTGCGTTTCCTCAACGACATCCAGCCCCCGTACGACCTGACGTACGACGACGTCTTCATGGTCCCGAGCCGCTCCTCGGTCGGCTCCCGGCAGGGCGTGGACCTCTCCTCCCCGGACGGTACGGGCACCACCGTGCCGCTCGTCGTCGCGAACATGACGGCGATCGCCGGGCGCCGGATGGCCGAGACCGTCGCCCGTCGCGGTGGTCTCGTCGTCATCCCGCAGGACATCCCGATCGATGTCGTCACCGAGGTCGTCTCCTGGGTCAAGGGCCGCCACCTGGTCCTCGACACCCCGATCACCCTCACCCCGCACCAGACCGTCGCCGACGCCCTGGCCCTGCTCCCGAAGCGCGCGCACAACGCCGCCGTCGTGGTCGACGAGGACGGCCGCCCGGTCGGCGTGGTCACCGACACCGACCTCTCCGGCGTCGACCGCTTCACCCAGCTCTCCGAGGTCATGTCCCGGGACCTGCTGCTGCTCGACGCGGACATCGACCCGCGGGAGGCGTTCAACCGGCTCGACGGCGCCAACCGCCGCTACGCCCCTGCCGTCGACGCCGACGGCAGGCTCGCGGGCATCCTCACCCGCAAGGGCGCCCTGCGCGCCACGCTCTACACGCCCGCCACCGACGCCCGCGGCCGGCTGCGCATCGCCGCCGCCGTCGGTATCAACGGCGACGTCGAGGGCAAGGCCAAGCAGCTCCTCGACGCGGGCGTCGACACCCTCGTCATCGACACGGCGCACGGCCACCAGGAGTCGATGATCAGCGCGATAAGGACCGTGCGCGCGCTGGACCCGGAGGTCCCGATCGTCGCGGGCAACATCGTCGCCGCCGAGGGCGTCAGGGACCTCATCGAGGCCGGCGCCGACATCATCAAGGTCGGCGTGGGCCCCGGCGCCATGTGCACCACCCGCATGATGACCGGCGTGGGACGGCCGCAGTTCTCGGCCGTCCTGGAGTGCGCCGCCGAGGCGAAGAAGTACGGCAAGCACGTGTGGGCCGACGGCGGCGTCCGGCACCCGCGCGACGTCGCCATGGCGCTGGCCGCGGGCGCGTCCAACGTGATGATCGGCTCCTGGTTCGCGGGCACCTACGAGTCGCCCGGCGACCTCCAGCAGGCCGCCGACGGACGGCTCTACAAGGAGTCGTTCGGCATGGCCTCGGCCCGCGCCGTCAAGAACCGCACCAGCGACGAGTCGGCCTACGACCGCGCCCGCAAGGGGCTGTTCGAGGAGGGCATCTCCCACTCGCGGATGTTCCTCGACCCGGACCGTCCGGGCGTCGAGGACCTGATCGACTCGATCATCGCGGGCGTCCGCTCGTCCTGCACCTACGCGGGCGCGGGCTCCCTGGAGGAGTTCGCCGAGAAGGCCGTCGTGGGCATCCAGAGCGCCGCCGGTTACGCGGAGGGCAAGCCGCTGCACGCGAGCTGGAGCTGACACCCGGCCGGCCTTCCGACGCCGGCCGACGTCCGTACGGCCCCTGTTGCCCCCCGGCGGGACGGCGGGGGCCGTAACGGTGGCGGCTCCCTCCCCGGGGACCGCCACCGCCGGTGCCGGACGCGGAGGCCCGCGCCCCGTCCCGTACCCCGGGCTCGTGTTCTACTTCAGCTACGGCGGCCGCCGCTCCCCGCGCCGGCGCTGTCCTTCACGTCCTCGCACAGAAGTGAACCCCCCGCCTTGCTGAACGATCTCGACGAACGAATCGTGCACGCCCTCGCCGAGGACGCCCGCCGTTCCTACGCCGACATCGGAGACCTCGTCGGCCTGTCCGCGCCCGCCGTGAAGCGGCGCGTGGACCGGCTGCGCGCCACCGGGGCCATCACCGGGTTCACCGTACGGGTGGACCCGGCGGCGCTCGGCTGGCGGACCGAGGGGTTCGTCGAGATCTACTGCCGCCGCAACACCTCGCCCGAGACCATCCAGCGCGGCCTGGAGCGCTATCAGGAGGTGGTCGCCGCCTCCACCGTCACCGGCGACGCGGACGCGGTCGTGCAGGTCTTCGCCTCCGACATGCGCCACTTCGAACGGGTCCTGGAGCGCATCGCGGGCGAGCCGTTCGTGGAACGGACCAAGTCGGTGCTGGTGCTCTCGCCCCTGCTGCGGCGGTTCTCGGCGGGTCCGGCGGCCTGAGAGCCTGTGTCTGAACCCCGGCCGGGCGCGCGACGCCTGGCACGCACTCCCCCTAGCTCTGCGAGCAGGGGGGACCCCCAGCCGCGTTGCCGAAACGCCCTGGTAGCTCCTCCCCCAAGGTCTTAAGGACCAGGGGGGACCCCCATGACGCCGCACGCTGATCCGACCGGGGTTTAGACACAGGCTCTGAGAGGTCCGCGCCCCGTCACGCGGCGCCGGCCGGGGCGCGCAACGAATCGCCGTCCGGGGTCCTGCGAACGCAATGAATCGGCCACCCGTGCGCAACGGCTGCCGCTTGTCCGGGTCAGGGCGCCGACCGTAGCGTCTTCATGGCCCCCCCGACCCCCCGTAGCGGTGAGGAACACGCATGCGCACAGCCCTGCTCCAGAGCTCCGGCCGCCCCGGCTCGGTCGACGGGAACCTGCGGGTTCTCGACGAGGCCGCGGGCCGTGCCGCCGCCGTGGGCGCCGGGCTGCTGGTCGCGCCGGAGATGTTCCTGACCGGGTACGCGATCGGCGACGGCGTCGCCCGGCTCGCCGAGCCGGCGGACGGCGCCTCGGCCGACGCGGTCGCCCGGATCGCCGCCCGGCACGGCGTGGCCGTCGCCTACGGCTACCCGGAGCGCGACGGCGCGGCCGTCTTCAACTCCGCCCAGCTCGTCGCCGCCGACGGCACCCGCGCGGCGAACTACCGCAAGACCCACCTCTACGGCCCCTTCGAGGGCGAGCACTTCCGCCCGGGCGACCGGCCGGTGGTCCAGGCCGAGCTGGGCGGGCTCCGCGTCGGCCTGCTGATCTGCTACGACGTCGAGTTCCCGGAGAACGTCAGGGCGCACGCCCTGGCCGGTACCGACCTGCTGCTGGTCCCCACGGCGCAGATGCACCCCTTCCAGTTCGTCGCCGAGTCCGTCGTCCCGGTGCGGGCCTTCGAGAACCAGATGTACGTCGCGTACGTCAACCGCACCGGGCCGGAGGGCGAGTTCGAGTTCGTCGGCCTCTCCGTGCTGGCCGGGCCCGACGGCATCGCCCGGACCCGGGCGGGACGCGGCGAGGAACTCGTCGTCGCCGACGCCGACCCGGCCTTCCTCGCGGCCTCGCGCGCGGCGAACCCGTATCTGCGGGACCGCCGTCCGGGCCTGTACGGGTCCCTGGTCTGAATCCCCCCGAGCCGCACCCGAGTTCTTCTTCTCACGCGCAAGGAGTCCGCACCCCATGACGTCCACGGTGCCCAACGCCATCGAGCACGCCGCCGCGGAGCAGCCGCCGATCACCATGTCCGGACCGGACTTCCCCTACGCCTACGACGACTTCCTCGCGCACCCCGCGGGGATCGGCCAGGTGCCCGCGACCGAGCACGGCACCGAGGTAGCCGTCATCGGCGGCGGGCTGTCCGGCATCGTGACCGCGTACGAGCTGATGAAGATGGGCCTGAAGCCGGTCGTGTACGAGGCGGACCGGATCGGCGGGCGGCTGCGCACCGTCGGCTTCGACGGCTGCGATCCCGCGCTCACCGCCGAGCTGGGCGCGATGCGCTTCCCGCCGTCCTCCACCGCGCTCCAGCACTACATCGACCTGGTGGGCCTGGAGACCCGGCCGTTCCCCAACCCGCTCGCCGAGGCCACACCGTCCACGGTGGTCGACCTCAAGGGCGAGTCGCACTACGCGCGGACCGCCGAGGACCTGCCCGAGGTCTACCGGCAGGTCGCGGCGGCCTGGAACGCCTGCCTGGAGGACGGCGCGGACTTCTCCGCCATGAACCGCGCCCTGCGCGAGCGCGACGTCCCGCGCATCCGCGAGATCTGGTCACGGCTGGTCGAGAAGCTCGACAACCAGACCTTCTACGGGTTCCTCTGCGACTCGGACGCCTTCACGTCCTTCCGGCACCGTGAGATATTCGGCCAGGTCGGCTTCGGCACCGGCGGCTGGGACACCGACTTCCCGAACTCCGTCCTGGAGATCCTGCGGGTCGTCTACACCGAGGCGGACGACCACCACCGCGGCATCGTCGGCGGCTCCCAGCAACTGCCGCTGCGGCTGTGGGAGCGCGCGCCGGAGAAGATCGTGCACTGGCCGTACGGCACCTCGCTCGCCACGCTGCACACCGGCGGCGAGCCGCGCCCGGCCGTGACCCGGCTGACCCGCACGGCGGGCAACGGGATCACGGTCACCGACGCGCACGGCGACATCCGTACGTACCGGGCGGCGGTCTTCACCGCGCAGTCCTGGATGCTGCTCTCCAAGATCGCCTGTGACGACGCGCTCTTCCCGATCGACCACTGGACCGCCATCGAGCGCACCCACTACATGGAGAGCTCCAAGCTTTTCGTGCCGGTGGACCGGCCCTTCTGGCTCGACAAGGACGCGCGCACGGGGCGGGACGTCATGTCGATGACGCTGACGGACCGGATGACGCGGGGTACGTATCTGCTGGACGACGGGCCGGACAAGCCCGCGGTCATGTGCCTCTCGTACACCTGGTGCGACGACAGTCTGAAGTGGCTGCCGCTGTCCGCGAACGAGCGGCTGGAGGTCATGCTGAAGTCGCTCGGCGAGATCTACCCGGACGTCGACATCCGCGGCCACGTCATCGGCAGCCCGGTGACCGTCTCCTGGGAGAACGAGCCCTGCTTCATGGGCGCGTTCAAGGCCAACCTGCCGGGCCACTACCGCTACCAGCGGCGCCTGTTCACCCACTTCATGCAGGACGCGCTGCCCGCGGACCGGCGCGGCCTCTTCCTCGCGGGCGACGACATCTCCTGGACGGCGGGCTGGGCCGAGGGCGCCGTCCAGACCGCGCTGAACGCGGTCTGGGGCGTCATGCACCAACTGGGCGGCGCCACCGACCCGGCCAACCCCGGCCCCGGCGACGTGTACGACGAGATCGCACCGGTTCTGCTGCCCGAGGACTAGGGAACGGCGGTCGCTCAGACCCCGGCCGCCCGCGCCGCCGTGAAGACCTGCGCGGCCACGTCCACGAGTTCGCCCGCGTCGCGCGTCGTGCTCTGGAGGTCGATCAGGATTTCGTCGAGGCCGACCTCGGCGTGGGCGGCCAGGTCCGTGACGATCTGCTCGACGCTGCCCTGGAAGGGCCTGCGGTCCGCCCCCTCGTACGGAGCGGGGGAGTACTCGGCGTTGGCCCGTACCACCGTCCGCAGCGGGCCGGTCCGTCCGCGCTCGTCTGCCAGGTCCCGCAACTGCCGCCATTGCCCGGCGAGTTGAGCGGCACCCGTGCCCACAGGCAGCCAGCCGTCCGCGTGGTCGACGAGCCGCCGCCGGGCCCGCCCGGTGTTCGCGGCCAGCAGGATCGGGATCGGCCGGGCGGGCTTGGGCCCGACCGCGGCCGACGGGACGTGGGTGAGCTTGCCGTCGTAGACCACCGGGTCGGGGCCCCAGACCGCGCGGCACACCTCGATCACCTCGTCGAGCACCTGGCCGCGCTCCTCGAAGGGCCGCACCGAGGCCGCCGCGTACTCGTCGTGCGACCAGCCGGTGCCGAGGCCCGCGACGACCCGGCCGCCGCTCGCCGCGTCGAGCGTGGCGAGGGACTTGGCGAGCTGGAAGGGCACGTGCAGCGGGGCGATCAGCACACTGGTGCCGAGCAGGGCGCCGCGGGTGGCGGCCGCCGCGAGCGTCAGGGTGACCAGCGGTTCGGCGACGCCCCGGTACCGCTCCGGCCAGGGCAGCCCCTCGATGCCGTACAGACCCTGGGTCGCGGGGTCCGGGAACAGGGCCCGTTCGAACACCCACAGACTCCCGTAGCCGATGTCCTCGGCGGCGCGGGCCACGTGGGGCACGTCCCGTCCGAGGTCGTACTGCCGCATCTGAGGGAGGCCGAGGCCGAGCCGGATCGCCATACGGGGGTGCTCCTTCGCGTCGCGCCGGATGTGCCTGCAACGTACATCCGTTGTACGGGAGGTGTGGGTGGCACGGCGCGAGGTGGCCGGTAATCGTCCAACGGTCAACCAGCACGGCCGAACGGGTACCCGTGCCGCCCGGGTACCCGTGCCGACCGGGTTCCGGCGCCGGTTCAGTCCGGCAGCGGTGTCAGCAGCATCCGGCCGACCAGGCCCACCGCGGAGTCGAGCCGGTGCACGGTCTCCGCGGCCAGTTCGGGCAGTGCGCGCAGCGCCCACAGCGCCCGCGCGGCCGACCAGGTGGCCTCGCGCGCCCGCTCCAGGCTCCACGAGCCGAGCAGATGGGTGAGCGGATCGGCGATCTGGAGCAGATCGGGCCCCGGCATCAGGTCCTCGCGGATGTGCTCCTCAAGCGTGACCAGGAGGTCGCCCACGCGGTCGAACTCGTCCTCCAGATCGGCGGGTTCGCAGCCGAGGCCGCGGCAGGTGTCCACGACGGCCAGCGCCAGGTCGTGCCCGATGTGCGCGTTGATGCCGGCCAGCGCGAACTGGAGCGGCCGTACGCCGGGATGGCGGCGGAACTGGAGCAGCGGCCGCCAGCAGGCGGGCGGCGGCCCGGCCTCCGCCACCGTGAGGAAGCGCTGCGCGAACCGCACGTCCAGCGTGGCCGCGGCCTCCGCGTCCGGGAAGTGACCCATCTCCAGCCGCCGGGCGACCTCCTCCGTGACGGTCAGATAGACGCGGTTGAAGACGGCGACACCGTCCCGCGCGGGCAGCCTTGCGTCGAGGGCCCGCATCCGGTGGAGGACGGTGTCCACGGGGGTGGAGAACTGCTGCGACTGCGCCATGGGGGCAGCGTCCCAGCCCCGGCCCGGCCGGCGCGCCGCCGGGCCGGGCGCTTCCCCGGAACGGGGGAACGGGAGAACGGGGGGCGTGGACCGACGGGGACGCCGTACGCCGGGGAAGCCGGGGACGCCGGGGACGCCGTAAGCCGGAGAAGCCGGGGCCGCCGTACGTCGTACGCCGTACTTCTAGGAACCGGTGTGCCGGTTCCGGCCCCGCGCACCGCCGCAGGCGGGGGCACCGTCCCCGCCGTCCCCGCCCTCCCCGTCGTCGTACGAGGACGTGCCCGAGTCGAGCAGCGGCTCCTGGGTCTTGAGGTGGGCCGGGGCCATCGCGCGCAGGGCGTGGTAGCCGGTGATCACGACGAGGGTGCCGAGCGCGATGCCGCTCAGCGAGAAGTTGTCGGTGAACTCAAGGGAGACGCCGCCGACGCCGATGATGATGCCCGCGGCGGCCGGCACCAGGTTGAGCGGGTTGCGCAGGTCGACCCGGGCGTTGAGCCAGATCTGCGCGCCGAGCAGGCCGATCATGCCGTACAGGATGACGGTGATGCCGCCGAGCACGCCGCCCGGGATGGCGGCCACGACCGCGCCGAACTTCGGGCAGACGCCGAAGAGCAGCGCGAAACAGGCGGCGGCCCAGTACGCGGCGGTCGAGTAGACCCGGGTCGCGGCCATCACGCCGATGTTCTCCGAGTACGTGGTGTTGGGCGTGCCGCCGACCGCGGTGGAGAGGATCGAGGCGGCGCCGTCGGCCGCGATCGCGGTGCCCAGTTTGTCGTCGAGCGGGTCGCCGGTCATCTCGCCGACCGCCTTCACGTGGCCGGCGTTCTCGGCGACCAGCGCGATCACCACGGGCAGTGCGACGAGGATCGCCGACCACTGGAAGCTCGGGGCGTGGAACGACGGCAGCCCGACCCAGTCCGCCTGCGAGACGCCCGACAGGTCCAGACGCCAATGGTCGGTGAGCTTCCCGCTCGCGTCCACCGAGTGGATCTTGCCGAAGACGCGGTCGAGGACCCAGGAGAGCAGGTAGCCGAGGACCAGGCCCATGAAGATCGCGATCCGGGACCAGAAACCGCGCAGGCACACCACGGCCAAACCGGTGAACAGCATCACGATCAGCGCCGTCCACTGGTCCTGCGGCCAGTAGGTGGAGGCCGTCACCGGCGCGAGGTTGAAGCCGATCAGCATGACGACCGCGCCGGTCACGATCGGCGGCATCGCGGCGTGGATGATCCGCGCGCCGAACCGCTGCACGGCGAGGCCCACCAGGAACAGCGCCACGCCGACCACGAGCACCGCGCCGGTCACGGTCGCGCTGGTGCCGCCCTGCGCGCGGATCACCGCGGCGACGCCCACGAAGGACAGGGAGCAGCCGAGGTAGCTGGGCACCCGGCCGCGGGTGGCGAGCAGGAAGATCACCGTCGCGACGCCGGACATCATGATCGCGAGGTTGGGGTCGAGCCCCATCAGGACGGGCGCGACGAAGGACGCTCCGAACATGGCGACCACGTGCTGGGCGCCGAGTCCGATCGTGCGGGGCCACGACAGCCGTTCGTCGGGGCGGACAACCGCTCCGGGCGCGGGCGTCCGCCCGTCGCCGTGCAGCTTCCAGCGCACGCCGAGATCCATGGTGAAATTTCGCTTTCCTAGTGTCTGAAGATCAGCGTCATGGTAGTGCGGTGTGTCTGTGAGCCGCTGTCCGAGGCGTTCCCCCGGCTCTCTCCGCAGGGGCCGGGCGAACACCCAGGTCAGCCGCTGCTGAGCGGTTGCTTAGGATAAAGGCGAACCAACGCTTCGCCCCGCAGCCAGGAGCCCCGCCCGTGACCGTCACCGCATCGCCCGCCGTCCCCGCCCCCGCGTACGGGCGGCTCGTCCCCGTCACCGTCCACTTCGACGACCTGGACGCGCTCGGACTGCTGCACAACGCCCGCTACCCGGTCATGGTCGAGCGCGCCTGGACCGCGCTGTGGCAGGAGCACGGCTTCGGCTTCGCGGGTGACTGGGCGGCGGCGGGCGACTTCTGCAACGCGGTCAAGGAGCTGCGGATCAGCTACGACGCGCCGGTGAACCGGCCGGGGGAGTACGCCGTGCACCTCTGGCTGGAGCGGCTCGGCACCACCGGCCTGACCTACGGCTTCCGCTTCTGCTCCGCCGACGGCACGGTGACGTACGCCGGGGGCAGCCGGGTCCTTGTCAGGCTCGACGCCGGGACGCTGCGGCCGGTGCCGTGGAGCGAGCGGTTCAGGGCCGTGGGCCGGGAACTGCTGCGTCCGGCGCGGTGACCTCGGCGGCGGGCCTGCGGTCGCCCGCGCGCAGCACCCCGGCGAACATGACGAGGCCGCAGGCCAGGAAGGTGACCAGGCCGAACGAGACCATCAGGCTGGTCGCCTGGGCCAGCGTGCCGATCGCGCTCGGGGCCACGAGGCCCGAGGTGTAGGTGATGGTGGCGACGCCCGCGATGGCCTGGCTGGGGTTCGGGCCGCTGCGGCCCGCCGCCGCGAACGCCAGCGGTACGACGATCGCGATGCCGAGGCCCATCAGCGCGAAGCCGGCCATCGCCGGGGCGGGATGCCGGGCGAGAACCACGAGCAGCCCGCCGAGCGTCGCCGCGAGGCCGCCCGCCCGTACGGTCCGTACGGCGCCGAAGCGGTCCACGAGCCGGTCGCCCGCGAACCGGGCGATCGCCATGGTGAGCGTGAACCCGGTGGTGCACGCGGCGGCCAGCCCCGCCGAGGCCGCGAGCCGGTCCCGCAGGTAGACCGCAGACCAGTCCAGGCTCGCGCCCTCGGCGAACACCGCGCAGAACCCGACCGCGCCGATCAGCAGCGCCGACACGGGCGGCAGCGCGAAGTGCGGCGGCGGTTCCTCGCCCTCGGCGGGGCCCAGGTCGAGCACCCACCGACAGGCGACCAGACCGGCCGCGGTCAGCACCGCGGCCGCCAGCGCGTGGTGCAGCCGCGCGTCCGCGCCCAGGTGCGCGGCCAGGGTGCCGGCCGCCGAACCGGTCAGCGTGCCCGCGCTCCACATGCCGTGCAGCCCCGACATGATCGACTTGTTGAGCCGGTTCTCGACCTCGACGCCCAGCGCGTTCATCACCACGTCCGCCATTCCGGCCGAGGCGCCGTACGTGAAGAGCGCCAGGCAGAGCGTGGGCAGGTTCGGGGCCAGGGACGGCAGGGTCAGGGAGAGGGTCCACATCGCGAGCAGCCCGCGCAGTGCCGTACGGCTGCCGAAGGTGTGGGTGATGCGGCTGGCGAGCGGCATCGCGACGGAGGCGCCGATCGCCGGGAAGGCGAGCGCGATGCCGAGCTGGCCCGCGCTGACCGAGGCGTGCTCCTGGATCCACGGCACGCGGGTGGCGAAGGAGCCGGTGACCGCGCCGTGCACCGCGAAGACGGCCGACACGGCGTACCGCGCCCGCCGCAGCCCGGCTCTGTCGAGTGCCACTTCCGCCATGGTGTCGCCGCCCTCCCGGCCCTGCCTCCCCGCTGGCCGGAGTAGGCCGCCGTAAATTATCAGGAACCCTGCCTGATAAATAGACGGCACAGGGCCCCGGGGAGCGCGGCGCCGTACCCCGGTGATCTGGAAGGATCCCGGCATGCCAGCATCCCCGCGCACCGCACGGGCCATCAACGACCGGCTCGCCCTGCGGCTGCTGCAACAGCAGGGCCCACTGACCGCGGGGCAGTTGAAGCAGCTCACCGGGTTGTCCCGGCCCACGGTCGCCGACCTGGTGGAACGCCTCGCGGCCGGCGGCCTGATCACGGTGGTGGGGGAGTCGGGGGAGCAGCGCCGCGGCCCGAACGCCCGGCTGTACGGCATCGTCGCCGACCGCGCGCAGCTGGCCGCGCTGGACGTCCGTACCGAGGGGGTCACCGTCGTCGTGACGGACCTGCTCGGGGCCGAGCTCGCCCGGGCCTCGGTCCCGATCGCGGGCGACGCCCAGACGGCGGGCGCCGTCGAGCAGGCGGTCGCCCTCGTCCAGCGCACGGCCGGGGAGGCGGGTGCGGACCGGCTCCACACGGTGGGCGTCGGGGCGCCCGGCCTCATCGACCCGGTGACCGGGGAGCTGCGCGACTCCTCGGGGCTGCCCGAGTGGCACCGCCGGCTGGCCGCGGCCCTCCACGCGCGCACCGGCGCCCGCGTCCTGCTGGAGAACGAGACCAACCTCGCCGCCCTCGCCGAACAGCGCGAGGGCGCCGCCCGCGACCGCGACACCTTCGTGCTGCTCTGGCTCGGCCACGGCACGGGCGCCGCCGTCGTCCTCGACGGCACCCTGCGCCGCGGCTCCTCCGGCGGCACGGGCGAGATCGGCTTCCTGCCGGTCCCGGGCCCGCCCGCCCTGCCGTCGGCGACGGACTGCGAGGGCGGCTTCCACTCCCTCGCGTGCGGCGCGGCCGTCGCCCGCCTCGCGGCCGAGCACGGCGTCGAGGCGCGGCCGGCGCCCCACGAACTCCCGGCGGCGGCGCTGGTCCGGACGGCGGTGGCGGCACTCCGGGGCGACGACGAGGCGGGCGCGGTCGTCCCCGGCGGTCCCGGCTCCGCGTACGACGGTTTCCTCGACGTCCTGGCGGACCGGCTCGCCATCGGTGCCGCGTCCGTCATCGCGGTGCTCGACCCCGGGTGCGTGGTGCTCGGCGGTGAGCTCGGCCGGGCCGGGGGAGAGGTGCTGGCGTCCCGGGTCGCCCGGCGCCTCGCGCGGATGTCGCCGCTGCCGACCGAGGTGCGGGCGAGCGGACTCGGCGGCGGCGCGGTGCTCAGGGGCGCCCTGCTGACGGCGCGCGACGGCGCCCAGGACGAGCTGTTCGCGCCGGGCATCTGACCGGGGACCGTTGCGGTGACTGACCGGGGACCGTTCCGGTGACCGGCCGGTGACCGGTCCGGCGACTGGCCGGGGACCGTTCCGCGGGCCCGGGGAGAAAGACCCGGCGGCGGGGCAAGGGCCGTCGTCACCGCCGCCGGGCCGCTGGTGGGGTCGGGCGCTGCCGGACAGTGATCGCCGACCCTAAAAGGACTAGACCACGACGTCAATAGGTACGGACCTGCCCTCGGGCGTGCGCCCGGCGCAGGCCAAGGGCGCTGTGCCGGACGGCAGTTGGGCGAGCGGCCCCCGGGCACGGACCCCGTACGGCGTCCTGTGAGCCAGCCCACAGGTCCCCCCTCCCCTCCTGCCGATCGGGCGTGGCACACTGGCCCTGTACCAGAAGCAGCGCACTCCGGGGTCGGTGAAATTCCGAACCGGCGGTTACAGTCCGCGACCCGGCCGCATCCAGTGGCCGGTTGACCAGGTGAAATTCCTGGACCGACGGTTAAAGTCCGGATGGGAGGCAGTGCGCGGCGGGCGGGCATCGAGCACGCCGCCGCAGTGGGTCTGTTCCGTGTGGACAGTTCCCCCGTCCGGCGTAGCCCCCGGTGTCGCAGTCCGCTCACTCTGTCGTCATCGACAGGCCCCGGAGTCCGTGCCCGAAGAGGCAGGAGGACCCGGGAAGTGTTCACCGGAATCGTCGAAGAGCTGGGCGAAGTCACCGCTGTCGAGAATCTCGGCGACGCCTGTCGCTTCCGGCTGCGCGGCCCCGCAGTCACCGAAGGCGCCCGCCACGGAGACTCCATCGCCGTCAACGGCGTGTGCCTGACGGTCGTGGACCTGGAGGGCGACGAGTTCACCGCCGATGTCATGGCCGAGACGCTCAACCGCTCCAGCCTCGGCGTCCTGGCCACCGGCTCCCGCGTCAACCTCGAACGCCCCACCGCGGTGGGCGCGCGCCTCGGCGGCCACATCGTGCAGGGCCACGTCGACGGCACGGGCGCGGTCATCGAGCGCAAGCCGTCCGAGCACTGGGAGATCGTGAAGATCTCGCTGCCCGTGGACCTCGCCCGCTACGTGGTCGAGAAGGGCTCCGTCACGGTCGACGGCATCAGCCTCACCGTGGTCGACGTCGGCCCCGACCACTTCACCGTCAGCCTCATCCCGACCACCCTCGCGCTGACCACCCTGGGCCTGAAGCAGCCCGGCGACCCGGTCAACCTCGAGGTGGACGTCATCGCCAAGTACGTCGAGCGGTTGCTCGGCACCCGCGCGGAGCAGCCGGCCGGGCTGCCCGGCACCCGGGGGGACGCACAGTGAACTGGCTCAACTCCGAGGCCTTCGCGCTCTTCGGGCAGCACATCAAGTGGTCCGACATGGTCGGCAACACGATGGGTCTGATCGCCCTCGCGCTCGGCTGGCGCCGCTCGATATGGACCTGGCCGGCCCAGCTGCTGTCCGGCCTCATCCTGCTCGGCGCCTTCGCCACGGCCCACCTCTCCGGCAGCGCCGGGAAGCAGCTCGTGGTGATCGTCGTCGCCGTCTGGGGCTGGTACCAGTGGACCCGCGGCGCCCGCAGCGCCCAGGACGGCTCCATCGCCGTACGGTTCGCCACCTGGCGCGAGCGCGCGTACCTCGCGGGCGGCGCCCTCGTGGGCACCCTGGCCGTCGGCGGCCTGTTCACCGCCTACCCGACGCTGTCCTGGGACCCCTGGCCGGACGCGTACGTGTTCGTCGGCACGATCGTCGCCATGTACGCGCAGGCGCGCGGCATGGTCGAGTTCTGGTTCGCCTGGCTGCTGGTCGACCTGGTGGGTGTCCCGCTCAACTTCGCCAACGGCTTCGCCTTCTCCGGCTTCGTCTACGTCGTCTACGGCGCGCTCGTCCTGTGGGGCATGCGCGACTGGTGGCAGCGCTCCCGCCGGACCCCCCGCCCCACCCTGGAAGGAGCCCCGGCATGACCACGGCACCGGTCTGGTACAGCACTGGGCACGAGCAGGACACCTCCGACCTGGCCCTCGACCCCGTCGAGCAGGCGATCGCCGACATCGCGGCGGGCCGCCCCGTCGTGGTCGTCGACGACGAGGACCGCGAGAACGAGGGCGACCTCGTCCTCGCCGCCGAGAAGGCGACCCCCGAGATCGTCGCCTTCATGATGAGCGAGTGCCGCGGCCTGATCTGCGCGCCCATGGAGGGCGACGAGCTGGACCGGCTCCGGCTCCCGCAGATGGTCGAGAACAACACCGAGTCCATGCGGACGGCCTTCACCGTCTCCGTCGACGCGAGCGCCGCGCACGGCGTGACCACCGGCATCTCGGCGGCCGACCGGGCCGCCACCCTCCAGCTCCTGGCCGGCGGCCGGGCGGCGGCCGGCGACTTCGTCCGGCCCGGCCACATCTTCCCGCTGCGCGCCAAGCCGGGCGGCGTCCTGGTCCGCAACGGCCACACCGAGGCCGCCGTCGACCTGGCCCGCCTCGCCGGACTGCGCCCGGCCGGCGCGATCGTCGAGATCGCCGGCGAGGACGGCCGGATGCTGCGGCTGCCCGAGCTGATCCCGTTCGCCCGCAGGCACGGCCTGTCGATCATCTCCATCGAGGACCTGATCGCCTACCGCAGGACCGCCGAGCCCACCGTCCGCCGCGAGGCCGCCGTGCAGCTCCCCACCGAGTTCGGCGAGTTCACGGCCTACGGCTACCGCTCCACCGTCGACGGCGTGGAGCACGTCGCCCTGGTACACGGCGACCTCGGCGACGGCACGGACGTCCTGGTCCGTGTGCACTCCGAATGCCTCACCGGGGACGTCCTGCACTCCCTGCGCTGCGACTGCGGCCCCCAGCTCCAGACGTCGCTGCGCGCCATCCGTGACGAGGGCCGCGGCATCGTCGTCTACCTGCGCGGACACGAGGGCCGAGGCATCGGCCTGCTCTCCAAGCTCCGCGCGTACGAACTCCAGGAGCGCGGCCGGGACACCCTCGACGCCAACCTGGAACTGGGCCTGCCCGCCGACGCCCGGGACTACGCGGCCGGCGCCCGGATCCTGGCCGACCTCGGCGTGCGCAGCGTCCGGCTGATGACCAACAACCCCGAGAAGAGCGACGCGCTCCTGCGGCACGGCATCGAGGTCAACAGCCGGGAGCCGATGCCCGTGCAGGCGGGCGAGCACAACCTGCGCTACCTGCGGACCAAGCGCGACCGCATGGGGCACGACCTGCCCTGGCTGGACACGGCCCCCGTGTCCGCCTGCGGCAATCAGTAGAACCACTCAGCGACGTAGAACAGAGCACGAGGAGAGACGTGAGCGGCAAGGGTGCACCCGAACTGTCCGTACGCAACTGCGGCGACCTGCGGGTCGCGGTGATCGCGGCACAGTGGCACGAGAAAGTGATGGACGGCCTCGTGGACGGCGCCCTGCGCGCCCTCGGCGAGCTGGGGATCGACGAGCCGACCCTGCTGCGGGTGCCCGGCAGCTTCGAGCTCCCGGTCGTCGCCAAGGTCCTCGCGGGCCGCGGCTACGACGCGATCGTCGCGCTCGGCGTGGTGATCCGCGGCGGCACCCCGCACTTCGACTACGTCTGCCAGGGCGTCACCCAGGGCCTCACCCAGGTCTCCGTCGAGACCGGCGTCCCCGTCGGCTTCGGCGTGCTGACCTGCGACACCGAGGAGCAGGCCCTCGACCGTGCGGGCATCGAGGGCTCCCGCGAGGACAAGGGCCACGAAGCGGTCACCGCCGCCGTGGCGACCGCGGCCACACTGCGGTCGGTATCCGAACCCTGGCGCTGAGGCACCGGCCGTTGCGCGTAGGCTAGGCACACCATGTCCAAGAAGACTTTCGAGGAGCTCTTCACCGAGCTCCAGCACAAGGCCGCCGACGGCGACCCGGCCACCTCCCGCACCGCAGAACTGGTCGGCAAGGGGGTCCATGCCATCGGCAAGAAGGTCGTCGAAGAGGCCGCCGAAGTCTGGATGGCCGCCGAGTACGAGGGCAAGGAAGCCGCCGCCGAGGAGATCTCGCAGCTGCTCTACCACGTCCAGGTGATGATGGTCGCCCGCGGCATCACCCTCGACGACGTCTACGCCCACCTCTGAGCCACCGCTCCTGATCCCACCCTCCCCAGCGAACGAAGGAAGCCGACCTCATGCTGCGCATCGCCGTCCCCAACAAGGGTTCCCTGTCAGGCCCTGCGGCGGAGATGCTGCATGAGGCCGGCTACCAGCAGCGCCGGGAGTCCAAGGAACTGCGCATCGTCGACCCGGTCAACGAGGTCGAGTTCTTCTACCTGCGCCCCCGGGACATCGCCATCTACGTGTCCTCCGGGCGGCTCGACATCGGCATCACCGGACGTGACCTGCTGATCGACTCCGGGGCCAGCGCCGAGGAGATCCTGCCGCTCGGCTTCGCCCGGTCCACCTTCCGCTTCGCCGCCAAGCCCGGCACGGCCGAGGGCATTAAAGACCTCGCGGGCCGGACCGTCGCCACCTCCTACGAGGGCATCGTCGACAAGCACCTCGCCGACCAGGGCGTCGACGCCTCCGTCGTCCACCTGGACGGAGCCGTGGAGACCGCCATCGAGCTGGGCGTCGCCGAGGTCATCGCGGACGTCGTGGAGACCGGCACCTCGCTGCGCAACGCGGGCCTGGAGGTCTTCGGCGAGCCGATCATGAAGTCCGAGGCCGTGGTCGTGCGCCGGGTCGGCGCCGGGACCGAGGAGCCCAAGGTCCAGCAGTTCCTGCGCCGCCTCCAGGGCGTCCTGGTCGCCCGGACGTACGTGATGATGGACTACGACTGCCGCGCCGAGCACCTGGAGCGGGCCGTCGCCCTCACCCCGGGCCTGGAGTCGCCGACCATCTCGCCGCTGCACAACGAGGGCTGGGTCGCCGTCCGCGCGATGGTCCCCACCAAGGAGGCCCAGCGGATCATGGACGACCTGTACGAGCTGGGCGCGCGGGCCATCCTGACCACCGCCATCCACGCCTGCCGCCTCTGACCGGGACACAGGACACCAGGACACCCACCATGTCGGACCTCCCCGCGCTCCCCGTCACCTTCCGGCCGGCCCGCACCCGGGCCGTGCTGCTCACCGCGGGCCTCGTCATCTTCGTGGTCATCACGGCGGTGGCGCTCCTCCTCGAGCAGCTCAGCCCGGCGGAGCGCACCAGCTTCGTCTTCACCGCGGCGCTGCTCTTCGCCGTGCTCGTGCTGCTCGCCCGGCCCAAGGTCGTCGCGGCGGAGAGCGGGATCACCGTCGTCAACATCGCCACTACGCGGCGCCTCGACTGGGCCGAGGTGCTGCGGGTCAACCTGCGCCCCGGCGACCCCTGGGTCTTCCTCGACCTGAGCGACGGCACCAGCCTGGCCGCCCTCGGCATCCAGCCCGGCATCGCCAAGCGGCGCGCCATCGACGACGCCCGCGCGCTGCGCGCCCTCGTCGAGGCCCGCTCGGCCGAGGGTCCTGCCAAAGACGCGTAAGCGGATTCACAGGCAACGGCGCGTAAGCGGTTTCACAGACAATCAGGGACGGCTCAGGGGATTCTCCCCTGCCGCCCTGGCCCCTGTCTTGATTAATCTGGTGACGGCAGACGTTCTCGTTGCGTCTCCGCCTCTGAGTGCCGACCGGTGCCAGGGGCTCCTGCTACCCGAGGAGTGACTCCCTCCAGCGATGGACGGATCGTCCTGTAGTACCTGCGCCGCCCCCTCCGGTTCTGCCGAGGCGGCGGCATGACCATCTCCCTGCTGCTTCTCGCGGCGGCGTTCCTGTTGATCCTCGCCAACGGCTTCTTCGTCGCGGCGGAATTCGGCCTCGTCACGGTCGAGCGCCCCGACGCCGAGCAGGCCGCCGCCCAGGGCGACCGCCGTGCCCGTACGGTCGTGAACTCCCTGCGGGAACTGTCCTTCCAGCTCTCCGGCACCCAGCTCGGCATCACCATCACCTCGCTGGTCGTCGGCATGCTCGCCGAGCCCGCGCTCGCCGATCTGCTGCACGGCCCGTTCACCGCGCTCGGCATCCCCGAGGGCGCGGTCTCCGGGGTGGCCGTCGTGGTCGGCATGCTGCTCGCCTCGGCCGTCCAGATGGTGATCGGCGAGCTGGTCCCGAAGAACTGGGCGGTCTCCCGGCCGCTCCAGGTCGCGCGCTTCGTCGCCGGCCCCCAGCACGTCTTCGCCCGGCTCTTCCGCCCGGTGATCGCCGCGCTGAACACGGTGGCCAACCGGCTCGTGCGCACCCTGGGCGTCGAGCCCGCCGAGGAGCTGGCCTCCGCGCGCACCCCCGGCGAGCTGGTCTCCCTGGCGCGGCACTCCGCCCAGGCCGGTGCCCTGGAGCAGGACACGGCCGACCTTTTCGTACGGACGCTCTCCCTCGGCGAGCTGACCGCACAGCACGTCATGACCCCCCGGGTGAAGGTCAGCGCGCTCCAGTCCTCGGCCACCGCCGAGGACGTGGTGAACCTGACCCGGGCCACCGGCCTGTCCCGCTTCCCCGTCTACCGGGAGCGGATCGACGAGATCGTGGGCATGGTCCACCTCAAGGACGCCCTCGCGGTGCCCGCGCACGACCGGCTGCGCACCCCCGTCGGCCGGATCGCCCAGACCCCGCTGCTCGTGCCGGAGACCCTGCCCGTGCAGCCGCTTCTGGAGCAGCTGCGCAGCCAGCAGCCGATCGCCGTCGTCGTCGACGAGTACGGCGGCACGGCAGGCGTGGTCACCCTGGAGGACATCGTCGAGGAGATCGTCGGCGAGGTGCGTGACGAGCACGACGGGCAGGACCTGCCCGAGCTCGCGGCCGCACCGCCCGAGGACGGGCGGCCCGCCTGGGACGCCGACGGCAGCTGCCGTGTCGACGCCCTGCGCCGCATCGGCCTGGAGGCGCCCGAGGGCCCGTACGAGACGGTCGCCGGACTCGTCGCCGATCTGCTCGGCCGGATCCCGGCGCCGGGGGACCGGGCCGAGCTGCCCGGCTGGCGGCTGACCGTGCGCCAGGTCGGGCACTACCGGGCCGAGCGGGTCCGGGTGGTCAGGCTGGCGGACGTACCCGCCGTGGCGGAGGCGGTCCGATGACTCTCCTCCAGCTCCTCTTCGCCGCCCTGCTCGTGCTGGCCAACGGCTTCTTCGTCGGCGCCGAGTTCGCTCTGGTCTCGGTCCGCCGCAGCCAGATCGAACCGCTCGGCACGGCCCGCTCCCGGCAGGTGCTGTACGGCCTGGAGCGGCTGCCGCAGATGATGGCCGCCGCCCAGTTCGGCATCACGGTCTGCTCGCTGACGCTGGGCGCGGTCGCCGAGCCCACCGTCGCCCATCTGCTGGAGCCGGTCTTCGAGGCGGTCCGGCTGCCCGAGGGCATGATCCACCCCCTCGGCTACATCATCGCGCTGGCCGTCGTCGTCTTCCTCCACCTCGTCATCGGCGAGATGGTCCCGAAGAACCTGGCGATGGCCGCGCCCGAGAAGACCGCGCTGTGGCTCAGCCCCGGCCTGGTCGCCTTCGCGCGCCTGTGCCGCCCGGTCACGGTCGCCCTCGGCGCCTGCGCCCGGGTGATCCTGAAGCTGTTCGGCGTCGAGCCCAGGGACGAGGTGGAGGCCGTCTTCACCAGCGAGCAGCTCAACCGCCTGGTCGAGGACTCGGGCCAGGCGGGCCTGCTCGACCCCGAGGAGCAGGAGCGCCTGGAGGACGCGCTCGAACTGGGCTCTCACCCGGTCACCGACGTGCTCCTCGACCGCGCCTCGCTGGTGACCGTCGACCCGTCGGTCACCCCCGGCCGGATCGTCGAGCTGACCGCCCGCACCGGCTACTCGCGGTTCCCGGTGGCCGCGGAGACCGGCGCCTTCATGGGCTATCTGCACGTCAAGGACGTACTCGATCTGGAGGAGTCGGACCGGGCGGTCCCGCAGCAGCTGTGGCGGCCCATGACGACCCTGCGGGCCGAGCTGCCCCTCGATGACGCCCTGACGGTGATGCGCCGGGCCGCGACCCATCTGGCCCAGGTCGCCGACGCCTCGGGCAGGGTGCTCGGCCTGGTCGCCCTGGAGGACGTCCTGGAGCTGCTGGTCGGCGAGGTCCGCGACCCCGCCCACCGGGACGCGCGGCCCGTACGGGTCTCGGAGCCGCGGATCAGCGCGGCCCCGGCGACGCCGGAGGAGGCGCTGGCGAGCTGACCGTGCGCTGCGGGTCGGCGGATGTCCCATCCGCTGACCCGCTCCCGGTCCGCACAGCCGCTGACGGGTCCCGCGGTTCTCGGCCGTCGGTCAGAGCGCTGACGGGTCCCGCGGTTCTCGGCCGTCGGTCGGAGCGCTGACGGGTCCCGCGGTTCTCGGCCGTCGGTCGGAGCGCTGACGGGTCCCGCGGTTCTCGGCCGTCGGTCAGAGCGCCGACGGATCCTGCGGTCCGCGCCCGGACAGGACCTCCCCGTACGCCTGCATCAGGTCCGGCAGGCGCAGGGTGGACAGGTCGTCCCGGGACGGGGTGCCGGGGTAGCCCGAGAGCCGCAGGTCGCGGTAGGCGCAGCTCTTCTCGTACAGGGTGCGCAGGAACCGGCCGTTTCCCAGCTCGTCGATCCAGCCCTGGTCGACCACGTGGCCGCTGATGGAGCGCAGCTCGTCCAAAGCCTCTTCGTCCCAGACGTCGCCGTTCTCGGCGGCCAGCACCTCGCCGATGGAGGTCAGCTCCAGCGGGCGGTACGAGGGGAAGTCGACGCGCGTGGTGAAGCGGGAGGACAGGCCCGGGTTGGCGGCCAGCAGCCGGTCCATGCCCTCGGGGTAGCCAGCCAGGATGACGACCAGGTGGTCGCGGTTGTCCTCGGCGCGCTTGAGCAGCACTTGCAGCGCCTCGTCGCCGTAGGCGTCGCCCTTGCCGTAGCCGGAGTTGGACAGCGAGTAGGCCTCGTCCACGAAGAGGACGCCGCCGATGGCGGAGTCGATCAGCTCGTTGGCCTTGACCGCCGTCTGGCCCAGGTACTCGCCCACCAGGTCGGCGCGCTGGGCCTCCACCAGATGGTCGCCGCCGAGCAGCCCGAGCGCGTAGAAGACCCGGCCCAGGATGCGGGCCACGGTGGTCTTGCCGGTGCCCGAGGGGCCGGAGAAGACGAAGTGGCGCTTGGGCGGCTGCACCGGCAGGCCCTGGCCGGCCCGCAGACGCGCCATGTTGAGCTGTGCGGAGAGCGCCTTGACCTGCCGTTTCACCGGTTCGAGCCCGACCATGCCCTCCAGTTCGGCGAGCGCCTCCTCCAGTAAAGCCGGGTCGGTGGGCCCGGTCGGCGGCGACTGCACCGGCAGCACGGTCTTCTCCCGCACCGCGTCCGCGGCGGACGGCAGCCCGCCGGACGGGGTCAGGTCGGGCTCGGAGAGCTTCAGCTCCCGTCCCTCGGCGCCGAAGAGCGGATCGATGCCGTCGGGGCCCTCCATCATGTCCTGGCCGACCCCGGTGAGCGCGATCGCCGCGAAGTCGGCCGCGTCGTCGTACCCGTCGCCCTCGGCGATGGCGGCGAGCCGGGCGGAGGTGTCCATGAACGCCGGGTCCACCCGGTGCACCGCGCGGTACAGCGGCAGCGCCGCCGCCGAGCGTCCGGTGCCCTCGTGCGCCCGCGCCAGCCAGTACCGCAGCTCCTTGCGCTGCGGCTGCTCGCTGCGGCAGCGCATCAGCGCGGACGAGAGCAGCGGCTCGGCCTGCCCGTACATCTCCAGGCGCACCCGGGCCATGCCGCCGAAGAGTCCGGCCTCGATGCCGAGCATGGCGTCGTCGGTCAACGGATCGGTGTGCCGGACCAGTTGCTCCCAGTCCTTGACCAGATAGGCGCGGCACGCGTGCAGGAAGCGCACCTGAGGGTCGGTGTCCACGGGTGGCAGCCCCGCCAGGGCCCGGTCCAGCTCCGGTACGTGGCGGCCGTCGAGCCAGTGCGAGGCGTGGGCGAGCAGCAGATCGCGCGGGCTCTCCAGGACCGGCTGGACCCACCAGCCGAGCCAGTACCAGGAGTTGAGCGTGCGGCGGTGGCGGGAGCGCTGTTCGCCGAAGCGCTCGCGGTGGCGGAACATGCGGAGCAGGGCCGTGGTCGTGTCCACCCGCAGCGCGTGCAGGCCCAGCCAGCCGTCCGCCATGCCCGGATCCATCCGTACCGCGGCGCGGAACTCCTCCTCCGCCTGCGGATAGGCCCCCATGGTGTAGGCGTCCACACCTCGCAGCCAGGCGAGGTCGGCCGGGGCCTCGGGGCCCTGCGTGCCGAAGTCCATCACGTCCCCCACAAACCGTGCCCCCGCTGGTGTGCCGCCGGGCCGGTGCTGGTCGGCAGCCTTCGTCGAACCGCTGTGCCGCGGACGGGAGTTGCGCCGGTGCGCAGAGCAGCCGTCCGAAGGGCGCACCGAGAGGCATCGTACCTGCGCAGCGGGTGTCCACCGAAGGGTGCCGCACAGCCCGTTGCGCGCGATGGGCACGGAACGGGCGAAGGCCGGACGGTCACCGAACGTGAGCGGACGGCGGCTCGGAGCGTCCGAAATGAGAGGCAAGCGCAGAACGAAGCCCCCGGTCACGGGGGAACAACCGGGGGCTTCGCGTCTGCGGGGCGGCCCCGAGGGACCGCACATTGAGAACGTAAGACCTGTACGGCCCCCCGGTCAAGCCGAGTTGAGGCACTGGGACAACTTCGCGCGCAAGGGTCTTCACAAGTTCAGCACACAGCGGACGGTCCGTCACGGTGCGTCACGAACTGGTCCGGTCCAGGAGTCCCACGAGGCCCAGTAAGCACCTCATATCCCTTGCGGCACTCCCGTACCAAGCGATCGGCGAACGGTCGCGAGGGATCCTCGGTGAAATGCCTGTGTTCCGCCGCGACCCACCCGCCCCAGAAGTCGCGTTGCGCCTCACCGTCCCGTTCCCGCCCGCGCGCCCAGGCGTCCTCGCGCCCCAGCTCCATCCACAGCAGCTCCGCCAGGAACGGGCGCACCGCGCGGCGTCCCGCGCCGACGCCCTCGATCAGGACGACCGGCGCGCAGGGCAGGGTCCTGGCCGGGCCGAAGCGGCGGGTCCGCCAGTCGTAGGGGAGGTAGCGGGCCGGCTCGCCCCGGCGCAGCGGTTCGATCACCTCGCGCAGCAGCCGGTCCGTCCAGGAGAAGAGCTCCTCGTGGCTGGCGATGTCGTCGAGGTGCAGCACGGGGGCGTCGCCGAGCGCCGCCGCCAGCCGGCCGGCGAAGGTCGTCTTGCCCGAGCCCGCGTGCCCGTCGACGCCGATCAGGCGCACGGAGCCGCAGGACGGCGGCAGCCGCCGCAGCCGGGCGGCGAGATCGTGGGCGGAGGTTCCTGGGGGAGTGTGGATGGCGCGTCCTGGAGGGGTGTCGACGACGGTGCCCGAAATGTACGGGCGGCGGCCCCGGAAGTGTACGGTCCGGACCACGCCCCGGCCGTCCCGGGACCGTCGCCCGGATCGTCGGGCCGGTTGGCGCTGTCCCGGCCGTCCGGGAACCTCGCCCGGACCGTCGGCCGGTTGCCGCTGTCCCGGCCGTCCGCGGAGCGTTGTCCGGACTGTAGGCCGGGTTGGTGCTGCCCTGGCTGTCCGGGGCCCGTCCCCCGGATCGTCGGGCCGGTTGGCGCTGTCCCGGTCGTCCGGGAACCTCGCCCGGACCGTCGACCGGTTGCCGCTGTCCCGGCCGTCCGCGGAGCGTTGTCCGGACTGTAGGCCGGGTTGGTGCTGCCCTGGCTGTCCGGGGACCGTCGCCCGGATCGTCGGGCCGGTTGGCGCTGTCCCGGCCGTCCGGGACCGTCGACCGGTCTGTCGGCCGGGTTGGCGCCGCCCCGGCCGTCCGGGAACGTCGACCGGTTTGTCGGCCGGGTTGGCGCTGCCCCGGCCGTCCGGGAACGTCGCCCCGACCGTCGACCGTTCGGCGCCGCCCAGCCGCCCAGCCGCCCAGCCGCCCAGCCGCTCCGCCGCCCAGCCGCTCCGCCGCCCAGCCGCTCCGCCGAGGTCGCCGCGACCGGCCTCGCCCGTCGCGGTCCGACGCGGTCCGTCGCCCGGCGGGCCGTTCCGGCGGCGTCCGGTCCCGGCGGGCGGCGTCCCCGTGTCGCCGGGCCCGTGGCGCGCCCGCCGGACGCCTCCCGTCCCGTGCGCGGACACCGCAGGTCATGCCAGTGGTCCCGACCAATATTCGTGGGCGCCGCGAGCGTCGAAGTGCTGGCAGAAGCCGGTTCGGGGCATCCATAGTGTGAGCCAACCCTGCTTCTGAACCGCCCCTTCCGGACACCTGGGGGTCACCCACCCATGACCAGAGCCTCGGCACCGTCCCTACCGCTCCGACCCTCCCGCAGAACCGTCCTCGCCGCGGCCGTCGCCACGGCGGCCGCGGGTACCGTCCCGGCCGCGGGACCGGCGACCGCCGCCCCGGCCCGCCCGGCGCAGGCGAACGGCCTCGTCGGCAACCACGCATGGACCTCGTACGCCGACTGGCGCGGCGGCACCGCCCAGGGCACCCGTGCCGTCCCGGGCGTCCGCCCCGGCCTGGTGCTCGACACCCCGGCCGGCACCACCGACTACACCGACCCGCACACGCAGCAGACCGCGGCCTGGGAGTACGCGACCTGGACCTCCCCCGTCCACCGGCTCGCCGTCCCCGCCACCGAGGCCATCGCCTCCTGGAACGCGCACACACCGGCCGGCACCTGGCTCCAGATCGAGCTGCGGGGCACCTACTCCGACGGCACGCAGACGCCGTGGTACGTGATGGGCCGCTGGGCGGCCGGCGACGAAGACATCCGGCGCACCTCGGTCGACGACCAGCGCGACGGCCGCAGCAGCGTCTGGACCGACACCTTCGCCGTGGACGACCCCGCCTCCGGGCTGCGCCTGGCCGCCTGCCTGCTGCGGCTGACGCTGTACCGCAGGCCCGGCACCACGCTCACCCCCACCGTCTGGCGGCTCGGCGTGATGGGCTCCGACGTCCCCGACCGCTTCACCGTCCCCGCCTCCACACCCGGCCCCGCCCGCGAACTGGACGTCCCGCGCTACTCGCAGGAGATCCACGCGGGCCAGTACCCCGAGTACGACAACGGCGGCGAGGCGTGGTGCAGCCCCACCTCCTCGCAGATGATCATCGAGTACTGGGGCCGCAGGCCCACCGCCGAGCAGCTCTCCTGGGTGGACCCCTCCTACGCGGACCCGCAGGTGTGCCACGCGGCCCGCTCCACCTACGACTACCAGTACGCGGGCTGCGGGAACTGGCCGTTCAACGCCGCGTACGCCGCGACGTACCAGGACCTGCAAGGGGTGGTGACCCGGCTCGGCTCGCTCTCCGACCTGGAGAGGCTGGTCGACGCGGGGATTCCGGCCATAACGTCGCAGTCGTTCCTGAAGACCGAGCTGACCGGGGCGGGGTACGGGACCGCCGGGCACCTCATGACCGTCATCGGGTTCACGGACGGCGGAGATGTGATCGCCAACGACCCGGCGTCCCCGAGCGACGCCGCGGTGCGCCGCGTCTACCAGCGGCGCGAGTGGGAGAACATCTGGCTCCGCACCAAGCGGTACAACGCCTCCGGCAACGTCGTCTCCGGCACCGGCGGCGTCTGCTACCTGTACTTCCCGGCGCGTCCGACGGCCCGCCAGCGCAGGGCGCTCGCGGCCGTCGGCATCGCCTGCTGAGGCCCGGCTGCCGGCGGGCGGCCCCCACCCCCGTGGAGGGCCGCCCGCGCGGTCAGCCGGTGACCGGCGTGACCACCCAGTCCGGGTGGTTCGGCATCGGCGGTGTCTTCGCGCCGTACAGCCACGGGTGCAGGAAGCCGTCCAGGTCCTCGCCCGCCACCTTGGACGCGAGATCGACGAAGTCCTGGGTGCTCGCCGTCCGGCCGCGGTAGGTGGCGGTCCAGGCCCGCTCGATCTTTCCGAAGGTCTCCGCGCCGACCTTCTCGCGCAGCGCGTACAGCACGAGCGCCGAGCCGTCGTAGCGCATCCGCTTGAACAGGTTCGGCTCGGTGGGCTCGGCCGGGGCGCCGTAGTCGTGCCGCCACTGGTCGTGGGCTTCGTACGCCGTCTTCATCGCGGCCTCGAAGCTGTCCCCGCCGTGCTCCTCGGAGTACTGCCGTTCCCAGAACCGCGCGTGGCCCTCGCTCAGCCACAGGTCGGACCAGCCCTCGATGCCGACGCTGTCGCCGGTCCACTGGTGGACCAGCTCGTGCACCAGGTTCCGTTCGGCGGTGACCCGGTCGCCGAGCAGGTCGGCCTTCGGCACCAGGGACAGGGTCTGGGTCTCCAGGGCCACGCCCAGATCGGTGTCGCCGACCAGGACGCCGTACCGATGGAACGGGTACGGGCCGAGCCTGTCCTCGAGCCAGGCGAGGTGGTCGTCGGTCAGCGCGCGGTACCGGTCGGTCGGCGCCACCAGGTCGTCCGGCACCACGTCGCGGATCGGCAGGCCGCCGGGCCCGGTGTGCTCGTCGAAGGTGAACCTGCCGATCGCGAGCTGGGCGAGCTGCGCGGCGACCGGCTGCTCCGAGTCGTAGGTCCAGGTCACCCGCCCGTCGGGCCGTTCGGTGCGGCCGGTGAGCTTGCCGTTGGCGGCGGCGCTCAGGCCCGGCGGCGTGGTGATGTGGAAGGTGATCGGTGCCCGCCGGCTCGGGTGGTCGTTCGACGGGAAGATCATTTTTGCGCCGTTGGGCTGCGGGTACAGCACGGTGCCGTCGGGCGTGGGTATCCAGCCGTAGTCTTCGATGGCGTCGTCGCGGTGGCGTATCTGGGTCGGGTCGGCGGTGTAGTGGACCACGACGGTGAAGGGCTTGCCCTTGGCGAGGGCCTTCGCCGGGGTGACGACCAGTTCGTCGCCGTCGCGGACGGCGGCGGCGGGCTTCCCGTTCACCGTCACGGCGCCCAGGGTGTTGCCCGCGAAGTCCAGGTCGAAGCGTGACAGGGCCTGCGTCGCGACCGCTCTGACCGTCGTGGACGCCGCGAAGGGCGTCCGCGGCGCCTGCCAGTCGAAGTCCAGGGTGTAGCGGCTGACCCGGTAACCGCCGTTGCCGTCGAGCGGGAAGACCGGGTCGCCGAGCCCGGCCGCGCCGGGGGACGGCGCCTCGGTGCGGACGGCGGACGGAGCGGAAGCGGCCTGCGGGACCGGACCCGTCAGGGCGGCCGCCACGGTGATCGCCGCCGCCAGAGCGAGGCGGGCGGTGCGGCGGGACGTCCGGCACGTGCTCATCGGGAACCTTTCCGTTGGCTGACCAACTGCTGTGTGATGAGACGCACAGCCCCTGGGGATCGTTGTGGAATTCCGGCCGTATTCCCGGGGTTTTGAACCTGGTCGAAGTGTGGGCGTGACCCAGCTCTCTACCGGTAGGGCGGCTTCCGGTGGCAAGGTGGTCGGGTCGGTGGGGAGCCGGCAGCAGGCGGGGGGCCACCGCACCAGCACGCCTACGTCAGCGAGAAGCCCATGACCGCGACCACCGCCTCCGCCGCACGTGCCCGTACCGGCGGCCCGCAGGACGACGGACCGAAGATCCTCGAGCACGTCCTCGGCTGGACGCTCGTCGTGGTCCTGGCGATGCTCGTCACCCAGCTCGGCCTGCTCTGAACCGGGGCCCGTGAGCGGGGGAGCGGACGCCCCCGAAAGCGGGGGAGCGGACGCCTGGCCGGCCGGTGACGCGGGTCTGCCATACTGCGGATGTTTTTTCGTCGGCAGCGTCGGAGACCGGGGCCGAGTTTGCGTATGAGTCAACAGCACGGCGTCGACCGCCCGCGGCCGCGCGGCACCGATCGCTCGGCGGCCCGCCGCGCCGAACTCATCGCCGTCGGCAAGAAGTTGTTCGCCGACCGGTCCTACGACGCGCTGTCGATGGACGACATCGCCCGGCACGCCCAGGTCGCCAAGGGCCTGATCTACTACTACTTCCAGTCCAAGCGCGGCTACTACCTGGCCATCGTCGAGGACTCGGTCGACGAACTGATCTCCCGCGCCGCCGGCGGCGTCGACCTATCGCCCAAGGACCGGGTGCACCGCACCATCGACGGCTATCTCCGCTACGCCGAGCAGCACCAGGCCGCGTACCGCACGATCATCAGCGGCGGTGTCGGCTTCGACGCCGAGGTGCTGGCGATAAGGGACGGCGTGCGCGAGGCGATCATCGCCACGATCGCCGAGGGGGCCTACGGGCACAGCCGGATCGGACCGCTGCCGCGGACGGCGCTGCTGGCCTGGCTGTGCAGCGTCGAGGGCGCGACCCTCGACTGGATCGGCCGCCGGGACCTGCCCCGGGACACCATGCGGCAGTTGCTCGCCAAGATGCTGGGCGGCGCCCTGCGCACCATCGAGGAGCTGGACCCCGCGTACGCGGCCCCCGAGGCGGCCCGCCCGGCCGTATGACGAAGGGGCGGGAGCCGTCCGGCCCCGCCCCTCGACCGCCTGTCCGCAAGGGCCAGTGCCCCGGCAGGCAACGTTTGCCCGTCAAGGAGCGGCGTTCGGTGCGTGCTCTCGGCGTGCCGGGCGCAAGCCCTCGTACTGGACGTACTTGGGTTTGTGCCCGGTGCGGCGAGAGTGCGTGCCGGGCGTCGCGACGGGGCGAACGTTGCCTGTTGGGGCACTAGTCGACGGCCTTGATCAGCTCGCCGTCCGAGGTGTCACCGCTCAGTTCCCAGAGGAAGGTGCCGCCCAGGCCCTGCTCGTCCTTGTAGCTCATCTTGCCCGCGATGGTGGCCGGGGTGTCGTAACTCCACCAGTCGCTGCCGCACTTGGCGTACGCCGTGCCGGCGACGGTGCCGGTCGCCGGGCACTTGGTCTTGAGCACCTTGTAGTCGTCGATGCCCTGCTCGTACGTGCCCGCCGCGGGACCGGTGGCCGTGCCGCCGGGCGCGTCCTGCGTGACACCGGTCCAGCCGCGCCCGTAGAAGCCGATGCCGAGCAGCAGCTTCGAGGCCGGGATGCCCAGGCCCTTGAGCTTCGCGATGGTGGCGGAGGTGTAGTAGTCCGCCTTTGGTATCCCGTCGTAGGAGGTCAGGGGCGAGTGCGGGGCGGTCGGCCCCTGCGCGTCCCAGGCCCCGAAGAAGTCGTACGTCATCGGGTTGTACCAGTCGACGTACTGCGCGGCGCCCGCGTAGTCGGCCGCGTCGAGCTTGCCGCCGTCGGTGGCGTCGGCCGCGATCGCGGAGGTGACCAGCGCGCCGCTGCCGAACTTCGAACGCAGCGCCGCCATCAGGTTCTTGTACGCGGCGGGCTCGCTGGTGTCGCAGGTCAGACCGCAGGCGCCCGGGTACTCCCAGTCGATGTCGATGCCGTCGAAGACGTCGGCCCACTTGGAGTTCTCGACCAGGTCGTAGCAGGACTGGGCGAACGCGGCCGGGTCCTTGGCGGCGTCGGTGAACCCGCCGGACCAGGTCCAGCCGCCGAAGGACCACAGCACCTTCAGATCGGGATGCAGCTTCTTGAGCTTGCGCAGCTGGTTGAAGTTGCCGCGCAGGTCCTGGTCCCAGGTGTCGGCGACGCCGTCGACGGACTGGTCGGCGGTGTACGCCTTGTCCGTGGCCGCGTAGCTGTCGCCCATGGCGCACTTGCCGCCGGTGACGTTGCCGAACGAGTAGTTGATGTGCGTCAGCTTGTTGGCCGAGCCGGAGGTCTCGATGTTCTTGACGTGGTAGTTCCGGTCGTAGACACCCCATTCGGTGAAGTAGCCGACGACCTTCGAACCCGCCGCGGCGGCGGTGGTCTGCGAGGCGGCCTGGGCGGCGGCCGGCTCCGCGGCGCCTGCGGCGCTCGCGCCGGCCAGCAGTCCGGCGCCGAGAACGGCGCAACACGCGGTCGCCACAAGGGCCTTGAGACGGGTGCGGCCGGTCCGGGCGGACTCGGGGCGCGGGCGGTGCGGTACGAGCATCCTGTCTCCTCGTGGGGGAGGGGAACGGGTGGGGGTGTGCTGCGTGGACCTGCCGGAGGTGCGTGGGGGCACCAGGGGGCGACGGTCCTCACCCCTTGCCGTGCTTGGCATGAACGCGGTGAGGCGTCGCAGGGAACAGTAGGGAGGACTAGACCACAGCGTCAATGGTTCGGACCAATTTCCCTATCTTTTAGTAAGCGGTCGTTAACTGGTGACTCGGTGCCGCCGATCGGGCATACTCACAGCGCCACAGCCGCTGATCAGCAGCTTCCGTGACCCGGAGGAGCAGCATCGGCTGGGCACTGTGAGACCGGCGGGGCCGCCCCAACCCTGGTGTGCGTCCGCCGACTGCCCGACAGGGAGGAGAGCGTCGCCATGCCCGACCGCGCCCCGCAGCCGGTGGACCGTCAACTGCCCACGGACGAGGCCCGGGACCTGATCTCGCTCGTCCGCGACATCGCGCAGCGCGAGATCGCGCCGAAGGCGGCGGGCGAGGAGGACGACGGCCTCTTCCCGCGCGAAGTCTTCGGCCTGCTCTCGAAGTCGGGCCTGCTGGGCCTGCCCTACGACTCCGAGTACGGCGGCGGCGACCAGCCGTACGAGGTCTACCTCCAGGCCCTCGAAGAACTCGCCGCGGCCCGGCTCACCGTCGGCCTCGGCGTCAGCGTGCACTCGCTGGCCTGCCACGCCCTCGCCAACTACGGCACCAAGCAGCAGCAGGTCGAGCACCTGCCCGCGATGCTCGGCGGCGGCCTCCTCGGCGCGTACTGCCTCTCCGAGCCCTCCTCCGGGTCGGACGCCGCGTCGCTGCGCACCAAGGCGGTCCGGGACGGCGACGACTGGGTGATCACGGGCACCAAGGCGTGGATCACGCACGGCGGGGTCGCCGACTTCTACACCGTGCTCGCGCGCACCGGCGGCGAGGGCGCCCGGGGGATCACCGCGTTCCTGGTGCCCGGCGACGCCGAGGGGCTCAGCGGCGCGCAGCCCGAGAAGAAGATGGGGATGAAGGGATCGCCCACCGCGCAGGTCCACTTCGACGGCGTGCGGGTGTCCGACGACCGCCGGATCGGCGAGGAGGGCCAGGGCTTCGCGATCGCCCTGTCCGCGCTCGACTCCGGGCGGCTCGGCATCGCGGCCTGCGCCGTCGGCGTGGCCCAGGCCGCACTGGACGAGGCCGTCGAGTACGCCACCGGGCGGCGCCAGTTCGGGCGGCCCGTCTCCGACTTCCAGGGCCTGCGCTTCATGCTCGCCGACATGGCGACCCAGATCGAGGCGGGCCGGGCGCTGTACCTGTCGGCCGCCCGGCTGCGCGACGCCGAGCGGCCGTTCTCCAAGCAGGCGGCGATGGCCAAACTGCTGTGCACCGACGCCGCGATGAAGGTGACCACCGACGCCGTGCAGGTGCTCGGCGGCTACGGCTACACCGCGGACTTCCCCGTCGAGCGCCTGATGCGGGAGGCCAAGGTGCTCCAGATCGTCGAGGGCACCAATCAGATCCAGCGGATGGTCATCGCCCGTCACCTCGCGGGTCCTGAGTCACGCTGAGGGCGGTCAGGGCGGCGAGCTCGCCGAGAGCGGCCGGGGGCGCCGCCAGCAGGACCCACTCCGGGTCGTGGCGCCCGGGCAGCGTCCGGCCGCGGTCGGCCCAGGACCGCAGCAGCGCCTGGTAGATGGGCGGGTCCTGCTGCGCCGGGCCCGGTGTGACCGATTCCGCCGGGGGCGGGACGTAGATGCGGCGCCGTCGCCCGGTAGCCGGGAAAGTGGAGGTCATACCAGGGCAACGTGCCTGCGGGCGGCCAGGTCACCGACCCGCCGAATCGGCTCTGCGTTCGCGCTGTGCCCCGCGGCGGGGCATGCCACGGTCCCGCACCCGGGTGATCTCCGGTGCGGGACGGTCGTGGGGACGGCTCGGGCTCAGGCGGCCTGGCTTCGCATGTCGGGGACCCTCATGGGGCGCGAGCCCGGTCCGCCGACGTGGGAGAACGGCTGTGTCCGCCAGTCGAGCCCCTGAGGGAGCGTCAGCAGCAGCGCGGTGTCCTGCTCCTGGAGCCCGGCGGTGTCGTCGGCCGGACGCGCGTCGGCCGCGGCACGGCCCGTGCCGGCGCAGACCGTGAGCCCGAAGGGGTTCCACGGCGAGGCGCAGAGCGCGTGCTCGGGCAGGCTCTCCTCGTCCGCGAGGAGCGCGATGGGCTGAGCGCAGTCCGGGCAGATCACCCGGTACATCTCGAAGGTGTCGTACGCGTCGAACTCGTCGCCGTCCAGGGCGTCCGGTTCGACACCCTCCGATACGGGCTCGACGACCGGCTGCTGACGCTTGGGCGTAGTACGACCAGGGCGCTTAAGACTCTGCATGGGATTCTCCCCCTCGGGTGGGCCGACAAGGCGCTGCGACCTCGACCACAGCAAGCACTTCCCGCCCGGTCTCCGCGGTAATCACGAGAACATCACGAACCCTGCCGGGTCACTGTGTCCTTCGTCACACGAGGTGCGCGAGGGTCCGACCTGACGCGTTTGTCCGCCAGTCGGCTCACAGGTCTCTCTCAGCCACATCACGAACCGGGTATGACCTGGGCGCCCAGGTATCCGGCGGATCAAGGGACCGGTAGGTTCTTGCGCCATGGAGGAGCTGGACCGACAGATCGTGCAGCTGCTCGTCGGAGACGGGCGGATGAGCTACACCGACCTGGGCAAGGCCACGGGCCTGTCCACGTCGGCCGTGCACCAGCGGGTACGCCGCCTTGAACAGCGCGGCGTCATCCGCGGTTATGCGGCGGTTGTCGACCCCGAGGCCGTCGGGCTGCCGCTGACCGCCTTCATCTCGGTGAAACCGTTCGACCCCAGCGCGCCCGACGACATCGCGGAGCGGCTGGCCGGCGTCCCCGAGATCGAGGCCTGCCACAGCGTCGCGGGCGACGAGAACTACATCCTCAAGGTGCGCGTCTCCACCCCGCACGAGCTGGAGGAGCTCCTCGCGCGCGTACGCACGCTCGCGGGCGTCTCCACTCGTACGACCGTCGTGCTGTCGACGCCGTACGAGGCGCGGCCGCCCCGGATCTGACGGCTGCCCCCGCGCGCGGGGGCCACGGTCCGAGGGGCGAGACTGTTACCCATGAGTGAGAGCACCGCCCCGTCGGACACCGTGCTGCTGCGCGGTGGAGAAGTCCACAGCCCGGCCGACCCCTTCGCCACCGCGATGGTCGTCGAACGCGGCCAGATCGCCTGGGTCGGCTCCGAGGGCGCCGCCGACGCCTTCGCGGGCGGCGTCGACGAGGTGGTCGACCTGGGCGGCGCCCTGGTCACCCCGGCGTTCACCGACGCCCACGTGCACACCACCGCCACCGGGCTCGCGCTCACCGGGCTCGACCTGTCCGGCGCCCCCTCCCTGGACGCCGCGCTCGCGCTCGTCCGCGACTTCGCCGCCGCCCGCCCCGCCGACCGCGTCCTGCTCGGGCACGGCTGGGACGCGGCCCGCTGGCCCGGCGGCCGGCCCCCGGCCCGCCACGAACTCGACGCGGCCACCGGCGGCCGTCCTCTCTACCTCTCCCGGATCGACGTCCACTCGGCCGTCGTCACCACCGCCCTGCTCGACCTGGTGCCCGGCGTCACCGGACAGGCCGGGTACGGGGAGGGACCGCTGACCCGGGACGCCCACCACGCGGTGCGCGCCGCCGCCCTCGCGGCCGTCACGCCCGCGCAGCGCGCCGAGGCCCAGCGCGCCGCGCTCGCCCACGCCGCCTCCCGGGGCATCGGCTCCGTGCACGAGTGCGCGGGCCCGGACATCTCCTCCGAGGACGACTTCACCGGACTGCTGCGGCTCGCCGCCGGGGAACCGGGGCCCCGGGTCGTCGGCTACTGGGCGGAGCGGGACGTCGACAAGGCGCGGGAGCTGGGCGCGGCCGGAGCCGCCGGCGACCTCTTCGTGGACGGCGCCCTCGGCTCCCACACCGCCTGTCTGCACGCGCCGTACGCCGACGCGGAGCACACCGGCACCGCCTACCTGGACGCCGCCGCGATCGCCGCCCACGTCGTCGCCTGCACCGAGGCGGGACTCCAAGCGGGCTTCCACGCCATCGGCGACGCCGCCGTGAGCGCCGTGGTCGACGGTGTGCGCGCCGCCGCCGAGAAGACCGGCCTCGCCCGGGTGCGCGCCGCCCGGCACCGGATCGAGCACGCCGAGATGCTCACCCCCGAGACGGTCGCGGCCTTCGCCGAACTCGGCCTGACCGCCTCCGTGCAGCCCGCCTTCGACGCGCTGTGGGGCGGCGACGACGGCATGTACGCCCGCCGCCTCGGCGCGGAACGGGCCCGTACGCTCAATCCGTTCGCGGCCCTGCTGCGGGCCGGCGTACCGCTCGCCTTCGGCTCCGACAGCCCTGTCACGCCGCTCGACCCGTGGGGCACCGTGCGTGCCGCCGCGTTCCACCGGACCCCCGGACACCGGGTCTCCGTACGCGCCGCGTTCACCGCGCATACGCGTGGCGGATGGCGCGCCGTCGGACGGGACGACGCGGGTGTCCTGGTCCCGGGGGCCCCGGCGGACTACGCCGTGTGGCGCACCGAGGAGCTCGTCGTGCAGGCACCGGACGACCGGGTCGCGCGCTGGTCCACCGACCCCCGCTCCGGCACGCCCGGACTGCCGGATCTGACCCCCGGCGCGGACCTCCCGGTCTGCCTGCGCACCGTCGTGGGCGGCCGGACCGTGTTCGTGCGCCCGGACGAGTGATGTCCCGGAGCGGCGCGGCCCTGATCATCAAGGGCGCTGACCTGCGCTCCTCCGCACTGACCAGGTACTTCAGGGGAAAATCGCAGGTCAGACGGCTGTTGACAGCCGACTGCGGAGGGCGGGTAGGTTCTGCCGGGTCCACCACCGGACGTCCGACCGGGGAACTTCCGTGCAGTCGCCGCAGCGCCGCTGGGTGAGTGGGTGGCGTGCCGCACCGGCACTCCACCCCTGGGAGCCAGGCCCAGTGCCCGCGCCACGGGGCGAGGGAACGTTCCGGCCGGATCGGTCCCTCCCCGCTCCGCGCGAGCGCGGGGGAAGGTGCGACCCGGATGGGGCCCGGACGCTCAGTAGACAACGGCTTCCGGTCGACCCGCAGCCAGCGGGTCCCGGGCCGGCCCGAAGGGCGCCGGGCCCCGATCCGCAGCCGGCCGGCGGCCGCGCCCCGGGCCCGTGCCCCGCCCGTCCGGCAGCCGGTGAACAGACATCCCGCTCACGTACGCGTCGACGCGGCAACGCAGGCCGCGCACACTATGGTGGTCCCCTGCGTACGGACATGAAGGGGCAGCAGTGAACGACGGCGACGGGACCCTCGCGGCAGGATCCCAGGGGAGGCAGTCCGGCCCGCTCGGCACGGCCTTGGTGATCATTCCGACCTACAACGAGGCGGAGAACATCAAGAAGATCGTCGCCCGGGTGCGGGCCGCCGTGCCCGATGCGCACGTTCTCGTGGCCGACGACAACAGCCCCGACGGCACGGGCAAGCTGGCGGACGAGCTGGCCGCCGAGGACGAGCAGGTCCGGGTGCTGCACCGCAAGGGCAAGGAGGGCCTGGGCGCCGCCTACCTCGCGGGCTTCCGCTGGGGCCTGGAGAACGGCTACGGCGTACTGATCGAGATGGACGCCGACGGCTCGCACCAGCCCGAGGAACTGCCCCGGCTGCTCACCGCCCTCAAGGGCGCCGACCTCGTGCTCGGCTCCCGCTGGGTGCCGGGCGGCCGGGTGGTCAACTGGCCCAAGTCCCGCGAGTACATCTCCCGCGGCGGCAGCCTCTACTCGCGGGTCGCCCTCGACCTGCCCCAGCGCGACATCACGGGCGGCTACCGGGCCTTCCGCCGCGAGACCCTCGAAGGGCTCGGCCTCGACGACGTCGCCTCCCAGGGCTACTGCTTCCAGGTCGACCTCGTCCGGCGTGCCGTGAAGGCGGGTTATCACGTCGTGGAGGTCCCGATCACCTTCGTGGAGCGCGAGTTCGGCGACTCCAAGATGAGCCGCGACATCCTCCTGGAGGCGCTGTGGCGGGTCACCTCGTGGGGCGTGGGCGAGCGGGTCGGCCGGGTCACGGGGCGCAAGTCCGACTGAGGCCGGGCGCGAGTCCGGCCGGGAGCGGCCGCGAGTCCGGCCGGGGCAAGGTGCGAGTGGCGCCGAGGTCATGATCATCCCCTTATCCCGCGCTGAACCGGCGCCAGGCACACTGGAACCATGACGACTGGCGCTTCGACTCCCATGTCCACCTCCCGGCCGCGCCGATCCCGGCTGCGTACGTTCCTGCCGCTCGGCCTCGCCGCCTGGCTGGTGCTGGAGATCTGGCTGCTGACCGTGGTCGCGGGCGCGGCGGGCGGCGGCACCGTCCTGCTGCTGATCGTCGCCGGGTTCGCCGGCGGCGCGGTGGTCGTCAAACGGGCCGGGCGCCGGGCCTTCCGCAACCTCCAGGAGACGCTCCAGCGGCAGCAGGACGGCACCGCGGCCGCGAGCGAGCGCGGCGGACGCGGGAACGGCCTGATGATGCTCGGCGGGCTGCTGCTGATGATCCCGGGTCTGATCTCGGACGCGGTGGGGCTGCTCCTGCTGGTGCCGCCGGTGCAGAAGGCGGTCGGCGGCTTCGCCGGGCGCACCCTCGACCGCAAGATGCGGGAGGCCGCGCCCGGCAGCTTCGGCGGAGCCTTCCAGCAGGCCCGCATGCACCGGCCCGACGGCAAGGTGGTCCAGGGCGAGGTGATCAGGGACGACGCCCCGGGACACGGCCCCCAGGAGCCGGACGCGGGCCCGCGCCCGCCGCTGAACCGCTGAGGCGGCCATCGCCCGCCCCGAGCGATGAGGGGCCTGCTGCCGATCACGGGATCGGCAGC